>USBO01000010.1 GCA_900552955.1 uncultured Alistipes sp.
GCGCTCGCTGAGATGAAGTACGTATTTCATCGAGTTGACCCGAAACAGCAGGTTGCCATCGGCATCCGGCTGCGGATCGAACCCGCGCTCGGTGAGGAACCGCAGCGCCCACGCGGGAGTGACGGCACGCCGGCGCTCGCAGCGGGCGGTGACCCACGACAGGGGACGGCGCAGTATCGACGGGAGTTTGTGTTTCATGTTCGAACGATTCATCCGAGGGGATTCGTGCAAAGCGAGTGCAAAAGCCGGAATTCGGTGCAACTGGCCCTCGGGATACGAAAGAGACCGTCCGCGAACGGATCGGCCTCGGAGTTCGGACGGTGCGACCGGTTATTTCGCGGCGATCAGCGACCGGATGTTCTGGATGAGCATCGCCACAGCCACCGAATTGAACCCGCCCTCGGGGATGATGACGTCGGCATACTTCTTCGACGGTTCGACGAACTCCTCGTGCATCGGCTTGACGGTGGTGATGTACTGGTTGATGACCGACTCCATCGTACGGCCGCGATCGCAGACGTCGCGCAGGATACGGCGTGCCAGACGCACGTCGGCATCGGTGTCGACATAGACCTTGATGTCCATCAGCTCGCGCAGCGCCTTGTTCTCGAAGATCAGAATGCCGTCGACGATAATCACCCTCGAGGGCTTGACGGCAACCGTTTCGACCAGCCGGTCGTGCTCGACGAACGAGTAGACGGGGTGGGCGATCGGCACGTTGTTCTTCAGCGCGCGGATATGTTCGACCATCATGTGCGTGTCGAAAGCCTGCGGATGGTCGTAATTGAGCTTCGTGCGCTCCTCGTAGGTCAGTTCGGGATGCGCCTTGTAGTAGTAATCGTGGCACAGCGTGGCGACGTCGTCGTCCTTGAATGCCTCCTGCAACCGCTTAACGAGCGTGCTTTTGCCGGAACCCGTGCCGCCGGCGACGCCGATGATCGTTACATCCATGGTGAATCGTTTATCGTGTGTCATACAAAAGAGGAGCCGCCCCTCGGGGCAACTCCTCCTGCAACTATGCGTCGATATTGGCGTAGGTGGCGTGGCGTTCGATGAACTCGCGTCGGGGCGGCACGTCGTCGCCCATGAGCATCGAGAAGACGCGGTCGGCCTCGGCGGCGTTCTCGATCGAGACCTGCCGCAGAATGCGCGTGTCGGGATTCATCGTCGTCTCCCACAACTGCACGTCGGACATCTCACCCAGACCTTTGTAGCGCTGGATATGCGCGCCTTTGCCGAACTCGGCAGAAATCTGGTCGCGCTCCTCGTCCGTCCAGCAGTAACGCTCCTGCTTGCCCTTCTTGACCAGATAGAGCGGCGGGGTGGCGATGTAGACGTGACCGTTCTCGATGAGCTCCTTCATCTTGCGGAAGAAGAACGTCAGCATCAGCGTGGCGATGTGGCTTCCGTCGACGTCGGCATCGGTCATGATGATGATCTTGTCGTAGCGCAGCTTCTCGAGATTGAGCGCCTTGCTGTCCTCCTCGGTTCCGATGGTGACGCCGAGCGCCTGGAACATGTTCTTGATCTCCTCGTTCTCCCACATCTTGTGCTCCTGGGCCTTCTCGACGTTGAGAATCTTACCGCGCAGCGGCATGATGGCCTGGAAGTTGCGGTCGCGGCCCTGCTTGGCCGTGCCGCCTGCCGAGTCACCCTCGACGAAGAAGATTTCGGCGATCGACCGGTCGCGGCTCGAACAGTCGGCCAGCTTGCCCGGCAGACCGGCGCCCGACAGCGGCGTCTTGCGCTGCACGGCTTCGCGCGCCTTGCGGGCCGCATGGCGCGCCTGCGCGGCCAGCACCACCTTGCTCACGATCGCCTTGGCATCCTTCGGGTTTTCCTCCAGGTAGTTCGACAGCGCCTCCGAAACGGCCTGATCGACCGAAGCGGCCACCTCGTCGTTGCCGAGCTTGGTCTTGGTCTGCCCCTCAAACTGCGGTTCGGCGACCTTCACCGAGATGACGGCCGTGAGGCCCTCGCGGAAGTCGTCGCCGCTGATGTCGAACTTCAGCTTGGCGAGCATCCCCGAGTCATCGGCGTATTTCTTGAGCGTGCGGGTCAGCGCACGGCGGAAACCCGTGAGGTGCGTGCCGCCCTCGATCGTGTTGATGTTGTTGACGTACGAGTGGACGTTCTCCGAGAACGAATCATTGTATTGCATGGCCACCTCGACCGGCACGCCATTCTTCTCGGTGTCGAGATAGATGATCGACTCGACGATCGGCTCGCCGCGCGTGGCATCGAGGTACTGGACGAACTCCTTCAGCCCGTCTTTCGAAAGGAACGTCTCGCTCAGACACTCGCCCTGTTCGTCCCTGACCCGTTTGTCGGTGATCGTGAGCTGAATGCCTTTGTTCAGGAAGGCCAGTTCGCGCAGACGGTTCGACAGAATCTCGTATTTGTACTCCGTGGTGTGGGTGAAGATCTCGCCGTCGGGCTTGAACGTAATCGTCGTACCGCGGTCGGAGCATTCGCCGACGATCTCCAACTGCGACGTGGGCACGCCTCGGCTGAACCTCTCGCGGAAGATCTTGCCGTCGCGGTGCACCTCGGCGATGAGCAGCGTCGAGAGGGCGTTGACGCACGACACGCCGACACCGTGCAGACCGCCCGAGACCTTGTAGCTTCCCTTGTCGAACTTACCGCCGGCGTGGAGCACGGTCAGCACGACTTCGAGCGCTGAACGCCCCTCCTTCTCGTGGTAGTCGGTGGGGATGCCTCGGCCGTTGTCGCGCACGGAGATCGACCCGTCCTCGTTGATCGTCACTTCGATATCCGTGCAGTAGCCGGCCAGCGCCTCGTCGATCGAGTTGTCGACCACCTCATATACCAGATGATGGAGTCCCTTTTCGCCGATGTCGCCGATATACATGGCCGGACGCTTGCGCACGGCCTCCAGCCCCTCCAGCACCTGAATGCTCGACGCGGAATACTCCTTCTCCTGTTTCACTTCTTCAGTACTCATTCCTTCGTTGTTAAATTAACGTACAAATATACGACTCTTTTGCGACACCTGCAAGCCCGGGTGACGAATTCGGACGCCTTTGCGCGCTGGTCAGATCCGCTCCAGAAGCGCCTGCATGTCGACCTCCTTGACCCGCCCCTTCTCGAAGACGATCGTGCGGGCGGGATACTCCTCGATGAGATTCGTATTGTGCGTCGACATCACCACCGCACACCCGCTGCCGGCGATGGTGCGGAACAGACGCATGATGCCGTCGGCCGTCACGGGGTCGAGATTCCCCGTCGGTTCGTCGGCCAGCAGCAGGCGGGGCTTGTTCAGAAGCGCACGGGCGATGACGAGACGCTGCTGCTCGCCGCCCGAGAGTTCGAACGGCATCTTATAGTGTTTCGCCTCCAGTCCGACCAGTTGCAGCACTTCGTCGATGCGGCGGCGGATCTCCGTCTCGGAGCGCCAGCCCGTTGCCCGCATCACGTAGTAGAGGTTCTGGAACACGTTGCGGTCGGTCAGCAGTTGGTAGTCCTGGAAGACGATGCCGATCCGACGGCGCAGATAGGGGACCTGGCGGCGGCGCAGCGTACGCAGGTCGAATCCGACGACAGTTCCCTTTCCTGCAAACAGTTGCACATCGGCATATAAAGTTTTGAGCAATGTGCTTTTACCGCTTCCCACACGACCGATCAGGTAGACGAATTCGCCTTCGTCGACCGAGATATTCACCTCCGAAAGCACCAGTTCGCCGGAGCGCAGCAACCGTTCGGCCGACTGTTTGCCGAACGGACTTTCGGCGTGATAGATTGCGACGTCTTTCAACTCGATAACGCGTTTTCCGCTCATAACATTGTTTTCGTTAAAGTAAGGTCAAAGATAGCGTTTTTTCACGGGATAGGGGGCATTTCGTCCGAAAAAAGCGCATCCGAGCCCGATCCGCCACGGCAAGGCCCGATAAGGGAGAGATAAATTTGCATTTGCGGCCGCTTTGCACTATCTTTGCACCATCTTTCAATGGAACTTTCCCGCGAAAGTCCCGTCCGAAAGGAAGGGGATGACCGGTTTTGACAGCAGGCAGAGTTTGATTGTAAGCACGTCGAGCGCTGTGTGGCGGCTCGTTAATCCCGATGCTCAAACTACAAATGGCAATAATAGCTATGCACTCGCTGCCTAATTTTCAGGGAAAATTGGCTTAATCGCCGGGCCCCAGGCGGTTCGGCGACGAGTATCCCGAAGGGTGGTTCCGCTCTTTAACCGCTCTTCATACGGGGTATCATTCATTTAGAGATAGCGCGGCGCAGCGCCTCGGGTGTCGTGCGAAATCAAGAGGCTGGGACTTGAGTTAGGCTGCCGCCTGCCGGGCTCGGGTAGAAGGATGAAACGGTCGGCTAAGCGTGTAGAAAGCAGTTGGGTTCCTTGTTTGGACGCGGGTTCGACTCCCGCCATCTCCACCGGAACGACGCCCGAAGCGATTCGGGCGTTTTTTTTGCACCCGCCTCATGAGCGGACGCCCGGTAGGCTCTTCGCGGCATTCGCCGTCGTGTTCCGGTCCGGCACGGTAACTTACATGCAATATTACATTTACGCGCCGCGAAGAGGTGCCGCATGAAATTTCCTGTACCAAGTTTTGGGATTTTGGTTGACGCAGCGCTTTTGTTTTGCGATTTTTGATATGATTTTAAATCAAAAACGTATGAAGAAACTTCCTGATGCAAACCATCTCCGCCGTCTCGGCGCAGCCTTCGAAATCCAGCAGATCGTCCAACCGATTCTGAAGCGCGGAGACAAGTCGCTGACCGAGATCTATTTCAACGTGATACTGAAGAGCCATGCCATGTGCGAAAACACGTTCCGCAATCTCGTGAAGCTCAAGGAAGCCGAAAATTTTCCGGCGTTGCTCAAGGAGTATCGCTGCATGCAGAAAGCCCGATACCAGGCGCGGCTGGAACGCCAGCGCAACAAACGCATCAAGCATAAATAACGATCCGATTCGGCTCCCGACGACCGCAGAACGGGGATCGGGGCTTTCCGATCCCCGTTCTACGGTCACTCCTCTTCGAGAAGCCGTTGCAGCAACTCCGGCATCGCAACGGCACACGGATGCAGACGGCTGAGTTCGGCCCGCCCCTGCGGGGTGAGCGAGAAGTACATCTGACGTTTGTCGTCCGTGCCCAATTTACGGTTGATGAACCCTCGGCTCTCCACCGACCGGATCACTTTCGACGCATTCGAACAGGTCAGTTGCAGCGCCTCGGCGATCTCGCCCGACGAGCGTTCGCCATACCGGTCGAGACAACAGAGCAGCACGCCTTCGTTCATCGTCAGGCCGTACTCCCGTTCGAATCGCTGTTCGAACTCGGCGACGGCGCGCGACACCTCGCGGATCCGGCAAAGCGTATTCATCGGATCACTTCAGCAGATACTGCTCGATCGCCTTCCTGAAGGCATCCTTGGGCATCGCTCCCTGCAGCATCTGCGGCTTGCCGCTTTTCGGGATAAACAGAATCGACGGAATGCTGCGTATGCCGAACGCCGCAGCCAGATCGGGTTCCTTTTCGGTGTTCACCTTATACACGACGATCCGCCCCTCGTACTCGGCTGCAAGCTCCTCGAGAATCGGCGCCACCATCCGGCAGGGGCCGCACCACGAAGCGTAGAAATCGACGATCGCAGGTTTTTCACCCAGATACTTCAGCTCCGACGCCGCATTCGCGTCGGACAGATTGTAAATCCTCTGCTGGAACTGATCCAGCGTTAACTCCTGTACCATAATTTTTTTTGTTTTCGATTGTTGTCGCGGCCCCGCCGCATGCGCTGCATTGACCGTGAGGGCCAGTGCCATCGCAAGACTCATTAATTTCAGCATCGTATTCATTCGTTTCATTCACGGAATCAATTCGACTCCCTCTTCCTGCCGATGCAATGCAAAGACAATGCAAACCGTTCCCGGGATCGGGCGTGTCCGATGAACTCCGTGGCAGGTGCAAAGGTAGGATAATTTTCCCGAAAAACAAATTTCCATAGGAAAATAATCAGTCCCGTTCGTCTCCGATTCGGCGGCGGCGAATGGCGACCCGCCGCACGCAGCCGCAAGTTGTGCGAATCCGATGCCGATGCACCGATCGGGGCAGGGTGGCAGAAAGAGACGGCTCTTCCCGTCGCCCGACGAAAAAGGCTGTCCGACAAATGCCGGACAGCCTTCGATGTCGGTTCGCCTCGCGGCTGAATTACCGGTTGCGATACATCTCTTCGTAGTAGTTCTGGTACTCGCCTGAGGTGATGTTGTCCATCCACTCCTGGTTGTCGAGATACCAGCGCACCGTCTTCTCGATGCCCTCCTCGAATTGCAGCGAAGGCTCCCATCCCAGCTCCTCCTTGAGCTTGCGGGAGTCGATCGCATAGCGCAGATCGTGTCCCGCGCGGTCGGTGACATAGGTAATCAGATGCTCCGAGGCCCCTTCGGGACGCCCCAGCAGCCGGTCGACGGTGCGGATCACCACCCGAATCAGGTCGATGTTGCGCCACTCGTTAAACCCGCCGATGTTGTAGGTGTCGCCCGCCTTGCCGCGATGGAAAATCGTGTCGATGGCCCGCGCATGGTCGACCACGTAGAGCCAGTCGCGGACGTTCTCGCCCTTGCCGTAGACGGGCAGCGGCTTCCCATGACGGATGTTGTTGATGAACAGCGGAATCAGCTTCTCGGGAAACTGATAGGGTCCGTAGTTGTTCGAGCAGTTCGTCACCAGCGTCGGCATCCCGTAGGTGTCGTGAAACGCCCGCACGAAGTGGTCGGACGACGCCTTCGAGGCCGAGTAGGGCGAGTGCGGGTCGTACTTGGTCGTCTCGGTGAAGAGCGTGCCGTCGAACTGCAATGCGCCGTAGACCTCGTCGGTCGAGATGTGGTAGAAGCGTTTCCCCTCCCAGTCGCCGTTCCAGTGCACGCGGGCGGCCTGCAGGAGCGCGAGCGTACCCATCACGTTGGTGCGTGCGAAGGTGAAGGGATCCCTGATCGAACGGTCGACGTGCGACTCGGCGGCCAGATGGATCACCCCGTCGATATCGTATTTACGGAAGATGGCCAGCACCGCTTCGTAATCGCAGATGTCGCACCGCTCGAATCGGTAGTTGCCGGCCGCCTCCACATCCTTCAGATTGGCCAGATTTCCCGCATAAGTCAGTTTGTCGAGATTGACGATGCTGTACTCGGGATATTTGTTGACGAAGAGCCGCACGACATGACTTCCGATGAAGCCTGCGCCGCCCGTAATGAGAATGTTTCTTGACATAAAATCGCTTTTTTCGAGTTCGCTCCGCTCCGGCCGCTACCCGGCACGGAATCGGAGAGCGCTGTTCCGCCGCTCTATTTACCGATCAGCGCCTTCAGTTCAACGGGGTTGTTCGTGGTGATGAAGTCCACGCCCAGATCGAGCATCGCCTGCATGTCCTTCACGTCGTTGACCGTCCAAACGTTGACCTTCAGCCCCAGATCGTGCGCCTGCTTCACCCACTCGGGATGCTTCTGGATGACTTTCAGACTGTAGTCCAGTCCGTCCATGCCGGCTTTCTTGAGCTCCTTGGGCGACTTCTCACCGTTGAGATAGTAAACCACGGCTTTCCGGTCGGCTTTTTTGATCCGCCTGCAGATATTCCAGCTGAACGAGATATACTCCACGCGCTTTTCCAACCCCAGCTCCCGAACCGTTGCCATCGTCTTGTCCACGATCTTGTTTTCGCGTTCGGGTGTGGGGTGCTTCTTGATCTCCAGAATCAGTTGCGTCGACGGATCGCTCTTACCCGCAAGCAGATACTCGCGCAGCGTGGGCACCTGTTCGCCGTTGCCCAGCAGCGTGTTGCGCACCACGTCGTAATCCGACTTCTGGATCGTGAGCGTCTTGGCCACGGGGTGCTTCGAGCCGTGAACCACCACGATCGAGTCGTCGGCCGTGAAGTTGATGTCGAACTCGCTGCCGTAGATGCCGAAATTCATGGCGTTGTCGAGCGCCGCGATCGAGTTCTCGAAAGCGCCGGGCGTGTTCCAGTATCCGCGGTGGGCGATCACGATGTTCTTGGCCGTGCGGGGCGCAGGCTTGTACTTCTTGGCTTCGGCATTGCCTGCTGCCAGCACCAGCGTCAGCAGGGTCATCATTGCTACTTTCATGGTCGTTTATTTTTTAAGGTTCTTCATGCAGCGTTTGAGCGACTCCGTCCAGTGTGGAATCTCCACCCCGAACGCAGCCTTGATTTTACTCTTGTCCAGCACTGAGTAGGCGGGACGCTCCACCTTCGAGGGGTATTCCGACGAGTGGCAGGGCACGATCCGGCATTGCGTATGTCCCGCTTCGGCGGCGATGGCATGGGCGAAGTCGTACCACGAGCAGACGCCCTCGTCCGAGAAGTGGTAGATTCCTTCGCGTCCGGCATACGTGCCGCTCTCGACGATGTCGAAGATCGTCTGCGCCAGATCGCCGGCATAGGTCGGCGTACCGACCTGATCGAACACCACCGTCAGCCGGTCGCGTTCGGCCGTGAGCCGCAGCATCGTCTTCAGGAAGTTGTTTCCGAACTCCGAATAGAGCCATGCCGTGCGGATAATGAGCGCTTTGCATCCGCTCTTTTCGACTTCCGCTTCACCTGCCAGCTTCGTGCGGCCATACACCCCGAGCGGGCGCGTCTTGCACGTCTCGTCGTAGGGGCGGTTGGCATCGCCCGAGAAGACGTAATCGGTCGAAACGTGGATCAGCGTCGCACCGGCGGCCGCAGCCGCGCGGGCCAGATTGGCGACCGCCTGCCGGTTGATCCGATCGGCCGTCGCCTCGTCCTCCTCGGCGCGGTCGACGTTGGTGTAGGCGGCGCAGTTGACGATGACGTCGATGCGTTCGTCGCGCACGGCACGCAGGACCGCCGCTTCGTCCGTGATGTCCAGTTCGGCGACATCCGTGAAGAGGTATTCGTTCGGCGATGTCGCTCCCAACAGCCGCATTTCGCTGCCCAACTGTCCGTTGGCACCCGTTACGAGAATCCTACGCATAATAGTCCGTATTGTAATCGAACAACTCCGTGCATTCGGCCAGCGTCGGATGACGGCTGTCCTTCGGCGAGAGAATCACCTCCTCGGGGCGCAGGCGCCAGTCGATGCCGATCGCGGGGTCGTTCCACGCGATCGCCCCTTCGCTCTGGGGCGCATAGAGGTTGTCGCACTTGTACTGAAAAACCGCCTCGTCGCTCAGCACCGAAAAGCCGTGTGCGAAGCCGCGCGGTACGAAGAACTGGCGTTTGTTTTCGGCCGTCAGCTCCACGGCGACGTAGCGGCCGAAGGTGGGCGAGCCGCGGCGGATGTCGACCGCCACGTCCAGCACCGTGCCCTTCACGACACGCACCAGCTTCGACTGGGCGGCGCGGCCGCGCTGGAAGTGCAGTCCCCGCAGCACGCCGAATTTCGATTTCGACTCGTTGTCCTGCACGAAACGCACGGGTCGCACGGCGGCGTCGAAGCGCGCCTGATTGTAGCTCTCGAAGAAGTAGCCCCGATCGTCGCCGAACACGTCCGGCTCGATGATTACGACGCCTTCTATTTCTGTTTCAATGATTTTCACTTGCTATCTAAACTAACAAATCGGCCCTGCGAGGCCGCCTTATTGTTCCAACTGTTTCAGAAGATATTGTCCGTAGGGATGCGCGAGCTCGCGCAGCTTCTCGGCCGTGATCCATCCCTGACGGAAGGCGATGTCCTCCAGACAGGCGATTTTCAGCCCCTGCCGTTTCTCGATCACCTCCACGAAGATCGAGGCTTCGGCCAGCGAGTCGTGCGTCCCCGTGTCGAGCCATGCGAAGCCCTGCGACAAGGTCTGCACCTTCAGTTCGTCGGCTTGCAGGAACTCCTGATTGACGGTGGTGATCTCCAGCTCGCCGCGTGCCGAGGGCTTGATGCGCTTGGCCACGTCGACCACCTTGTTCGGGTAGAAATAGAGCCCCACGACGGCATAATTCGACTTCGGCGCCGCGGGTTTCTCCTCGATCGAGAGGCTGGTGCCCTCCGCATCGAATTCGGCGACCCCGTAACGCTCGGGATCCTTGACCCAATAGCCGAACACCGTCGCCTTGCCCTCCTCGGCCGTGCGGACAGCCCCGCGGAGCATTTCCGAGAATCCTGCGCCGTAGAAGATGTTGTCGCCCAGCACCAGACAGGCCGTATCGTCGCCGATGAATCGCTCGCCGATCAGAAACGCCTGCGCCAACCCGTCGGGCGAAGGTTGTTCGGCATACTCCAGCCGGATGCCGTAGTCCGATCCGTCGCCCAGCAGCCGCCGGAAGCCCGGCAGATCCTGCGGCGTCGAGATCACCAGAATATCGCGGATTCCGGCCAGCATCAGCACCGAGATGGGGTAGTAGACCATCGGTTTGTCGTAGATCGGCAGCAGTTGCTTGCTGACCCCTTTGGTGATGGGATACAATCGGGTGCCCGATCCTCCCGCCAATACGATTCCTTTCATTTGTGTTATAGGGTTTTACGTATTCTTCAAACTGTCTTTTCCTCGGCCAATTCCCGATCGTAGACCTCGAAACGCGAATTCTGCGAATGGTACTCGGGAACGACCCGTTTCATGAGCCGCACGACGCTCGGAATGTCGAACTCGCGGGCCAGCCGCTCCAGTTCGTCGGTGGCCCGACACGCCTCCTCGTAGTCGTATTCGCGCACCTTGGCGATGCGTATCTTCTCGTGGCCCGTGGGCAGGGTGTTCTCCGTATTGCTCAGCACCTCCTCGTAGAGCTTCTCCCCGGGCCGCAGTCCGGTGTAGACGATGCGGATCTCCTCGTCGACGCGGAAGCCCGCCAGCGCGATCATCCGTCTGGCCAGCTCGGCGATCTTGACGCACTCGCCCATGTCGAAGACGAAGATCGTGTTGCCGCGGCCGATGGTCGCCGCCTCCATCACCAGCCGGCAAGCTTCGGGAATCGTCATGAAGTAGCGCCTGATCTCGGGATGCGTAACCGTCACGGGACCACCGTGTTCGATCTGTTCACGATCGCCTGGCCGAGGCTCTGAACGTAAATCTCGGCCAGCCGTTTGGTGCAGCCCATCACGTTGGTCGGATTCACGGCCTTGTCCGTCGAGATCATCACCATCTTCTCCACGCCGTAGCGGATGCAGTGATCGGCCACGTTGCGCGAACCGACGACGTTGACCAGCACCGCTTCGCAGGGATTCTCCTCCATGAGCGGGACGTGTTTGTAGGCCGCGGCGTGGAACACCACCTGAGGGCGGTAGGTGCGGAAGACGAAATCCAGCCGCTTCTGTATCCGCACGTCGCCGATCACGGGGACGAATTTCAGATCGGGATAACGATCCTCCATCTCGAGCCGGATCTCGTGCATCGGCGTCTCGGCGTTATCGAAGAGGATCAGCTGCCCGATGCCGAAGGTCGCCAACTGACGACACAGCTCCGAACCGATCGAACCGGCTGCGCCCGTCACCAGCACGGTTTTGTCGCGGAGGTTGTCCTTGATCTCGCTCAGCGAAATCTTGATCTCCTCGCGGCCCAGCAGGTCTTCGATCTTGATGTTGCGGATGCCGCTCTGATGCGCCAGCTTGCCGTCCACGATCTCGTCGATCGGCGGAGCGATCAACAGTTTGATTCCCCGTGCGATGCAGAACTTTATCAGGCGATCCGACTCGGCCTTCGCATTGCGGTAGCTGCCGAACAGGATGGCTTCGATACCGAAACGGTCGACCACGTACTCGATGTTCTCCTCCGTCTCGAAATAGTAGACCGGCCTATCGGCGATCTCATAGGATTTGAGTTTGCGGCCGTGGGTGATGAACCCGCAGATGTCGTAGTGCGGCGAGTTCTGCAGCCGCATGACAAGGGCCACCTCCTTCGCATCGACGCCGTAGACCAACGTGCGGATGCGGTTCGTGCGCTTGACGTACGAAAGAACGACCGCATCGTAAACCAGGATCATCAGCACGCGCACCGAGACGAGCAAACAGACCGTCACGAACAGATCCAGCACCACGCAGAGGACGATCGACTTGAATCTCATCCCGTCGGGATAGAGCCACAGCGCCAGCAGCATCAGCGCCTCCTTGAGCAGGGTGGCCGCCCCGAGTTTCCAGACCTCGCGCAGCGACGAGTGCCGGATGACGCTGCGGTAAGTGCGGAAAATGTAGAACGCCGCCGCACTGCAGAAGAACGTCAGCGCCAGCAGGAACAGGTAATGGAACAGGGAGGTGTCGGTGTTCTGAACGAAATAATCGATCGTCAGAAAAGCGACCATCGTCGCCATGACCGAAACCGCGAGGTCGATGGTCAGAATCAGCCACGATCGGATATAACTGCCGTCCAGATGCAGTTTTCTTATCAATGATAGAAACATCTTCGGAATCTATTTCGCTATCGTTTTCAAACCCCTTTGCGGCCGTTGCGAAGGCGACGGGCCGTCCGTCGTCCCACTCCGCTGGCCCGTGAAGCGATACGCCGATGCGGCTCGCTCCGAATCACAAAGGTAGGATATTTTCCCGAACTAACAAACTTTATTTGATCCGCCGTGCCGCACGGCCCGAAAACGGAAAATCCCGACCGTGAGGACGAAACATGCCCCGACGGAACCGCTACGGGATACGAACCGCACACCGAACGACCGAAAAGCGGCACGGGTCGGACGGTTTTCTCGGGAAAATGCGTATCTTTAACTGCGCTTTAGCCGCCGCTTCGGGCAAATTGCAATCAGAATTTGCTTTTGCACCCGGCTTTTTATTATCTTTGTAACCGTTTCGCACGATCACCGCCGAACGAATAACCTAAAAAACAGTACGAACTCATTATGTGGAAATTCTTACAACCGGCGCCGCACAAGCCCGAACTGCCTGCCGAAAAGGTCGACAGGGAGTATATCCGCCTGCGCCGCCAGGTCTTCTGGGGCATCTTTATCGGATATGCCGGCTATTATCTCGTGCGCAAGAACTTCTCGATCGCCATGCCGGCGCTTGAATCTCTGGGCTACGACAAAGCCGATCTGGGCTGGGCCCTTTCGGCCGTCTCGATTGCTTACGGCATCAGCAAATTCGTCATGGGCACGGTCTCCGACCGCAGCAACGCCCGCGTCTTCATCCCGCTGGGGCTGATCGCCTCGGCGATCGTCATGATCCTGATGGGCATTCTGCCGTGGGGCTCGATTTCGATTCCCGTGGCCATCATGGCGATGTTCTGCCTGTTGTTCGTCAACGGATGGATGCAGGGGATGGGGTGGCCTCCCTGCGGCCGCGTCATGACTCACTGGTTCTGCACCAAGGAGCGCGGCGTGAAGATGTCGGTGTGGAACGTGGCCCACAACATCGGCGGCGCGGCGATGGCTCCGCTGGCAGCGTTCGGCATCACGCTGGGCTACACGCTCTTCGGCGATCCGCTGGGCGGCGCCTTCTACGTTCCGGCAGTCGTCGCGCTGGCCATCGCTGCGGTGGCCTACCTCATGGTGCGCGACACGCCCCAGTCGTGCGGCCTGCCGCCCGTCGAGATCTGGAAACACGAAACCAGACAATACTCCGCCTCGAACGAGAGGGAGATGACCGTGCGGCAGATTCTATTCGACAACGTACTGAACAACAAACTTCTGTGGCTGATCGCCTTCGCCAACGCCTTCATCTATTTCGTCCGCTACGGCGTGCTCGACTGGGCGCCCTCCTACCTGACGACTCCGGTAGCCGAAGGGGGCAAGGGCATGGCGCTCGACGGCAGCAGCTGGTCGTATTTCATCTTCGAGATCGCCGGCATCTTCGGCACGATCCTCTGCGGCTGGCTTTCGGACAAGGTCTTCAAGGGGCGCCGTGCGCCGGCCACGATCATCTACATGGCGCTGGTGACGCTCGCCGTCTACGTTTACTGGCAGAGCACCTCGGAATTGGTGACCAACGTCGCCATGGGTACGATCGGCTTCCTGATCTACGGCCCCGTGATGCTCATCGGCGTCTCGGCACTCGATCTGGTGCCGAAGAAAGCCGCCGGCACGGCCGCCGGCTTCACCGGTCTGTTCGGCTATCTGATCGGTTCGGCGATTCTGGCCAACATCGGCATGGGCTATATCTTCCAGCATTTCGGCTGGGACGGCGGCTTCGTCGCGCTCATCGGCGCCTGCGTCCTGTCGATCGCCTTCAGCGCCTCGACGTGGAACCGCGAGAAACAGTACATCGCTTAATTTTATAGATTGAAATGACCAAAAAGATTCTCTTATTGGGCTCCGGCGAACTGGGCAAGGAGTTCGTGATCGCCGCCAAGCGGCTGGGCCAATATGTCGTGGCCTGCGATTCGTACGCCGGCGCGCCGGCCATGCAGGTGGCCGACGACTGCGAGGTGTTCGACATGCTCGACGGCGACCGGCTGGAGGTCGTCGTGGCGAAACACCGCCCCGACATCATCGTTCCCGAGATCGAGGCGATCCGCACCGAACGGCTCTACGCCTGCGAGGAGCGGGGCATTCAGGTCGTGCCGAGCGCGCGGGCCGTCAACTTCACGATGAACCGCAAGTCGATCCGCGATCTGGCCGCCAAGGAGCTGGGGCTCAAGACTGCGAAGTATTTCTATGCCAAGTCGTTCGATGAGCTGAAGGCCGCCGCCGAGCAGATCGGCTTCCCGTGCGTCGTCAAGCCGCTGATGTCCTCCTCGGGCAAGGGGCAGTCGTTGGTGCGCATCCCCGATGAGCTGGAGCACGCCTGGGAGTACGGATGCAGCGGCAGCCGCGGTGACATCCGCGAGCTCATCATCGAGGAGTTCATCGCCTTCGACAGCGAGATCACGCTGCTCACCGTGACGCAGAAGAACGGTCCGACGCTCTTCTGTCCGCCCATCGGCCACGTCCAGAAGGGCGGCGACTACCGCGAGAGCTTCCAGCCCGCGCCCATCTCGCCCGAGCATCTGGCCGAGGCCCAGTCGATGGCCGCCAAAGTCACGCAGGCGCTGACCGGCGCCGGACTGTGGGGCGTGGAGTTCTTCCTGAGCCGCGACAAGGGTGTCTATTTCTCGGAGCTGTCGCCGCGTCCGCACGACACGGGCATGGTGACACTTGCCGGCACGCAGAATCTCAACGAGTTCGAACTGCACTGCCGCGCCGTGCTGGGGCTGCCCATTCCGCGCATCACGCTCGAGCACACGGGCGCCAGCGCCGTCATCCTCTCGCCGATCGCCAGCAAGGAGCAACCGCGCTACCGCGGCGAGGAGGAGGTCTGCCGCGAGGAGAACACCGACCTGCGCATCTTCGGCAAGCCTTCGACCAAGCTCAACCGCCGCATGGGCGTCGTCGTCCGCTACGACGCGCCCGACGCCGATCTCGACGCGCTGCGCGACAAGACCAAAGCCGCAGCCGCCAAGATCGAGGTCTACTGATCCGGCCGCAGCCGGTTCCTCCGCTGTGAAAACGGGGTTGCATCTATACCGATGCAACCCCGTCACACTAAGAATGAGGGAACTATCTCCGTTCGCCCCGGCATCTGCGCTCAACCGACCGCCGGAGCCAGAGCTCAATCAGAAATTCGAGGAAGATGAAGAGCCCCATTCCCACGACCGTCATCGACAGGATCTTGAACACGGCGATGGGGGAGACACCCGACCCTTTGGCGTTGAACATTTCACCGTCGAAGCACTCCAGTCCGATCAGCAATCCCACGCCGATCCCGCAAATCGCCATTCCGAAGCGCAGGAACCAGAGATTGCCCGCGCTTCGCCGTTTGCGGTCGATCTCGATCTCGGCATCCACACGCCGGATGTCGGCCAACTGTCCGGGCGTCATGCGCTCCAACATCGTCATGCTCTCGCGCCGGCGTCCCCACTCGCGGTAGATGAAATAGCCGACGATTCCGAAAGAGACTCCCATCAATGTGAGCTGTTCGAGAACAGCGCTTATCTGATAACCGATACTCATAGAATTATTGTTTTTAATTAATGATTTGGTTTACCTATTGGATCGCTTCGTCTGAAAAAGGTTACAGTCTGCGTAAAATTTCCGTCGCGCGGTCGCCGCAGGCAATCACCGTCGCCACCACGGCGCCCGCCAGAACCGCCGCACCGCGCAGCATCCCCTCCGGCGAGTCGGCCGACCGCAGACAGGCGAAGGCTACGACCGCCACCGCAGCGGCGGTGACCGCGCAGTAGCACGCCATCGCCGCAATCGCCCGGCGTTCGCGGCGGCGCCGATCCCGCAATGCGACCTGCGCCATGATGCGCGTTTCCAGTCCGACAGGAGCCTCCCGTCGGGGAGCGGCTGCGCGGATCAGTTCCGCCAACCTCTCGTCGTTCATCCGTTTCTCCTCCATGTTCACTCCTCCATATAGCCTCTCAGCCATCCGCGCAGCCGGTGCAACCGCACCTTGACGTTGGACAGCGACAAATCCATGATCTGCGCGATCTCGGCCACAGACCGCTCCTCTTCGTAAAAGAGCGTCACCAACGCCCGTTCCTCGGGTCGCAGCCGCTCCAGCGCACAGCGCATCCGTGCCACCGTCTCCCCGTCGTAGCGCTCGTCGGACGGCTCCTCCGCCACCGCGCAGGACTCGGTGTCGATCCGGCCGAAAGACCTGCGGCGGCATTCGCCGGCGGCCCGATTGTAGGCGATGCGGTAGAGCCACGTGGCGAAGGCGCTCGCACCCCGAAATCCGCCGAGGTGCTCGTAGGCCCGAATGAAACTCTCCTGCACGACATCTTCGGCCCGCTGCGCATCGCGCACCACAGCCTGTGCCAACGCATAGAGCCGTCCCGAATAGCGGTGCACGAGCAGACCGAACGCCTCGGCGTCGCCGGCCTGCACGCGCTGCACAATCTCCATATCGGTCGGGGTCTCCATTCTTCGGATCGCAATTCACTCGTTAGACGCAAAGATAGTCGAAAGGTTACAAAAAGAACCGGCTTTTCCGCTCCGGACTGCGGCGGACGCACGGAAAAAGCGGATGCCTTACGGCACCCGCTTTCGATAAACACCCAGGAAAAGGTCTTATTTGCGGAAACGCTCCCTGACCGCATTGGCCGCTTTTTCGAGCAGCTCGGCCGGACAGCAGAGCGTGATGCGGATGTAACGCTTGCCCTCGCTGCCGAAGATGGCGCCCGGCGTGAGGAAGACGTCGCACTTCTCCATCACCTCGTCCGAGAACTGGAACGAATCGCCTTCGTACTCCTCGGGCAACTCGGCCCACACGAACAGTCCGGCCTGCCCGGGACGGTATTTGCAGCCCAGCGCATCCAGCAGGGCATAGGCCTGCTTCTCGCGGGCATAGTAAATATCGTTGAGCTGCGTGAACCACTCCTCGCCCAATGCGAGCGCCGTGGCCGCCGCGGCCTGAATAGGGTAGAACATACCCGAATCCATGTTGCTGCGGAACGTGAGCACATCCTTGATCCACTCGGCCTTGCCCAGCAGCACGCCCACGCGCCAGCCGGCCATCGAGTGGCCTTTCGACAGCGAGTTCATTTCGAGCGCGACCTCTTTCGCCCCTTCCACCTGAAAAATGCTCAGCCGGTTGCGGTTGCGCACGAAACTGTACGGGTTGTCGTGGACGATCAGAATGTTGTGCTTGGCGCCGAAGGCCACGATCCGCTCGAACAACTCCATCGTGGGGGTCTGACCTGTCGGCATGTTGGGGTAGTTGACGAGCATCATCTTCACTCCCTCCAGGCCGGCCTTCTCGATCGCCTCGAAGTCGGGCAGGAAACCCGTCTGCTTGTTCAGCGCGTAGGTCACCATCTGCCCGCCGGCGAGTTTCACCGCAGCGCTGTAGGTGGGGTAGCCCGGGTTGGGAACCAGCACCTTGTCTCCCTCATTGAGAAAGGTCATGCAGACGTGCATCAGCCCCTCTTTCGAACCGATCAGCGGATAGACCTCCGACTTCCAGTCGAGCTCCACGCCGTAATAGCTCTTATACCACTCGGCGAAGGCTTTGCGCAGAATGGGTTCGCCCTGATAGGACATATATTTGTGCACATCGGGACGCTGCGCTTCGCGCGACAGCGTGTCGATCACCTCCTGCGCAGGCGGAAGATCGGGGCTGCCCATGGCCAGCTTGATGATTTGACGGCCGGTCGCCGCTTCCGTTTCGGCGATCTCGCGCAGACGACGCGAGAAATAGTATTCGCCGATGCCGTCCAACCGGTGTGAACGCTCGATAGTTACTCCTTTTCCCATAAGATTGTGAAATCATTAACCGTACAAAGATAATCAATTTAATCGACACTCCCGTACGATTCTGCCACATATTTTTCTCCGGACGGCACACTTTTGCCACGGTTCGTCGTATATTTGCGGCCGTGTTGGGACTGTTCCATATCCTTCTGTTCTGGCTGATCGGCAACGCAATCGCCTATTTCACAGGATGTCCGATCTCGGGCAACCTGATCGGGATGGTGCTGCTTTTCGGCGCTCTGTGCCTGCGCGTCGTCGAACCGCACCGCGTGCGTCCCGCCGCACGGTTCCTGCTCGGCTCGATGGGGCTCTTCTTCGTCCCCTTCGGCGTGGGGCTGATGGTCTCCTACGAACTGATCCTGCGACATCTGTGGGCCATCCTGATCGCCAGCGTGGTCAGCACGCTGCTGGTGCTGCTCGGTGTGGGATGGACGTTCCAGAAACTCGGCCGCAAACCATGATCCGCACCTTCCTCGACTCCGACCTGTTCCTGCTCACGCTCACCGTAGGTCTCTACTGCGGCGGCGTGGCGCTCCACCGCCGGCTCAGGCTGGCGGTTCTGCACCCGACGATGCTCTCGTTCGTCGCGCTGATTCTCTTCCTGCAGGCCTGCGGCATCGACTACGGCCGCTACCGCCAGGCCACGCAGCTGCTCGATTTTCTGCTCGGGATGTCGGTCGTGGCGCTGGGCTATCTGATGTACGAACAGATCGACCGCCTGCGCGGGCAGGTGCTGCCCGTGCTGAGCTCGATCGCCGCTGGATGCACCGTCGGCGTGCTGAGCGTCGTCTACATCGCCCGCGCGCTGGGGGCCGACCGCACGATCCTGACCTCCATCGCTCCCAAATCGGTCACCGTGCCCATCGCCGTGGCCATCAGCGAACCGCTCGGCGGGGTGGTGAGCGTCACTTCGGTGGTGGTCTTTCTCGTGGGCATCTTCGGCAGCATCGTCGGGCCGCGGTTGCTGCGCCTGTGCGGCATCCGCAACCCCATGGCCCGCGGTCTGGCGCTCGGCTCGGCGGCTCACGGGATCGGGACGGCGCGCGCCATCGAACTGGGAGCCGTCGAAGGGGCCCTCAGCGGGCTGGCGATGGCACTCATGGGAATTCTCACGGCGCTGCTGATCCCCGTGTTCGAAAAATTCTGTTATTAATTTTTTTTACGATCAAGAAATGCTACCTTTGCCGAAAATTCGTCAAAGGTTAATTTTCATTTACATTTTTAAGCATGGACTGGTTGTACAACCTCTTTTTCGGCGACTCGCTGGCGCACACCATCTTCGTGCTGGCGCTGGTCATCACCGTCGGCATCCTGCTGGGGAAAATCAAAATCGGAGGCGTGTCGTTGGGGACGACGTGGATACTCTTCGTCGGCATCGCAGCCAGCCATTTCGGGATGACCGTCGCCCCCGGGGTGCTGCACTTCGTCAAGGAGTTCGGTCTGATTCTCTTCGTCTTCTCGATCGGTCTGCAAGTGGGGCCGGGCTTCTTCTCGTCGTTCAAGAACGGCGGCATGCAGCTCGTCGGACTGGCTGCGCTGATCGTCGGACTGGGCGTCGTCACGGCCTACGTGCTGCATCTGACCACCGGCACGCCCATCCCCACGATGGTGGGCATCCTCTCGGGCGCCGTGACCAATACTCCGGGGTTGGGCGCCGCGCAACAAGCCTACAGCGATGCGTCGGGCATCAACGATCCCTCGATCGCGCTGGGCTATGCCGTGGCCTATCCGCTGGGCGTCGTGGGCATCATCTTCTCGATGATCTTCGTCCGCTATGCGCTGCGCATCCGCTTCGAGAAGGAGAACGAGGCGCTGGCGGCGCTCAACAACGAGCATAAGAAATATGCCGACAAGGTCTCCATCCAGTTCACCAACGCCGTGCTCGACGGCCGCTCGGTGGGCGAGATCAAGGAGCTCATCAACCGCGAGTTCGTCATCTCGCGCGTGGCCGACGCCGAGAACCATATCACGGTGGCCAATCAGGAGAGCCGCCTGCATGTAGGCGACAAACTGCTCGTCGTCTGCTCGTCGGAGGATACGGACGCCATCACCGCCTTTCTGGGGCACATCATCGACATGCCTTTCGAGGAGTGGGGCTCGCTCGACAGCCAGCTCGTGTCGCGCCGCATTCTGATCACCAAGCCCTCGATCAACGGCAAGAAGTTCGCCGACCTGCACCTGCGCACCAAATACGGCATCAACATCACGCGCGTCAACCGCGCCGGTGTCGATCTGATTCCCTATCAGGGCATGGAGCTGCAGGTGGGCGACCGCGTGATGGTCGTCGGCTCGGAGAAGGCGATCGCACAGGTGGCCGATCTGCTGGGCAACTCGATGAAGAAGCTGCGCGAACCCAATCTCGTCACGATCTTCATCGGCATCGCCCTCGGCGTGCTGCTTGGCTCGATTCCGCTGCTCAACGTTCCGCAGCCCGTCAAACTGGGTCTGGCCGGCGGCCCGCTCATCGTGGCGATTCTGATCGGCCGCTTCGGCACCCACTTCCATTTGGTGACCTATACCACCATGAGCGCCAACCTGATGCTGCGCGAGGTGGGTATCACGCTCTTCCTGGCGGCCGTGGGCATCGGCGCAGGCGACGGCTTCGTCGATGCGATCGTGGACGGCGGCTACCGCTGGGTGGGCTACGGCGCGATCATCACCGTCGTGCCGCTGCTGATCGTCTCGCTCATCGCGCGGCTCGGGCTCAAAGTCAATTACTATACGCTCATGGGACTGATCGCGGGCAGTACGACTGATCCCCCCGCACTGGCCTATGCCAACGCCACGGCGGGCAACGACATGCCGGCGGTGAGCTATGCCACGGTCTATCCCGTGGTGATGTTCCTGCGCGTGCTGACAGCGCAGATCTTCATCCTCTTCGCGCTGTGATGCGTTCCGGCAACCGTCTGAAAAAGGCCGCTCTCAGGAGCGGCCTTTTCCGTGTCGGTGCAATTCGCGCAGCGGGCACTCCCGCGCGCAGGAGGCGCAGCCGCCCGATGCGTCGCCCCGCGCACGGCAGAGGAGCCGGCGCACAATGATCCACACCAGCACCGCACCCACGAGGGCCACCGCTATCTCCTGCCAGTCCATCTACAGCAACAAGGCTACGTGATAGACGAGCCACGCCACGAACCATGCCACGGCTGTGCTGTAGACCATCGACGCCAGCGCCCAGCCGCCGCCCGCCTCATTGCGCACGGCCACGACCGTGGCGATGCAGGGGAAGTAGAGCAGCACGAAGACCAGAAAAGCGAGTGCCGACTGCGGCGTGAAATCGGCGCTGGCGCGCAGCGTCCGGGCCAGCGAAGCCTCCTCGGCCGTCGCATCCTCCGCATAGAGCACGCCGAGCGTGCTGACGACGATCTCTTTGGCCGACACGCCCGACAGAATCGACACGCCAGCCTTCCAGTTGAGTCCGAGCGGTTCGAAAGCCGGCTCGCACCAGCGGCCCAGCCGTCCCAGATAGGAATTTTCATAGTGTTCGACCTTCGTCTCCGCGGCAACGGGGCGCGGGAAGTAGCTCAGAAACCAGATGCAGAGCGACGCCACGAGGATCAGTCCGCCCATCTTGCGCAGATATTGCGCAGTCTTGTCCCACATGTGCAGGAGCGTGGTGCGCCACGTCGGCAGGCGGTAGGGCGGCAGCTCCATGACGAAGGGCGTCTCGTCGACTTTGTAAAGGAAGCGCCGCATCAGCCGCGCCGTCACCACCGCCATCACGATCCCCAGCAGGTAGAGCCCGAAGAGCACCTGTCCGCCGTTGGCGGGAAAGAACGTCCCTGCGAAAAGGATGTAGATTGGCAGCCGCGCGCTGCACGACATGAAGGGGGTGATGAGCACCGTGATGAGCCGGCTCGTGCGGCTTTCGATCGTCCGCGTGGCCATGATGGCCGGCACGTTGCAGCCGAAGCCCATCACCAGCGGGATGAACGACTTGCCGTGCAGCCCGATGCGGTGCATCACGCGATCCATGATGAAGGCCGCGCGAGCCAGATAGCCCGAATCCTCCATGAAGGAGATGAACAGATAGAGGATGACGATGTTGGGCAGGAAGACGATCACGCTTCCCACGCCGCCGATCACGCCGTCGACGAGCAGATCCTTGAACATCCCGTCGGGCATCGCCCGCTGCAATCCCGAACCGAGTGTGCCCACCAGCGCCTCGATCCACTCCTGCGGATACTGCCCCACGTGAAAGGTGCAGTAGAACATCAGCCACATCAGAAAGAAAAAGATCGGGAAGCCCCAGAGCCTGTGTGTGACGAAGGCGTCGATGATGTGCGTCGTCTGCGCCCGCTCCTTGCCGCCCGGAGTGTAGGTCTCCTTGAGCGCACCGGAGATGAAGCCGTATTTGCGATTGGCGAAGGCCGTTTCGACGTCTTCGCCCAGCTCCTCCTCCACCTGCGGCACGGCACGGTCGCGCAGGACGATCCACTCGGCGAAATGGGGGCAGTCGGCCAGCTGCGCCTCGACCTCGCGGTCGCCTTCGAGCAGCTTCATGGCGAAGTAGCGCGGCGGGAAGTGCTTGGGCAGCTCGTCGCGGCCGGCCTTCAGCCGTTCGTAGAGCGGCCGGAGCGCCTGTTCGATGACCGTCCCGTTGCCGATGTGGATGTGGCGCACGCGCGGATCGCGGTTCTCGTAGACGGCGATCACCGAGTCGAGCAGCGACGACAGACCGCGCCCCGTTTTGGCCACGACGGGGACCATCGGCACGCCGAGCATTGCCCCCAGGTGTTCGTAATCGAGCTGGGCGCCGCTCGCTTCGAGCTCGTCGTACATGTTGAGCGCCACGACCATCCTGGGGTCGATGTCGATCAGTTCGGTGGTCAGATAGAGGTTGCGTTCGAGATTGGAAGCCACCACGGCGTTGACTACCACGTCGGGCGTGTCGTTCACTAAGTGCCGGCGCACGTAGAGCTCCTCGGGCGTGTAGGCCGAGAGGGCGTAGGTGCCGGGCAGGTCGGTGATGACGAACCGGTAGCCGCCGTAGCGGCACTCGCCGCGCTTGGCGCCGACGGTCACGCCGCTGTAGTTGCCCACATGCTCGTGACCGCCCGAAATGGCGTTGAAGAGCGAGGTTTTGCCGCTGTTGGGGTTGCCGATCAGCGCGACGTTGATCGTGCGGCCGTGTGCGGCGATCGCCTCCTCGCCGTTCGTGTCGACGGGTGTCGAAGCCGCCTCCCCCGCAACGGCGATTCCGCGTTGCGCCTCCTCGGCCGTGATGACGACGATCATTGCCGCCTCGCTGCGCCGCAGCGAGACCTCGTAGTCCATGATTCTGTATTTGATCGGATCGCGCAGCGGAGCGTTCTGCAACACATCCACCCGCTTGCCGCGCACGAATCCCATCTCCATGATCCGACGACGGAATCCGCCGTGCCCCAACACGTTGAGAATCGTGGCGGACTGGCCGGTTTTCAGTTCAGAAAGACGCATTTTCCCTTGAATTGACTTTGCCGTGCAAAGTTAATCGAAAAAAGCGGTTTTGCGCCACTTCGTTTCAGGTATTGTGGAGCTCACCACCCGCCGCCCAGCGCCTTGTACAGCCCCACGTAGTTGACGTACTGCTGCACGGCGATCTCCACGAACTGCATCTGCGAGGCGTAGAGCTCGCGTTCGGCGTCGATCACGTTCAGATAGGCCGACATGCCGCTGCGGTAGAGTTCGCGGTTCATCTCGCTGATGCGGCTGTTGGCCAGCACCAGTTGCGCCTGCCGCGCGGACTGCTTGCGATAGGTTTCGATGCTCACCAGCGCCGTCTCGACATCGGCGAACGCCGCCAGCACCGTCTGTTCATAAGCGTACACCTGCTGTCTGTAGGCTTCGACAGCCGCCTGCTCGGAGCGCTTCAGCCGCCCGAAGGCGAAGAGCGGCTGGGCGATCTGCCCGACGGCCGACCACACCCACGGCTTACCCGAGGTCAGCTCTCTGAGCGTGGTTCCCGCCACGCCGCCGGCACCCGTCAGCGCGATCGAGGGGAAGCGCACGCTGCGTGCATAGCGCGCTTTGTAGGCCGCCGCCTCCATGTCGTAATAGGCCGCCATGATGTCGGGACGCCGTTCGAGCAGCTCCGAGGGCAATCCCACCGGCACGTCGGCCGGCTGATCGTCCTCCATGAGCCGTGCACCGGTGCCGATCTGCGGCGGACGCTGCGGATTCACGCCCAGCAGCGTGCAGAGCGTCAACTGCATCTGCGCCACGGCGCGGCGATAGGTGGGAATGTCGGCCCCCGCGGTGTAGACCAGACTGCGTGCCTGTTGCAGCGCCACGCCGCTGGCCATGCCGTAACGGAACATCGAATCGATCAGTGCGGCCGATTCGCGGCGCAGCGCATAGCTTCGCTCGGCGATGCGCAGGTTGCGCTGATAGCCGAGCAGCCGAAAGTAGGTCGTCGCCACTTCGGCCGTCAGCGACAACATCACGCCCCGCAAGGCCCACTCCGTCGAGAGCAGCTCGGCGCGCGCCGCCTGCGTCGCATTCTCCAGCGCGCCGAACAGCGACACTTCCCACTTCATCTGCGGCTCGACGGCATATTTCTGTGCGATCTTCGTTTCGGCGTCGTAGTCGGCTTCGGCCGACACGCCGACTCCCAGCGAGGGGAGGAACTCGGCCCGTGCCACGGCGATCTGTGCACGGGCCTCCGCCACGCGTGCGTAGGCGACAGCCAGATCGCGGTTGCCGGCCAACGCCTGTGTGACGAGCGAATCGAGCGTCGGATCGCGGAAGACGCGCCACCAGTCGAGATTCACCGCAACCGTATCCTGCCGGAACCGGCCGGCATAGAGATAACGCTCCGGCGCATTCGTATGCGGCGCAGAGAGTCGGGGAGTGCACGCCGCCGCTGCGGCCAGCGCGACGAGCCAGATCAGGGTGCGTCTCATAGATTCTGCGATTTAAGTTCCCGTTTCCGTTCGAACCGCCCCAGACGGGCGATCAGGTAATAGAGCGAGGGGTAGATGAAGATGCCCAGCAGCGTGGCCAGCAACATCCCGCCCACGAGCGCCACGCCCATGATGTTGCGGGCGGTGGAGTAGACGCCGCTGGCGAAAATCAGCGGCATCACCCCCAGAATGAATGCGAAGGCGGTCATCAGAATCGGCCGCACGCGCAGCTTGGCCGCGCCGACGGCGGCATCGAGCAGCGGCAGCTTCTGTTCGAAGAAGAGCCTGTCGGCGTACTCCACGACCAGAATCGCATTCTTGGCTGCCAGTCCGATGAGCATCACCAGCGAAATCTGCATGTAGATGTCGTTGATGAAGAGCGTGTCGAACAGGTGGGCGAACCACAGCAGCGCGAAGGCTCCCAGCACGGCGGGAGGCACGCCCAGCAGAATCGCGGCCGGAAGTCCCCAGCTCTCGTAGAGCGCCGCCAGCGCCAGAAAGACGATGGCCAGCGACAGCAGGTAGACCAGCGATGAACTCTTCGACTCGTTGCTCTCGACGAGCGACGTGCCGCTCCACGCCACGTCCACGTCGTCGGGCAGCACCTCTGCGGCGACCTCCGTGACGGCCGCCATCGCCTGTTTCGTCGAAACGCCGTCGGCCGGAGCGATGTTCAGCGCGATCGAGCGGTAGAGATTGAACTGCGAGACGTAGGCCGGCCCGACCGTGTCGCGCACGCTGACGAACGCCGACACGGGGACGCTCTCGTCGCGGGCGTTCCTGACGAAATAGCTGTCGAGCGACCGACGGTCGATCCGGTAGGCGGGCGCCGCCGAGAGATAGGTTTGATAGAGCTTGCCGAAACGGTTGAAGTTATTGATGTAAGCGCCGCCCAGATAGGTCGTTATGGCCGAATAGACGTCGCCGAGCGCCACACCCTCCTGCATGGCGTAAGCCTTGTCGATGGCCAGCCTCCGCTGCGGAACGCCGGCATTGAACGACGTGGTGGCCGTTGCGATCTCCGGCCGGCGGCGCAACGAGTCGAGGTAGCGCATCGTCTGCTCGCTCAGATAGGCCGTGCCGCGTCCCGCCAGATCCTGCGTGACGGCCGACAGCCCCGACGTCACTCCCAGCCCGGGAATCGAGGGCGGAATGAAGGCGAAGCCCTCGGCCTCGGGCAGCTCCCGATAGAGTGTCGCGTTGAGTGCGGCCGCGATCTGCATGGCAGAACGCTTGCGGTCGGAGTAGCCGACCAGCTTGACGAAGATCACGCCGCTGTCGGTCTCGGCGATGCCGGCCAGCATGTTGAAACCCGCAGCGTAGGAGGTGTACTGCACCTCGGGCAGCGTGCGGATGATGCGGTCGGCAGCGGCCAGCGCCTCCTGCGTGACGGGCAGCGACGAAGCCTCGGGAGCGTTCACCACGACCATCAGATAGCCCTGATCCTCCTCGGGCAGGAAGCCCCCGGGCATGAAATACCATGCGGCGCCGATCGCGCAGCCGATCGCCAGCAGCAGCAGCGCGGTGCGCGCCATGTGTCGTGCGGTGGAGGCGATCCGCGCCGAATAACGCTCCTGCCAGCGGTCGAACCAGCGGTTGAAAGCGGCGAAAAATCCCTTCTTGGGCGCCTCACGGGGCCTGAGCAGCAGGGCGCAAAGCGCCGGCGAGAGCGTCAGCGCAATGAAGGACGACAGCACC
>USBO01000011.1 GCA_900552955.1 uncultured Alistipes sp.
CGGCATTTGCAGACCGTGCGAATCCCCTTCGAGGGCGAGCCGCTCGAGGGGGTGCAAGTGATGGGCATTCTGGAGACCCGCAACCTCGATTTCCGCAACGTGGTGCTGCTCTCGATGAACGACGACAACTTCCCGGGCAACCGCGTGGCGCAATCGTCGTTCATCCCGTATAACCTGCGGGCGGCGTTCGATCTGCCGACGCCGGCCCACCACGAGGGGGTCTATGCCTACTACTTCTACCGGCTCGTGCAACGAGCCGAGCGTGTCTACATGCTCTACTGCGCCCATGCCGATGAGAAGACCACGGGCGAGCAGAGCCACTACATCTACCAGCTCGATTTCGAGACCGCACACCGGCTGCGCCGCGTCGAGGTGGGCGTCGATGTCAATCTGGCGGAGAATCCGCCCGTCGAGGTGGCGAAGGAGGGCGACGTCTGGGAGAGGCTCGCCCGCTTCGTTGCGGCCGAGTCGCCGGCAAAGCTCTCGCCGACAGCCTTTTTTCGCTATGTGGCCTGCCCGCTGCGCTTCTATTACTACTCCGTCGCGCGGCTGAAGGCCGACGATTCGCTGAGCGAGGAGGTCGATGCGCCGATGTTCGGCACGATCCTCCATGCCGCCGCACAGCGGCTTTACGGGCGGATCGAAGGGGAGCAGCACCCGGGCGAAACGTTGCGGGCGCTGGCCGCCAGCGGGGCGGTCGAGCAGGCCGTCACGGCGGCCATCGGCAGCGAGTATCTCCAGAAGGAGTCGGCCGATGCGAAGGAGTACACCGGCAATCTGATGCTGGTGCACGACATCGTCTCCAAGTACCTGCGCCACGGCGTCGTCGCCTACGATGCGGCCCACGACGGATTCCGTGTCGAGGGGCTGGAGCGCGAGGTCGAGACACCCTTTGCCTTTCCCTCCGCGGGGAGGGAATTGCGGGTCGTGTTCGGCGGTGTTGCCGACCGGATCGACCGGCTGGACGACGGTCGTCTGCGGGTGGTCGATTACAAGACGGGCGAGTCGCATCTCGAATTCGCAGGGGTCGAAGCGCTGTTCAACGGCGAAGCTAAGCAGCGGCAGTCCAATGTGTTGCAGACGTTACTTTATGCGATGATGCTGACGTATGCCGAGGGGCGCGAGACGGTGCCGGCGCTCTACTACGTGCGGCGGATGAACCGCCCCGATTACAGTCCCGAGCTGATCGACCGCTCCACGGGCGGCGTCGGGGAGAGTTATCCGGCCTATGCGGCCGATTTCGAACGGCTGCTGCGCGAGAAACTCGCCGAGCTGTTCGATCCCGCCGTACCGTTCCGTGCGACCGACGATACGGAGCACACGTGCCGCTATTGCGACTACCGGCAGATCTGCCGGAGATGATTTTACGCGGTTGTGAGCAGCGGGGCGCTGACAGGTCGTCCGGCTAAAGTTTCACGACGAAATAGGCCGCGCCGCTGCGGCGTGCCGCTTCGATGCCGACGGCCGAATCCTCGAAGATGAGCGTTTCGGCGGGCGTCGCCCCTTCGAGCTCCATCGCCTTGAGGAAACAGCCCGGATCGGGTTTGCTCCGCGGCACGTCGAGTGCCGAGATGATGCCGTCGACGCCTCCTTCGAGGTGCAGGTGTTGCATCACGTTGTCGATGTTGGCGCGCTGGCCCGTCGAGACGATCCACACGCGGCCGCCCTGCGTCCGAAACTGTTGGCAGAACTCCCACAGCGGGCGGTTGAGCGTCACGAGGTCGAAATAGCGGGGATAGAGTTCGATTTTGCGCCGGCGCAGCCGGTCGATCTCCACAGGGTCGCCGATGCCGATCGAGCGCAGGAATTCGGGGCAGCGCACCCCGAAATGACGGGCGGCGTACTCCTCCTCGGTCATGGCGTGGCCCGCTTCGCGCAGCGTCTCGGCATAGGCGCGGGCATTGGCGCGGCGGGTGTCGACGAGCGTACCGTCGAAGTCCAGCAATATCAGTCGGATGCGAGACATCATTTCAAGCGTTAATCGAATGACTGCATGCCCGAGCGCGCGATACGCGTCATGCGCTGATAGTCGTCGGGCGACAGCTCCATGAAAAAGTAGTGGATCGGGTCGACGCGCATCCCGTTGATGCGCACCTCGTAATGCAGATGCGGCGCCAGCGAGAGGCCCGAGTTGCCCGAAAGAGCGATGATGTCGCCCCGGCGCACCTGCTGTCCGCGCCGCACGCCGATCTTCCCCAGATGCGCGTAGAGGGTTTCGTAGCCGTTGCCGTGGTCGATGACGATCGTCTGACCGGAGGTGCTGTTGCGCTGCGACACCTCCTTGACCGTTCCGTCGGCCGTGGCGAAGACGCGCGACCCTTCGGGAATGGCGTAGTCGACGCCCTGATGCGAACGCAGCCGCTTCTGGAAGGGGTTGATACGCATGCCGTAGGAGGTCGTGAGCAGCGTCAGTTGTTCGTTGATGATCGGCTGTACGGCCGGGATGCGGTTGCGATGGCTGCAACTGTCGATCGCGTCGATCATCCGGTCGTACGAGGTCTGCAGATCGGCCGTGGCGCGTTCGGTGGCGTCGAGCCGGCGGGCGAACTGCTTTTGCAGCTCGAAGGTCGACTGCGACAGCAGCCCTTCGTAGAAGTTCCAGCGGTCGGCGGCGTTCTCCTCCTCGAAATCGTAAGGATCGGCCTCGAAGAGGATGCGGAAAACATTGCGGTCGCGCGCGACGACGTTGTCCATCACGCGGCTGAGCGAGTCGTAGCGCTCGGTGAGCGTCTCGTATTCGCGGCGCAGCCGGTCGGTCGAGTGCTTGAGGCGGTACTCCACCGGCGTGTCGAAGAAGATTGAGAACGCGAAGTAGTAGAGCGCTGCGGCGCCCGCCCAGACGAAAAGCTGGATGACCACGCGCGTGACGTTGTTCCAGAACCGTTTGCGGCGGCGTACTTTGGCTATGTATCGGCTGTCGGGCATGGTGTCAATCGGTTTCCATCGTCGTTTCGTGCATCTCCTCCATGAGCTTGTTGTACTCTTCGGCCGTCATGTCCTTGTTGAAGTAGTTGATCGGGTTGACCACCTGTCCCATGTACATCACCTCGTAGTGGAGGTGGGGGCCCGTCACGCCGCCCGTGCGTCCCGCTTCGGCGATGAGCTGCCCGCGCACGACGGGGTCGCCCGCCTTGACGAACGACTTGTCGAGATGCGCGTAGCGGGTCTTGTATCCGAACTCGTGGTTCACGACAACGAACGTGCCGTAGCCGTGGCGGGCGCGACTCAGCTCGACCTTCTCGACCACGCCGTCGCCCGTGGCGTAGACCGGATCGCCCACGTCGCACGCCAGATCGATGCCCTTGTGCATGATGTAGCGGCCGTAGAGCGGGTGGCGGCGCATGCCGAAGGCGCCGATGCCGTTGCGCAGCTTGTTGCGGTCGATGGGCCACGTGGCGGGGATCGCCGAGGAGAGTTTCTCCTTGTTCTTGGCCAGAATCTGCAACTGGTCGAACGACACGGACTCCTTGTAGAGCTGCCGCGCCAGCGCATCCATCTGCTTCCACGTGCCGATCATCAGCGACGAGTAGCTGTCGTCGGCCATCGGACGGTATTTTTCGCTGGGATATTCCGTGTAGATGCCTTCAATCGGCAGCGTGTCGGTCGAGAACAGCGCCCGATAGACCGACTGGTCGCGGTGGCGGATCTCGGCGATCTTGCGTTCGGAGGCGCTGAGCCGGTCCTGCATGATGCGGTACTTCATCACCAGCTCGCGGTTCGAACGGTTGATGCGGTACATCTTCGGCGTGTAGAAGAAGTGGGAGAAGAGGACGTTGGCCACCGATATGAGGATGAATCCGATGAGTAACTTGCGCAGCAGGCGATAGGTGCGCAGGCGGAACGGAGCCGTGATGACTTCGTAGGTGAGCGTCTGCGGATTGAACCGGTGTTCTTTTTTTGCCATGCCTGAAAAAACTCTGCGAGTTCGTGCAAAATTAGGTTAAATTGTGTAATTTTGCAACCCGAATACAGTAACGCAGGAATAGGATAAAACAGTATATATGGAATCGAATAAAATTCGTCAGGCCTTTCTCGACTTTTTCCAGAGCAAGGGGCATGCGATCGTTCCGTCGGCGCCGATGGTGGTCAAGGGCGATCCCACGCTGATGTTCACCAATGCGGGTATGAACCAGTTCAAGGACATCTTCCTGGGCAATGCGCCGCGCAAGTATCCGCGTGCGGCCGACACGCAGAAATGTCTGCGCGTTTCGGGCAAGCACAACGATCTGGAGGAGGTGGGCCACGACACCTATCACCATACGATGTTCGAGATGCTGGGCAACTGGTCCTACGGCGACTACTTCAAGAAGGAGGCGATCGAGTGGGCGTGGGAGCTGCTGACCGAGGTCTACAAGCTGCCTGCCGGGCGGATGTACGCCACCGTCTTCGAGGGATCGGAGGAGGACGGCGTGCCCTTCGATTCGGAGGCCTACGACGTGTGGGCACGGTTCCTGCCGGCGGATCACATCATCCGCGGCAACAAGCACGACAACTTCTGGGAGATGGGCGAGACGGGCCCCTGCGGCCCCTGCTCGGAGATCCATTTCGACCTGCGCGACGAGGCGGAGATCGCCGCCCGACCGGGGCGCGAGATGGTCAACACGGGCCATCCGCAGGTGATCGAGATATGGAACCTCGTCTTCATGCAGTTCAACCGCAAGGCCAACGGCTCGCTCGAACCGCTGCCGGCGAAGAACGTCGACACGGGGATGGGCTTCGAGCGTCTGTGCATGATCCTGCAGGGCAAGAAGTCGAACTACGATACCGATGTCTTCCAACCCACGATCGGCCGTCTGGCGGCGCTGTCGGGCAAGACGTACGGCGCGGACGCCAAGTGCGACGTGGCCATGCGCGTGGTGGCCGACCATCTGCGCGCCATCGCCTTCTCGATCGCCGACGGACAGTTGCCGTCGAACGTCAAGGCGGGCTATGTCATCCGCCGCATCCTGCGCCGCGCCGTGCGCTACGGCTACACCTACCTCGGTTTCACCGAACCCTTCATCTGCAAGCTGGTGGCGGGACTCGTGGAGCAGATGGGCGGTCAGTTCCCTGAACTGCGGGCCCAGCAGACGCTCATCGAACGCGTCATCGAGGAGGAGGAGGCGTCGTTCCTGCGGACGCTGGCCACGGGTATCACGCTGCTCGACGGCGTGATCGCCGAAGTGAAGCGAGTGGGGGGAACCAGGATTTCGGGCCGGGACGCCTTCGTGCTCTACGACACCTACGGCTTCCCGATCGATTTGACGGAACTGATCGCCCGCGAACAGGGCGTGGAGGTCGATCTGGGCGCTTTCGAGACGGAGTTGCAGGCGCAGAAGGCGCGTTCGCGCAACGCCGCTGCCGTGGCCACCGACGACTGGCAGGAGTTGTTCCCGCTGGCACAGAGCGAGTTCGTGGGGTATGATTCGCTCACCGCGCCGGTGCGCATCGCGCGTTACCGCCGTGTCTCGGCCAAGAACCGCACGACCTACCAACTGGTCTTCGACCGGACGCCTTTCTACGGCAATTCGGGCGGTCAGATCGGCGACGTGGGCTTCATCGAGAATGCCGACGAGAAGATCGACGTGGTGGCCACCGACAAGGAGAACGGTCTGATTATCCACATTGTCGAGAAGCTGCCCGAAGACCCTGCTGCGGATTTCACGGCGGTGGTCGATCCCGCCAAACGACAGGCGGCGGCCAACAACCACACGGCCACGCACCTGCTCGACGCTGCGCTGCGCAAGGTGCTCGGCGCGCATGTCGAGCAGAAGGGTTCGTCGGTTACGCCCGACTGCCTGCGTTTCGACTTCTCGCATTTTCAGAAGGTGACGCCCGCCCAGCTGCGCGAGGTGGAGCGGCTGGTCAACCGTGAGATCCGCGCCAACCATCCGCTCGTGGAGCGCCGCGACGCCACGCTGGCCGAGGCGCAGGCCGAGGGGGCGATCATGCTTTTCGGCGAGAAGTACGGCGAGCGTGTGCGCATGGTGCGTTTCGGCGACTCGGTGGAGTTGTGCGGCGGTACGCACACCTGCTCGACGGGTACGATCGGATTCTTCAAGATTCTGAGCGAGAGTGCCATCTCGGCCGGCGTGCGCCGCATCGAAGCCGTCACGGGCGAAGGGGCCGAGAAGGTGATCTACGCCGCGGAGGATACGTTGCAGAACGTCACCGAGTTCCTCAACAACACGCAGGTCGTGCAGGCGATCAAAAAGATCGTCGAGAGCAACGACGCCCTGTCCAAAGAGGTCGAGGCGATGCGGCAGGAGCAGGTGCGCGAATGGGCCGACCGGCTCGTGAAGAGCCTGCCCGAGCGCAACGGCGTGATTCTGCTGGCCAAGCAGTCGGAGCGGATGCCCGCTTTCATCAAGGATCTGGCCTACAACCTGCGTGCGCGCATTGCCAATCTGGTGATGGTCGTCGGCACCTGTCCCGAGGGGAAACCCAGTCTGACGATCATGCTCGGCGACGACGTGGTCGCCAAAGGGGTCAACGCCGGCAAGGTGATCCGCGAAGCGGCTAAGGAGATGAACGGCGGCGGCGGCGGCCAACCCTTCTTCGCCACGGCGGGCGGCAAGGCTCCCGAGCGGCTGCAGGCGGCGATCGACAAGGCCGTGGAACTGATTATGGAAGAGTTGAAATAAATACGATAAGCTGATGAAACAGAAAGTATTGCTTATGATTCTGGACGGTTGGGGAATCGGCAACCGCTCCGAGGGCGACGTCATTTCGACCGTCCACCCCGCATATATCTCGGCCATGACCGAGAAGTACCCCCATGCGCAACTGCATACCGACGGCGAGAACGTGGGTCTGCCCGACGGACAGATGGGCAACTCCGAGGTGGGGCACCTCAATATCGGCGCCGGCCGCGTGGTCTACCAGGATCTGGTGAAGATCAATCGCGCCTGCAAGGACGGTTCGATCATGGAGAATGCGGAGGTGAAGGCGGCCTTCGAATATGCCAAAGCCAAAGGCGTCAACGTGCATTTCATGGGGCTCGTCTCCGACGGCGGCGTGCACTCGTCGATCGACCACCTCTTCAAGCTCTGCGACATCGCCGAGGCCTATGGCATCGAACACACCTATGTGCACTGCTTCATGGACGGCCGCGACACCGATCCGCGCAGCGGCAAGGGTTTCATCGAGGCGCTGGAGCGTCACATGGCGCAGTCGACGGGCGTCATCGCCTCTATCGTGGGCCGCTACTACGCGATGGACCGCGACAAGCGCTGGGAGCGCGTCAGGGTGGCCTACGACCTGTTGGTCAACGGCGTCGGCGAGCCGGCGACGGACATGGCGGCCGCCATGCAGAAATCCTACGACGCCGACGTGACCGACGAGTTCGTCAAGCCGATCGTGCGCGTCGATGCCGAGGGGAAGACCGTCGGGACGATCCGTCCCGACGACATGGTGATCTTCTTCAACTACCGCAACGACCGCGCCAAGGAGTTGACCGTCGCGCTCACGCAGGAGGATATGCCCGCCGAGGGGATGCACACGCTGCCGCTCTACTATTGCTGCATGACCCCCTACGACGCGAAGTTCCGCGGGCTGCATATCCTCTTCGACAAGGAGAACGTGCAGAACACCATCGGCGAGTACGTCTCGTCGCAGGGGCTTTCGCAACTGCGTATCGCCGAGACGGAGAAGTATGCGCACGTGACCTTCTTCCTCAACGGCGGCCGCGAGGAGAAGTTCGCCGGCGAGGAGCGCATTCTGGTGGCCTCGCCCAAGGTGGCGACCTACGATCTGCAGCCCGAGATGAGCGCCTACGAGGTGAAGGACAAGTTGGTCGGGGCGCTCGATTCGCAGAAGTACGACTTTATCTGCCTGAACTTCGCCAACGGCGACATGGTGGGCCATACGGGGGTGTACGACGCGATCGTCAAGGCGGTGAAGGCCGTCGACGCCTGCGTGGCCGAGGTGGTCGAGGCTGCCAAGCGCAACGGTTACGAGGTGGTGCAGATCGCCGATCACGGCAATGCCGACAATGCGGTCAACGCCGATGGAACGCCCAACACGGCGCACTCGCTCAATCCGGTGCCCATCGTCGTGGTGTCGGATCGTGTGAAGGCCGTGCACGACGGCGTGCTGGCCGACGTGGCGCCCACGGTGCTCAAACTCATGGGACTCGCGCAGCCCGCCGAGATGACGGGCAAGGCGCTCGTCGAGCTGAAATAACCGTCTGCCGACGGACGAACGGGGGCCTGCTCTGCTCGGAGCAGGCTCATTTCGTCTCCGAGGTGTCCGATGCGATTTTTAAGTTTTCATTGAATCGCAAAACGCTGTTTTTCACTATCTTTGTCGCAGAGGAGAGGCTGTCGGAGCGTCCGACCCTGTCGTTGCAGGACAATCAAAATGAACCTAAGATGAAAATCGCTATTCTGGGTGCCGGAAATATGGGCTGCGCCATTGCCTGCGGGCTGGTTGGCAGCGGCAGATACCGGGCGGAGGAGATCGTCTGTACGGCACGCACCGCCCCGACGCTCGAACGTTTGCGCACGCTGTGTCCCGGGGTACGCACTACGACCGACAATGCCGATGCGGTACGCGGCGCGGCGGTCGTGATGCTGGCCGTCAAACCGTGGCTCGTGGAGCCGCTGATCCGCGAAATCCGGCGGGAGATCGACCCCGACCGTCAGTCGGTGGTGTCGGTGGCCGCCGGCGTCTCGCTGGCGCAGTTGTCCGAATGGCTGACGGCCGGCCGCGCTGCGCAGCCTGCGCTGTTCCGCGCGATTCCCAACACGGCGATCGCCGTGCGGCAGAGCATGACGTTCGTTTCCGTCCGCGGGGCCGACACCGCCCGCACGGAGCGGGTGATGGAGCTCTTCCGCGAGCTGGGCGAGGCGTTGCTCGTCGAAGAACCGATGCTGGAGACCGGCATGATCCTCGCCTCGTGCGGAATCGCCTTTGCGCTGCGTTACGTGCGTGCCGCAGTCGAGGGCGGGGTGGAGCTGGGCTGTCCGCCGCAACAGGCGACGCGGATCGTCGCCGCGACACTCCGCGGAGCGGCCGAGCTGCTGTTGCAGCGGGGCGATCACCCCGAAGCGGAGATCGACCGCGTGACTACGCCAGGCGGCATCACCGTCCGCGGTCTCAACGAGATGGAGCGGGCCGGATTCTCGTCGGCCGTGATCCGCGGACTGAAGGCCTGCAAGTAGCGGGCGGAGTGATGGTGCAGGGGCGGGAGTCGCGGATTCCCGCCCCTGTGCGCTTGTTATCGCCGGTCGAGGTACTCCTCGATGTTGCGGACGACGCAGTCGATGAGCGTGTCGATCGCCTCGCCCGTGGCCCATGCGTTGTGGGGCGATACGAGCAGGCGATAGGGGTCGCGCAGGGCGAGCAGCGGATTGTCGTCCGCGATCGGTTCCGCCGAGAAGACGTCGAGCGCCGCGCCGGCGATCCGTCCGCTGTCGAGCGCCTCGGCCAGCGCGGCTTCGTCGACGATGCCGCCGCGGGCGACGTTGACAAGGAGGGCCGACGGCTTCATCCGCTGCAACTGCGCGGCGCCGATCAGCCCGCGCGTGCGGGCGTCGAGCGGACTGTGGATCGACACCACGTCGGCCCATGCGAGCAGTTCGTCGAGCGGCAGAGCGGGGTAGTCCTCTCTGCGTGCGACGCCCGAGGTGGAGTGATAGCGCACCTCGCAGCCGAAAGCCGTGGCCAGCCGAGCCGTTTCGCGGCCGATCGCACCCAGCCCGACGATGCCCCAGCGGCGGCCGTGCAACTGCCCGAGCGGGCGGTCGAAGCAGAAGAGCCGCGACGAACGGGCGTAGCGGCCGCTCTTGACGAACTCGTCGTAATAGACCGTCTGACGCAGCAGGGCGATCGCCGCGCCGAGCGTCGTTTCGGCCACCGAGTGGGTCGAATAGCCGGCGGCGTTGCGCACCTCGATGCCGTGCTCGGCCGCGGCCGTAAGGTCGATGTTGTTGACGCCCGTCGCCGCGACGCAGATCAGCCGCAGGCGCGGCAGCCGCGCGATCGTCGCAGCGTCGAGCCGCACCTTGTTGGTGATGACGATCTCGGCCTCGGCGCAGCGCGCGGCCGCCTCGTCGGGCGAAGTCATGTCGTAGCCCGTGTAGTCGCCCAGCGCCTTCACGGCCGAGAGGTCGCGGCCCGCGAGCGAGTATTCATCCAGAAAAACAATCTTCGGTTGCATATTGTTTCGGTTTTAGTCGTTCATTTCACCCAGCAGGTCGCGCACCACCACCGAGGCGCAGCCGATGCCGAACAGCGCCGGCAGGTAGGAGATCGTCCCCACGTTGGACTTCTTGTTCTGCTCCTCGCAGAGCACCGTCGCCCCTTCGCGCGCCGGTTCGGGCGAGAAGACGGCGCGGAACCCGCGGCGGATGCCGAGCTTGTGTAGACGTTTGCGCAACATGTGGGCCAGCGGGCAGTGGTGCGTGCGGCCGATGTCGGCGATCTCCATGCGCGTGGGGTCGAGTTTGGCGCCGGCACCCATCGAGCTGACCAGCGGAATGCCGCGGTCGAGACATCCCTTGATGAGGGCCAGCTTGGGCGAGAGCGTGTCGATGGCGTCCACCGCATAGTCGTAGGCCGCGGCGTCGAGCAGCCGGTCGGTCTCCTCGTCCTTGATGTACTTCCCGACGACGGTCAGTTGCACATCGGGGGAGATATCGCGCAGCCGCTCGGCCAGCACTTCGGCCTTGGGGCGGCCGATCGTCGAGTGCAAGGCGACTAACTGGCGGTTGATGTTGGTCGGGGCCACGCAGTCGGCGTCGGCGATCGTGAGGCGCCCCACGCCGGCGCGGGCGATCATCTCGGCGGCGTAGGCTCCCACGCCGCCCAGTCCGACGATCAGCACGTGCGCAGCGCGCAGGCGTTCGAGTTTTTCGTCACCCAGCAGCAGGAGGGTGCGGTCCGTCCATTGTTCCATCGTTCAGGTGAAAATTCGCAGATAGTTGGTGTATAGGGTCTCCCTGAGCCGGTCGAGCGGCAGGCCGAGCAGCCGTGCGGCTTCGGCATAGATGCTCTCGATGGGCGTGGGGTCGTCGTCGGTTTCGAGGAAGAGCCGCTCCGACGGAACGGTTGCCAGCGCCTGCACCGTGCGCGGCGAGCGCAGCGACCGCGGGCCGAAGGAGAGGTAATAGCCTGCGGCGACGGCGCGTGCGGCCTGCTGGGGCGAGCCGATGAAGCCGTGGAAGATGACGGCGCGCAGGCGAAAACGTCCGAGCAGCGTCATCATCGGTTCGAACGCCTTCACGCAATGCAGCACGACGGGCATGCCGGCCGTTTCGGCCAGTTCCAGCTGTTGCTCGAAGAGCCGCCGCTGCGCTTCGCGGTCGGGATGCAGGTAGTCGAGTCCGATCTCGCCGACGGCCTGCGCCCGCCCGAGGGCTTCGCATAGGGACTCCGCGTCGGCGCCGGCGGCATCCCACGGGTGGATGCCTACGCTCGCGGGTTCGAGGCCGCGTCCCGTCGGGCGATGGGTGTGGATATTGACGTAGGGCGTTTCCATTGATGCAAAGGTAGGAAATTTCGGACGGTTTTCCGGTTTTTTCGGAACAGCCGAAAAATATTCGGAAAATTCTTAAATAAACAGGTAAAAAATCGTACCTTCGCGCACGGAAAAAACTATGTTATAAAATTAACAGAACTTTTCATAATTATCACACTAATCAAACACTTTTACACATGTCGAAAATCATTAAACTGAACAAAGGTCTCGACATCAAACTCGAAGGTCAGGCGGCCTCCGTGGTGGTCAACGCCCCGTTGGCCGACACGTATGCCGTTTCGCCGCTCGATTTTGAAGGTGTAACTCCGAAGTTGCTGGTGAAGGCCGGAGATCGGGTGAAGGCGGGTACGCCGTTGTTCTTCAACAAGTACGACGAGCGTGTGCTCTTCACCTCTCCCGTGAGCGGAACCGTGGCGGCGATCAATCGCGGCGAGAAGCGCAAGGTGCTCTCCGTGACCGTCGCTCCCGATGCCGAGCAGCAGTACGAGGAGTTTGCGATTCCCGATCTGTCGGGTGCCGCACGCGAGCAGATCGTCGATCTTTTGTTGAAGTCCGGCCTGTGGACGATGATGATCCAGCGCCCCTACGGCATCATCGCCGATCCGGCCGATGCTCCCAAAGCGATTTTCGTGTCGGCATTCGACTCGGCGCCGCTGGCGCCCGATTACGACTTCGCGCTGGCGGGCGAGAAGGCCGCTTTGCAGCGGGGCGTCGAAGTCCTGAAGAAACTCACGACGGGCAAGGTGCACGTTTCGTTCCGCGCGGGTGCCGAAAGCGCTTTCGCTTCGCTGACGGGGATCGAGACGCACGCCTTTGCGGGCAAGCATCCGGCGGGCAACGTCGGTGTGCAGATCCACCACATCGATCCGGTGAACAAGGGCGAGGTGGTATGGACGGTCAACGTGCAGGATCTGGCCGCGATCGGCCGCTTCTTCACGACGGGCCGCGTCGACCGCTCGAAGGTGATCGCCGTGACCGGTTCGGAGGTGATCGAGCCGAAGTACTGCCGCATCGTCGACGGCGCTTCGATCCGTTCGATCGTCGGCGGCAACGTCAAGCCGCAGGCCGAAGGCGACAGCGTCCGTTTCATCTCGGGCAACGTGCTGACGGGCGCCAAGACCTCGCTCGACGGCCATATCGGCCCCTATGCGCATCAGTTGACGCTGATTCCCGAGGGCGACAAGTACGAGCTGCTGGGCTGGGCGATGCCGCGCTGCAAGAAATTCTCCGTGTCGCGCGCCTATTTCTCGTGGCTCTGCCCCAAGAAGCGCTACAACCTCGACACCAATCTCAACGGCGGCGAGCGTCCGTTCGTCGTGACGGGTCTCTACGAGCAGTATCTGCCGATGGACATCTATCCGATGCACCTGCTCAAGGCGACGCTGGCGGGCGACATCGAGAAGATGGAGAACCTCGGCATCTACGAGGTCGTGGAGGAGGATTTCGCGCTCTGCGAGTTCGTCGATCCGTCGAAGACCGAGATGCAGCAGATCATCCGCGACGGTATTAACTTAATGATCAAGGAGGCTTAACGATGAGCGGATTAAGAAATTTCGTAGATAAGATCAAGCCGACCTTCTCGGAAGGCGGCAAACTCTCGTTCCTCGCATCGACGTTCGATGCGTTCGAGACATTCCTTTTCGTGCCGAACACCACCACGCAGAAGGGCGCGCACATCCGTGACTGCAACGACATGAAACGTACGATGATCGTCGTGGTGGCGGCGCTCGTTCCGGCCCTGCTGTTCGGCATGTACAACACGGGCTATCAGGTGGGTATGACGGGCTGGGCCGCGCTGTGGTTCGGATTCCTGCAGGTGCTGCCCATGATCGTCGTGTCGTATGTCGTGGGTCTGGGCATCGAGTTCGGTTTCGCGCAGGCGCGCGGCCACGAGGTCAACGAGGGCTTCCTCGTCTCGGGTCTGCTGATCCCGATGGTGATGCCCGTGGGCACGCCGCTGTGGATGATCGCGCTGGGTACGGCTTTCGCCGTGGTCTTCGGCAAGGAGGTCTTCGGCGGTACGGGCATGAACGTCTTCAACCCCGCACTGCTGGCGCGCGCCTTCGTCTTCTTCTCCTACACCCCGCAGATGTCGGGCGAGAAGGTGTGGTTCGCCCTCGACGGCGTGTCGGGCGCAACGGCGCTCGAGCAGCTCTCGACGACGGGCGCGATGAGCTATTCGAATCTGGACGCCTTCCTCGGCTTCATCCCGGGGTCGGTGGGCGAGACCTCGACGCTGGCGATCCTCATCGGTGCGGCGATCCTGCTCTTCACGGGCATCGCTTCGTGGCGCACGATGATCTCGGTCTTCGCCGGCGGCTGGCTCATGGGCCTGCTCTTCAATGCGGTCGGCGCCAATGCCTACTGCGCGATTCCCGCATGGCAGCACCTGATCGTGGGCGGCTTCGCCTTCGGTGCCGTCTTCATGGCCACCGATCCCGTCACCTCGGCGCAGACCAACGCCGGCAAGTACATCGTCGGTCTGATGACCGGTGCGCTGGCCGTGCTGATCCGCGTGGTGAACCCCGCCTATCCCGAGGGTATGATGCTTTCGATCCTCTTCATGAACGCGCTGGCACCGCTGGTAGACTACTTCGTGGTCGAGCGGAATGTCGCACGTCGTAAGAACCGTGTCAAACTTGCAAAATAGGGAGTAATTATGGCAACCAAGAAATTCAAATGTAAAGTCTGCGGCTATATTCACGAGGGCGACAAGGCGCCCGACGTGTGCCCTGTCTGCAAAGCTCCCGCCTCGCAGTTCGAAGAGGTGACGGAGGAAAAGAGCGGGAACGGCGCGAAAAAGGGCGGTCTGTTCTCGAACAAGAACTCCAACGCCTACATCATCTTCTACGCCACGGTGATGGTGGTCATCGTCGCCATCCTGCTGTCGCTGGCTTCGCTGTCGTTGCAGCAGCGTCAGTACGACAACGAACTGGGCGAGAAGAAGAGCAACATCCTGCAATCGCTCGGCACGCCCGACGGCGACTTCGACGCGACGGTCAGGGCCTACGTGGTTGATGCCGACGGTAACAAGACCGAGCGGCCCGCTGCCGAGGTCTTCGACATGATGAAGACGAACAAGGACCTGCGCGCCGATTACGAGCGCAAGACGCTGATTCTCTTCGAGGCGACCGACGGCCGCGTGGTCATTCCGCTGATCGGAAAAGGTCTGTGGGACGACATCTGGGGCTATATCGCGCTCGAAGGGGATATGAACACCGTCTCGGGCATCGTCATGGCCCACAAGGGCGAGACTCCGGGTCTGGGTGCCGAGATCGCCACGCCGGCGCATCAGGCGCTCTACAAAGGCAAGAAGCTCTTCGAGAATGGAGACTTCGTCTCGATCTCGCTGCGCAAGGGCGGCGCCAAGGATCCCGCGCACGAGGTGGACGCCATCACCGGCGGCACCAAGACGTCGGACGGCGTGACGGCCATGCTGCGCGACAACCTGAGCGAGTATCTTCCCTTCTTCCAGAAATCGCAGACCGCCGCTTCGGCAGCCGGTGCGGAGGTGTCCAACGATCAAAACGTAGAAAACAATGAGTAATAAGGAAAAAGAGCCTCTGTTTTCGGCTAAGAACATGAAGTATCTGACCGGCCCGTTCGGGAAGAACAATCCGGTCATCGTACAGATCCTCGGCATCTGCTCGGCGCTGGCGGTCACCGTTCAGTTGAAACCCGCCCTCGTCATGGCGCTTTCGGTGACGGTGGTGACGGCCTTCTCGAACCTGGTGATGTCGCTGCTGCGCAAGGGCATTCCCGCGCGTATCCGCATCATCGTCCAGCTGGTGGTGATCGCCGCGCTGGTGATCCTCGTCGATCAGGTGCTCAAGGCCTATGTCTATGAGGTGTCGAAGCAACTGTCGGTCTACGTGGGTCTGATTATCACCAACTGTATCATCATGGGACGTGTCGAGGCCTTCGCGCTGGGCAACAAGCCGTGGCCGGCGTTCCTCGACGGCATCGGAAACGGTCTGGGCTACGGTCTGATTCTGGTGATCGTCGCCTTCTTCCGCGAGCTGCTCGGTTCGGGCAGTCTGCTGGGCGTGCGCGTCATCCCCGAGAGCTGGTACATTGCGAACGGCGGCGTCTACTCGAACATGGGTCTGATGCTCTTCCCGCCGATGGCGCTCATCATCGTGGGGTGCATCATCTGGATTCACCGCTCTTACAACAAGGATTTACAGGAAAAGTAGCAGGTAACGTATGGAAACTCTGAATATTTTTATCCGGTCGATCTTCATCGACAACATGGTTTTCGCCTTCTTCTTCGGCATGTGCTCCTACATCGCCGTGTCGAAGAGCGTCAAGACCGCTCTGGGACTGGGTGCCGCCGTTACCTTCGTGATGGTGATGACCGTTCCGCTGAACTATCTTCTCAACGAATACGTCCTCAAGGCCAATGCGCTGGTCGAAGGCGTCGATCTGAGCTTTCTGACCTTCATCGTCTTCATCGCCACCATCGCCGCCTTCGTGCAGTTGGTGGAGATGGCCGTCGAAAAGTTCTCGCCGACGCTCTACAATCAGTTGGGTATCTTCCTGCCGCTGATCGCCGTGAACTGCGCCATCATGGGCGGTTCGCTCTTCATGCAACAGAAGGTCGACGCGGGCACGATCGGCAACGTATGGCAGTCGATCGTCTACGGTTTGGGGTCGGGCATCGGCTGGTGGCTCGCCATCGTCATGATGGCCGCCATCCGCGAAAAAACCTCCTATTCGCACATCCCCGCTGCGCTCAGGGGCCCCGGCATCGCTTTCATCATCACGGGACTGATGGGCATCGCATTCATGATTTTCAGCGGCATCAAGTTGTAACTGTTAAAGATTTAGTAAGATGACATTAACGATTATAGTTGCGATCGTAGCCTTTCTGGCGGTGACGCTCATTCTGGTGGGCCTGCTGCTCTTCGCCAAGGCGAAGCTCACATCGTCGGGCGATGTGACGATCGATATCAACGACGGCGAGCGGGTGCTGACCACCGAAAGCGGTTCGACGCTGCTCGTGACGCTCGCCAACAACAACGTCTTCCTGCCTTCGGCCTGCGGCGGCGGCGGCTCGTGCGGCATGTGCAAATGCCAGGTGCTCGAGGGCGGCGGCGATATCCTGCCCACCGAGACGGGTTTCATCTCGCGCAAGATGGCCAAGGATCACTGGCGTCTGGGCTGCCAGGTCAAGGTGAAGGAGAACCTCCGGATCCGCGTTCCCGAAGCCGTGCTCGGCGTCAAAAAGTGGGAGTGCGAGGTGGTCTCGAACCGCAATATCTCGACCTTCATCAAGGAGTTCGTCGTGAAGCTGCCCGAGGGCGAGAACCTCAATTTCCGTTCGGGCGGTTACATCCAGATCGACATCCCGAAGTACGATGCGATCAAGTTCTCCGATATGGAGGTCGACGAGCAGTTCCGCGCCGACTGGGACAAGTTCAAGATGTGGGACCTGGTGACGACAAATCCCGAACCCACGTTCCGCGCCTACTCGATGGCCAACCATCCGGCCGAGGGCAACATCATCATGCTCAACATCCGTATCGCCACGCCGCCGTTCGACCGCGTGAACGGCGGATTCATGAAGGTCAACCCGGGTATCTGCTCGTCATATATCTTCTCGCGCAAGCCGGGCGACAAGGTGACCATCTCGGGCCCCTACGGCGAGTTCTTCCTGCCGGACAACCTGCCCGACACCCAGGAGCTGGTCTTCATCGGCGGCGGTGCCGGCATGGCGCCCATGCGCAGCCACATCATGCATCTGTTCAAGACCGAGAAGACGAAGCGTCCCGTGTCGTTCTGGTACGGCGCCCGCGCGCTGAAGGAGGCTCCCTATCTCGAGGAGTTCCACCAGATCGAGAAGGATTTCCCCAACTTCTCGTTCAATCTGGCGCTCGACCGTCCCGATCCCGAAGCCGATGCAGCAGGGGTGAAGTACACGCCCGGGTTCGTGCATAACGTGCTCTACGAGAACTATCTGAAGAACCACCAGGCACCCGAGGACTGCATCTATCTGATGTGCGGACCTCCCATGATGTCGGCCTCGGTGGTCAAGATGCTGGACGACCTCGGCGTACCGCCCGAAAACATTCTCTACGACAACTTCGGTGCGTAACCGCTGCGAGGTATACGAAATAAGCCCCTTTTGCAAGGGGCTTATTTTTCGTATGGGGCCTCGCTAACTCTCCGTGAAAAGTTCCAGGGCGACTCCCCGCAGCCATTCGATCAGCGCATCGGGGTCGGAGCCCCGGCGGTGCGAGTGCTCGAGTGCGATCGTCATCAGCCGGTAAAGCGCTTGCAGAAGATCGGCCGTTCGGGCTGCGGGAAATTTCTTGATCAGTAAAACGTACAGGCGTAAGAGTTCCCGAAGCGCCGCCGGCAGCTCCACTTCGGTGAGGAGTTCCGGCCGGTCGAAGTGCAGATAATTGCGGTGCGTACTCGTGCCGATGCCGCAGAGCGATCCGGTGATGAGCGAGCAGCACCGGCTATGAGACCATCGCGCATTGCCGGTTTCGTAGAAAAGCGAATCGACGAGGCGCACGACAGCCACACGGTGGAGATAATGCTTATCTTTCATGAGTGACGATTTTTTCGGTGAGACGTTGGCGGGTGCGGATGCGCGGTGCGCACGGGAGGCGGGAGCGCGGATCGGCGGGCAGGAGGGCAATCCCTTCGAAGGAGATCGGACGGAACAGGCGTCGGGTGCATTTCGGCAGTCGCCTGTCATGCGGGAGTGTGACCCGTTTCGATGATTGTTTTTCATTTTCGGCATATTTTATGAACCGTTTGTTCTAAAATATGCGCAGTCCCGACTGATACATCCTTTTGATTGCCTATCATAACATATGAGCCGAGAACTGCGCATAACACCAGTTTCAGCTGTTTACCTGTTACTTAATAGGCCTCAGGATGGATAAACAGTTGGGGAGAAGGAGCCCGATGCTCCCGTATCGTTCAATTTCTTTTCAAATGTATGTCTTTTTATTGTAATTACAAAATTTTTATATCAACAATTGTATAAAAATTGTAACTAACGGCATTCGGGCTGTGTTTCCTCCCGCGGGGACGTGTCCGATTTCGCTCCGGCCGGTGTCGGCCGCAAGGGTTCGGAGACCGGGGCCGGTGATAGGGGAGCGCCCCGTTTTTTTCGGGAAAGGATCGGTGCGACATGAAATTATCTCGGACTATTTTATTAATTTTGAGGCGATGAAAAATGTTGTTTTCGATTTGGGCGGGGTGGTGTTCCACCGCGATGCGAAGAAGGTGCGGCGGGAGCTGATCGACTTTTTCGCATTCATCTTCGCGTCGAAGATGCCGCTTTTCTGGGAGGAATACGATCGTGGAGCTCTCACTTTCGACGAGGTGCTCGACGAACTGAGCAGAGCGAAGGGTTGTGAGCGCGCCGTGGCGGAGAGCTATCTGCGCGAGGCGCTGGATCGGCAGGAGACGATTCCGCAGACTGCGGCGCTGATCCGCGACCTCAAGCGGGCCGGCTACCGGCTCTACGTGCTGTCGAACATGTCGCGCGAGTTCATCGACTTTCTGCGGCAGAGCGAGATTTACGCCCTGTTCGACGGCGATGTGGTTTCGTGCGAGGAGCGTGTCGTCAAACCCGAGCCCCGCATCTATGAGGTGCTGCTCGAGCGCTTCGGGCTCGATCCGGCCGAAACGCTCTTTATCGACGACCGCCGCTCGAATCTCGAGGCTGCTGCGGCGTTCGGCATCAAGACGTTCCATTTCGCCGATGCGGAGACGAGCTGTGCGCGGCTGCGCGGGATGCTGCTGGCCGGAGAGTGACCTAACACATCAAAAAACTGAGATAAAATGGGATTTTTCAAGGAATTCAAAGCGTTCGCCATGAAGGGCAACGTGATGGATATGGCCGTCGGTGTCATCATCGGCGGGGCGTTCGGAAAGATCGTTTCGTCGTTGGTCAACGACATTCTGATGCCGCCGATCGGAGCGTTGCTCGGCAACGTCAACTTCTCGGATTTGAAGATCGACATTTCGCGGTTGCGCGACGTGTCGAAAGTCGTGGGCGATGTCGCCAACAAGATGACGCCCGACGATCTGAACATCGCGGCGAAAGCGAGCGAGACGGTAGAACCGATCTACTGGAACTACGGCGCCTTCATCCAGCAGTGCATCGACTTCACGATTCTGGCTTTCTGTGTCTTCATGATGGTCAAGGTGATGAACCGGCTGACGAAAAAGCGGGAGGAGGCTCCGCAGCCCGTGCCCGCTCCGACGAAGGAGGAGCAGCTGCTGACCGAAATCCGCGACCTTCTCAGGGAGCGGAAGTGATCCGCCCCGTCCGGAGAAACAGAACCCCCGCAACCGAAAGTTGCGGGGGTTGTCGTCTCTGAGGGCGGCCGGTCACTCGACCGCCTCGAATGCCTGGTCGGGATCGCCCGTCCATTTGTAAAGACGCACGGTGCTGCTCTGCTTGCCCGTCTGTTTGTTCTTGGCGTTGTGGGAGATGTAGAAATATCCGTCGCCGAGGGGACAGAGACCCGTCGTGCCCCATTTGAAGTTCCAGCCGTAGGTGTCGCTGGCGGCGTCGTGCCGCCCTGCGGGCAGCAGCGTCAGCACCTCACCCTCGACGGCGGGGTCGAATCCCAGGAGCGTTTCGCGCTTCGGGGCCTTGCTGCCGTCGATGACGAAGTAGGAGTAGTTGGGGTATTGCGACTTCTTGCCCTTGTAGACCGCAGCGTGCATATTGCCCGAAGCCTTGTCGTAGGCGAGGTTCTGGATGCCCCACGAGGTGTTGCCCGTGTAGAGGAAGTATTTGTGCAGCGGCTTTTCGGGCCCGCTCTTGTGGAGGTTCTCCTGCGTGAGCGGCTGCTCGTACTGCTTCCAGTCCTGCGTGTCGTAGGCCAGAATCACCTGATAGTCGTTGTCGGTGCGCAGCGTGTCGCCGTAGATGCCGTAGGCGACGTAGAGATACTTCTTTCCGTCGCGGCTCTGACCGAACGCGGGTGCGAAGGTCACGCCGTCGATGCCCGAGCAGCCGAAACGATGCTCCAGTTCCGTGCCGCTGTTGACGGTTTTCGCGTAGTAGTCGTCGACGGCTTCCTTGATGTAGACCGTTTTCATCACGTCGTCCTTCTCGGCGTTCATGCCGATGCGGTCGATGCGGTCGATGTCGAAGACGGCGACGTAGAACCCCGTCTGCTGGTCGTTGTTCGTCCCTTCCAATTTGTTGAGAATCCCCTTGCCGATGGCGTCGTGCTTGTACTCGATCGAGGCGTAGAGCCGGCCGTCGTCGGGGTTGAGCGTCATGCAGCCCAGGTGGCCGGTCATGCCCTCGACGCTGCCGAGCAGGTTGCCCTGAAGGTCGGTTTTGAGCAGCGACGTGGTGAAGGAGAAATACATATGGCCGCGGTCGGGATCGACGGCAATGCCCTGCACGTGGAACGGGCCCTGTTCGCCCGAGTGGATTTCGCGGGGGAGGGCTGCGATGTCGACCGTTTTTTTGTCGTTCGATGTTCCCGAAGGACAAGCCGTGAGCAGCGGCAGGAAGAGCAGAATGGGAAGGAGTCTTTTGAAATTCATGCGGTTAGTTGTTGATGGTGATTGATTTGAGTTGCTTTTTCGATTCTTTCGACCTTTACTTTCTTTTGTTTTCGTGACCGGTCGAACAAAAATACGAAATTATAGGACACGATCCAATACGCGGCGGAAATTTCGGCCTCGGGATACGAAAAACCGGAAAACCCCGAGGGATTTTCCGGTCGTAGGGTGGTGCGGAGCCGCTATCGGTCAGCCTCGCGTCCGCCGCCGAGCGCACGGTAGAGTGTCACGACGCTTTGCAGCTCGGTGAAGCGGTTGGCGACCTGCTGCAACTGCGCCGAGAGATAGGACTGTCGTGCGGTCAGCACTTCGAGGTAGGTTGTCGAGCCGTGCTGCATGAGCAGCTCGGTGCTCTCCACGGCGCGTGCGAGCGCTGCCACCTGCCGCTCGTAGAGCGCTGCGACGTCGCGTGCCGTCTGGCTGGCGGTCAGTGCGTCGTTGACCTCTCGGCCGGCGTCGAGGATCGTCTGCTCGTAGGCGAGCATCGCCTCCTGCTGCTGCGCTTGGGAGACCTTCACGCGGGCGCGGTTGGCGCCGGCCTGAAAGATCGGTTGCAGGAGCTGTCCGGCGGCCGAAAGCAGCAGCTTGCCCGGGTTGACGATCGCCGCACCGGCGTTGTTCGTCCAGCCGGCCGTGCCGCTGAGCGTCAGACGCGGATAGAGCGACGAACGTGCCTCGGCGGTGGCGTAGTAGGCCGACATGAGCGAATATTCGGCCATGCGGACGTCGGGGCGGCGCGACAGCAGCTGCACGGGGACGCCCGTGAGCAGTTCGGCCGGCACCTGCTGGCTTTGCAGCGAGCTGCGTTCGATGCGGTGCGGTGCCTGAGCCAGCAGCGAGCAGAGCGCGTTCTCGGTTTCGTCGATCGACTGGGCCAGCTGCCGCACCGAGGTCTCGACGCCGTAATAGGCCGCTTCGTTCTGCGCCACGGCAGCTTCGGTGGCCATGCCGGCCTCTTTCATCGCACGGATGGCGTCGACCATTTCGCGCCATGCGGCGGCCGTCTGGCTGGCGATGGCATACTGCTCGTCGAGCATGCAGAGCGTGAAGTAGAGGTTGGCCGTCGCGGCGATCAACTGCGTGCGCACCGCCTGCCGGTATTCGAGACTTTGGGCGTAGAGCGCTTTGGAGCTGAGTTTGGCATTGCGCAGCCGCGAGAAGATGTCGATTTCCCAGCTTGCGGTGACGGGGACGTTGTATGTCCACGTTCCCTTCGAGTTGTCGAAGCTGCTGACGCCGCCCTGCGGCGCGAGCGTGAAGGAGGGCAGCAGCGAGAGCCGCGAGGTGCGGAGCATGGCTTCGGCCTGCTCGGTGCGCAGTTGTGCCGTGCGCAGGTCGGTGTTGCGCACCAGCACCGTGTCGATGAGCCGCTGCAACCGCTCGTCGGGGAAGAGCGTCCGCCAGTCGAGGTCGGCCAGCGAGGCCGTGTCGGCGGCGACCGGCTCGCGGTAGATGCCGTCGGTGGCCACTTCGGGCCGTGAATAGGGTTTATAGATGCCGCAGCCCGTCATGAGCAGGGCGACGGCCGCGAAAAGACAGTTTCTTACTAACATCGCTTTCAGCATTAACGGTCAATGGGTTCGTTTTGGTTCTCCTCGATCTCGGCCTGAATCGACCAGTCGGGCGAGGTGTATTCCACCGGCTTGATCTTCTCCTGCAGGGTCTGGAAGACGATGAAGAGCGTCGGCACCAGGAACAGCAGCGCCAGCGTACCCACGATCATACCGCCCACCACGCCCGAGCCGAGCGTCGAGTTGCCGTTGGCGCCGACGCCGTGCGAGAGCACCAGCGGGATCATACCGAACACGCAGGTGAGGACGGTCATCAGAATCGGGCGCAGACGGGCCTTGGCGGCCGATACGGCGGCCTGCGTGAGGCTCATGCCGGCGGCGCGGCGTTCGGCGGCGTACTCGGTGATCAGAATGGCCGTTTTCGAGAGCAGACCGATCAGCATGATGATACCCGTCTGGAGGTAGATGTTGTTTTCCAGCCCCATCAGCTTGGCCATGAGGAACGAACCTGCCAGTCCGCACGGCACGGCCAGAATGACGGCGAACGGAATGAGGAAGCTCTCGTACAGGGCACTCAGGATGAGGTAGATCAGCAGGATGCAGATTCCGAAGATGATCGCCGTGTTGCTGCCCGTCTGGGCCTCCTCGCGGGTGATGCCGTCGAACTCGAATCCGTAGCCGCGGGGCAGCACCTCGGCCGCAACCTCCTCGATGACGCGGATGGCGTCGCCCGACGAATAGCCGTCGGCGGCCGTACCGTTCACGGCGATCGAGTTGTAGAGGTTGAAGCGGTTGAGCACCTCCGAACCGTATACGCGCGTCAGGTTCACGAACTGACTCAGCGGAGCCATCTCGCCGCTGTTCGAGCGCACGAAGACGTTGTTGAGCGACTCGGCGTCGAGACGGTATTTCGGGTCGGACTGCATCGTCACGTAGTACATCTTCGAGAAGCGGTTGATGTTCGACACGTACTGACCGCCGTAATAGCCCGCCAGCGTCGAGAGGATCGTGTTGGGCGAGACGCCGGCGCGTTTGGCCTTGACGGCGTCGACGTCGACGCGGTATTGCGGGAAGTTGATGTTGAACGTCGAGTAGGCGCGGGCGATCTCGGGCCGTTGGTTGAGTGCGGCGATGAATTTCAGGTAGATGTCGTAGAAATCGGTCAGCTCGCCGCCCGTCTTGTCCTGCAGGTGCATCGAGAATCCGGTCGAGGTGCCGTAACCCGAGATCATCGGAGGTGCCACGGCGAAGATCTGAGCGTTCTTGATGTCGGCCGTCCGGCCGTAGACCTGCCCGATGACGGCCTGCACGGCGTCCGTCTTGTCGGGACGGTCGTCCCAGTCCTTGAGTTTGATGATGCACATACCGTAGGACGATCCCTGTCCGGCGATCATGCCGTAACCGGCCACCTGCATGAAGTCGCGGATCTGAGGAATGCTCTGGATGCGCTCCGAAACCTGCTCCATGACTTCGTGCGTCTCTGCGAGCGAAGAACCCGGGGCGGTGGTGACGTTGACCATGATCGTACCCTGGTCCTCGTCGGGCACCAGACCCGTCTTGGTGGAGTTCAACAGCAGCACGAGTGCCGCGAGCGTGAGGCCGAGCGTCGACCACATCAGCCATTTGTGCTTGATGAAGAGCAGCACGCCGTGCTTGTACTTGTTTATCAGGGCGCCGAAGGCCGTGTTGAACGCCTTGCGGAAGCGGGCGGCGAAGTTGTCGCGCATCCGGCCGCTTTCATCCATGTAGGGCTTGAGCAGCAGGGCGCAGAGGGCCGGTGAGAGCGTGAGCGCATTGACGGCCGAGAGACCGACGGCCACGGCCATCGTGATACCGAACTGCGTGTAGAAGATTCCCGACGTACCGCCCATCATGGCCACGGGAATGAAGACGGCCATGAAGACGAGCGTCGAGGTGACGATGGCCGACGTGATGCCCGACATGGCGTCGATGGTGGCGTGGTAGGAGGATTTGTAGCCGACGTCGAAGCGCGCCTGCACCGCCTCGACGACGATGATCGCGTCGTCGACGACCGTACCGATGGCCAGCACCAGCGCGAAGAGCGTCAGCAGGTTGATCGAGAAGCCTGCCACCGACAGGAAGGCGAAAGTTCCCACCAGGGCCACGAGGATGGAGACGGTGGGGACGAGCGTCGAGCGGATGTCCTGCAGGAAGACGTAGACCACCAGCACCACGAGCAGGATCGCCTCGATCAGCGTCTTGATCACCTCGTTCATCGAAGCGTAGAGGAAGTCGTTGACGCTTTGCAGGTGAGCGATCTCGACCCCTTTCGGCAGTTCCGCGCGCACCTCTTCGAGCAGCGCTTCGATGTCTTCGACGACCTGCGTGGCGTTGGAGCCGGCGGTCTGGAAGATCATCGTGCTGACGCCCGGATGGCCGTTGGTGTAGCCCTTGTAGGCGTAGGATTCGCTGCCCAGTTCGATGTCGGCGATGTCTTTCAGCCGCAGCACCTCGCCGTCGGGCAGGGCGCGGATGACGAGTTGCCCGAACTCTTCGGGCGTCGCGTAACGGCCGCGGTATTTCATCGTGTACTGGAACGTATTCCCGGAGTTCTCGCCCAGGGTGCCGGTCGCCGCCTCGATATTCTGTTCGGCCAGCGCCATCGTCACATCCGAGGGGATGAGTTTGTATTGCGCCATCACGTCGGGCTTGAGCCAGACGCGCATCGAGTAGGCGGCACCCAGCGTGAAGACCTCGCGGATGCGCTGGATGCGCGGTTCGATGTTGATCTTCGAGTAGTTGGAGAGGAATGTCTCGTCATAGGAGCCGTCGGGGCTGTAGAGCGAGAAGATCTTCACCATCGACGTCTGACGCTTGAAGGTCATGACGCCGATCTGGTTGACCTCCGAGGGGAGCTGTCCGGTGGCGGTGGCCACTTTGTTCTGCACGTTGACGGCCGCCATGTCCGCGTCGGTGCCCTGCCGGAAGTAGACGTTGATCGAGGCGCTGCCGGCAGCGGCGCTCGAGGTGATATAGGTCATGTTCTCCACACCGTTGATCGCCTGTTCGAGCGGAACGATGACGGCATTCTGGATCGTCTCGGCGCTGGCGCCGGGATAGGTGGCGCGCACCATGACCGTCGGCGGTGCGATGTCGGGGTACTGCTCGATGGGCAGTGTGG
>USBO01000012.1 GCA_900552955.1 uncultured Alistipes sp.
CTCCGAGGAGGGGATTTACGGCGCAAGCGCCGTTTCTGCTGTGGCGGCTCGGTAAAACAAGTTTTACACTCGCCTGCCGACCGCAGTTAGGGGTGGGTCGGATCAGTAAACACGGCCGGAGGCCGTGACGGCGGCAAGCGACCATTGCCATCCTTTACCGTCCCTCCACATAATCGGCCGCAGCGTCGGCCATCCGCTCCCCGTCCAGGGCCGCCGAAACGATCCCGCCCGCATAACCGGCCCCTTCGCCCGCAGGGAAGAGCCCCCGCACTTCGGGGTGCATGCCTGTGGCCGGATCGCGCGGCACCCGCACGGGCGTCGACGTGCGCGACTCCACCCCCACGACGATCGCCTCGTCGGTCACGAATCCCCGCATCCGCCGCCCGAAGGTCCGCAATCCCGCCCGCAGGCTCTCGGCGATGAACCGCGGCATCCACGCATCGAGCCGCGACGGCACGATCCCGGGGATGTACGACGTCGCGGGCAGCGTCCGGCTCGGCCGCCCCGCCACAAAATCGGCCACACGCTGCGCGGGCGCCACCTGCGCCTCGCCGCCGTGCCGTCGGGCCGCCTCTTCGAACCGCTGCTGGAAACGCAGCCCCGCCAACGCGCCCCACTCGTCGTGCAAATGGGCGAAATCGTCGGGCCGCACTTCGGTCACCAGTCCCGAATTGGCGAAGGGCGAGTTGCGCTGCGAGGGCGACATGCCGTTGACCACCGACTGCGCGGCGTCGGTCAGGGCCGGCACGATGAACCCGCCCGGACACATGCAGAACGAATAGACGCCCCGTCCGCCCTCCTGACTCACCAGCGAATAGGAGGCCGCCGGAAGGTATTCGCCCCGCTCGCGGCAATGGTACTGGATCGAGTCGATGAGCGCCTGCGGATGCTCGATGCGCACCCCCATGGCGAAGGGCTTGGCCTCGAGCCGCACGCCGCCGGCATGGAGCGCCTCATAGACGTCGCGCGCCGAGTGGCCCGTGGCCAGCACCACGGCCGCCCCCTCGATGCACTCATCGCCGCAGCGCACGCCCGCGATCCGTCCGTCGCGGAGGTCGAATCCCGTCACGCGGCTGCCGAAGCGGATCACGCCGCCCGCAGCCTCGATCGTCTCGCGGATGTTCGAGATGATGCGCGGCAGCTTGTCCGTACCGATGTGCGGATGCGCCTCGTAGAGGATCTCCTCCGAGGCACCGTGGAAGACGAGCGTCTGCAGCGCCTTGTGATAATCGCCGCGCTTCTTGCTGCGCGTGAAGAGCTTCCCGTCGGAGAAGGTGCCCGCGCCGCCCTCGCCGAAGGCGTAGTTCGAATCGGGATCGACCGCACCGTTGCGGTTGAGCTGCGCGATGTCGCGCTTGCGCTCCGGCACCCGCTTGCCGCGCTCGAGCACGACGGGTCGGTAGCCCCGCTCGATGAGGCGCAGCGCGGCGAACAGTCCCGCAGGCCCCGACCCCACGACCACCACTTCGGTGCGGTGCGCCACCTGCGGATAGTCGAAATGCACGGGCTCCGGCTGCGCTTCTCCGTCGGCATAGACTTCGAGCGTCAGAAGCACCTTCGGCAACCGCTGCCGCGCGTCGATCGAGCGCCGGACCACCCGCAGCAGGGCGACGTCGCGCTCGGCGACGCCCGCCGCACGGGCCGCCAGCGGCGCATAGCGGTGGACGTCGGCAGCCTCCTCGGGTTTGAGCGTAAGTGTAACGGTCTTCGGCATGGGCATACGGATTAACCGCAGGCAAAGATAGCGTTTTTTTACGCACCGGCCTTCGTCCGCCCGTGATTTCCGCCGCAAATCCGCCGGTTCTCGGGAACGGCCGCCGGCCGGTTCGGGCTTCGTTCGCCACCGCCCGCTCCGGCCCCGGTTCCCCGCCTTGCGCAGTTGCGAATCGGGAAAAACGCGGTCTTCGGCACAGCCGAAGGCACTCCCGCTCGGCAATGCTCAAATAAATTTGGCATTGCCCTCGCTTATTCGCATCTTTGACTTCGTCGAAGATACTGCGCCTCGGAAAAAATGCAAGCAAGCTTGCTTTTTTCTCTCGGCTTATTCGTATCTTTGTCCCGTCCACGCGGGTATGGTGGAATTGGTAGACACGTCAGACTTAGGATCTGATGCTTCACGGCGTGGGGGTTCGAGTCCCTTTATCCGCACAAAGGAGCCTTTTCGAAGGGCTCCTTTTTCGTTGTCCGCGCGCGGACACCCGATGCCAAGCGGCAAAAAAAGGATTCTACTTGGGTTTTATCATCTCCGGAAAGTTGCGCCGGACGAACCCGCCCAACGAATTGCAATTCAGACCCAGCCTTCGGGCAATGGACCTGAGCGGCTCTGCGGTCGTCTCATAGAGACTGACGGCCTCGGCGTATTTTTCCATGCTGCGGCGCAGCACGCTGCGGCCGTTCGGGGCGCGCATCATCCCCTGCCGGGCGTGAAGCTCCGGTTCGTGCTCCTTCAAATACTGCCGGAAGACCTCCGAATGCAGGCCGAACTCGGCAGCGACCTCCGACGTGGAGCGATCCCCCTCGCGCAGCCGCCCGATGGCCGCAGCGTACTTGGCCGCCGTGGATCGCCTGTACGGTTTGGTATCGGCAGAACGCTTGCCTTCGCCGGACTCCGCACCCCGGCGTGCGGAGGCATCCTCCCGATGCCAGACCCGCAGATAGCTCGAGAACGAATGCAGATTGAATCCCAGCATCTCGCAGATCTCCTTTATCGTCATGGGCGTATCCCGATAAAGCCGCACAGCCTCCCGATAACGCTCACGGGCGGCAGAGGTCGGCTCGTGGCGACGTCCGCTGCCCGTGACGCGCCCTTTGGTTTTCTGCGTCCTGGCCCGCTCGCGCATCCGGCTGCGCGCCTGCTGCAAATCCTTGTGATAGAAACACACATGCTGCCGCAGACCGGTGAAGGAGACCCCGCACCTCTCAGCAGCCTCCGCAAGGGTCAACTCGGTCGTGCGAAGCAGTTCCACAGCGCCGGCATACCGCTCCCGACAACACGGCCGCAAGCCCCGCTGCTGATTGTCGGCCAGTCCCAGCCGCCGGCGCTCCCGCTCCCGCCGTTCGAGAACCGCCGGATAGTGCGCACGCAACTGATTGCTCAAACCCGCAGGATCCAGCCCGAACATGTGCGCAATCTGCGACACGTTGTATTCGGCATACGTCGCATCGCCGCAGGCCGCAATCGCATCGCCGTATTTGGCACGGGCCGCCGCAGTCTGTCCCCGACGCCCCCGAAGCCGCGTTTGCGCGGTCTCCTCAGCCGAAGAGGCCGCCACGCCGTGACGCGACAGCAGCAGGCCGCGGCAATGCTTGTACAGATAACTCCGGAAACCCGCATACGATACCCCGCACCGGACGCAGATCGCACGTACGCTCAGGGTCGTAGAGCCGTACAGTCCGACCGCCTCGCGGTACTTTTCCACGGTCTGAGGATCGGCGCACGGGGTTCCGTCACTCTTTTGATGCTCCTTAACGGGAAGCTCCATTTGCAGATTGCCGTTGGGTTTCACCGAATCGCACCTATTCCCGGACGGGACGTACCGGACAGCTGCGGCCGCTGTTAGCAGTAGCACTTGGCCGCATTTCTGGTGATGAATTTACATATGCACACATGGGGATTCTGCCAGTAGTGTTTTTGAAACTGTGTACCAATAGGATAGCAGAGGTGCCATAGCCAGCCAAAGCACCTCCCTCTGCGTAGGAACGACCGCCTGTAAGCGGAAAGAAGATCGTTCCGCCGGCAGGGTCGTATTTCCCCGCACCATTCATCTTATTGCAGTAAAACTCCCACCCCAAATGGTCCGTAATGTCGGATTCAGAGGTATAGGGCGAGTTGAACTGAGAACCGAAACCAGAGGCTCCCGCAACGGTTGAGCCGCTATACGTAAAACCTGAAAACGCACCCACTTCAGGCACACGGTAGCCGACGGGCGAGGGATCGTAAATGGTTTTGGAGGACTCATCATTATAAACATTGGACCACATGTTTTCGTATAATGAAGTAGCCCAATTGTAAGGCGAAGTACCGCCATTATAGTATATATACGGAGTCTGAATGGCCTTGCCGATGGTGACTTTGCCTGTGGTCGATTTCTGAAACCTGTAAGTGCTGTTTCGAGAATCAATCTGCTTGTCGCTGAGTGAGCCGGAAGCATCGAGAATGCCGCCCAGCATCGGGTCCTTGCGTCCCCATCCGAAATACGTGTTATTGCCCTGATTGACCGTGCGCGATTTCTGGGTAAGCGTTATGATCGTTGTCGCACCGGTCGAAGGCTGGATATAGCGCACCTTGACGCTGCGGGCGTCGTAGACCAGGATATTGTCGCACCAGCCGATGTAGACCCCCATAAACGTATATTGCTTCCCTGAGTTATTGGTTACGACCTTGTCGCGGTGCATTTCATACGGATCATACTTGTCGGTTATGGTCGGCGCAAGTCCCGGCACGAAGTCCGTGACCCAGATATGCCAGCTCCACATGATACGGTTGCTCGCATCGCGCACCGCCACGATAGCGTTGCCCTGCCTGATGGATGCCTGCGGCACCTCGAACGTCAGGCTGTGCCCGTCGGCGGCGAGTGCAACGTTTGTCACCAGATCTCTTTCATCCTGCCAGACCAGCACAGCATCTTTCGGTGTGCAGTTTGCATTGTTGTAGATATAGGGGTCGGTGATAGCAGCATCGAGGTGGTTTGTGAGAATTCTCAGCACCCCTGTCCGGAGATCATCCGTCTTGTATGCCCCGGTGTTGGGTTCTCCGTTCTTGACGGCATTGCCGTAGACCAGCGGCAGGGAGTAGGTGCCGGAAGCGTTGATGACATAGCAGTTCGCCGTGTTCATCGGCGTTTCACCGCCCTTGGTCGAAAGATCGTAAATGCCACCGACGGGAGCGGCGGCGGCCAATACCTCGTTATGGAGATCGACGGTATCCGCTTGCTGCGCACTGATTGATGTCGAAGTAATAATAGTACCACTGCCTTTATTGCTCAAAACCAAAACCCAGTCGGGCTTGGGAATCACGCGATAGCCTCCCGCACCGTCATCCTCGATGAACTCGGTCTTCCACGGCACCTGCAGGGTTTTCGTGGCATCGCCGAGCCGGGAAACGGTGACCCGACTGACAATACATATGGCTGAACCCAGATAGCCTCCTTCATGAGACCAAACCAACTCCGACGTTCTATCCCCGCCACCTGTATGCTCAGCATTTTCCTCTATGGCCAATTCCGGCGTTATGGTGATGCTCGTCGTGGAGATCCGGTAGGTGACGGTCTTGCCCATCGGCCACTCGGCACCGGCGACCGAAGCCGTCAGCGTGCGCTGCGTCGAAGTCAGATCGTCGCTATAGGCGATCTCGATCGAAGCACCTTCGGGAAGCGTCTGAGGCAGCATCATGAAAGTAGCCTTGGCCGAAGTTATTTCCTGATCGGCGGAACCGTCCACATTGACCGAGCACGACTGCGAAAAATTAGCCGTCTTGCCGTAATCGCTCCACGCTGGGGTACCCATCGCCAGCGTTGCAGAACCGTAAACGCCCTTGAGCGTGATTTTCGTGATCTTGCCCGCCAGCACGTCGTCGCCCGTGACGAACCGCACGGCGGTAAGCACGTGGCCGAAAGGCAGCGACGCGGTTGCGGAGGTATTTCCATCCATTGCGGCAGGAGCGGCGACCAGCAGGTCGTTTTGGCTGGCGACGGCTGCCGGAACCGTATACCTGATCGTCGGCGCTCCGGCCTTCGTCTTGTCCGAAAGGACGACACCGCTCGCGCCATAGGGTGCATAGGCGAAAAACCGGACTTCCCGTCCGCCGCCGGGCCAGAAATAGTTCGTCGTCCAGCCGGATGCTTTCGTCACTCTGACATCATACATATAGTCCGGCAGGCACGAACTGTCGCTCCACGCTCCCGAATAGGCCGAAGCCAGCACACCGAACGAATCGTAGAAAGTGTCCTCCCCGACGGGTGCAGCACGGGTTTCCGCAACTTCCGCCCCGATCATATGCGTCGTATCGGCACGCTCGGAAACCGTAGCGTGCAGAAACAAGGTGTCGGCAGGCGTTTCGCCCTGCAACGTAAAGACATCCGTGTACTCCGAAGCGTCCGTCGTGTCCCCGTCGGCACGGCTCAGCGACGGGGTCTGCCAGCCGTGTGCGTCGATGACCTCGAAACGCAGCGGAGAGCCCGAAAGGGCATCATCCCCCGTCGGATCCTTCGAGCAGGCGGAGGACAGAAGCACGGCTGTCGCCGCGGCTGCGGCAAGGAGGAGATCGAATGAGAAGATGGAGCTCTGCGATTTCATAACAGATCGTTTTATCTTGGGATAGAACTTATTCGCGCACGGGCCGCACCGCGTATGCGGCAGCGCATCCGCCGTCGCCGAGCGGGTCGACACGCGCCGAGCCGAAGCAGAGGCCACGGCCGTAGCCTGTCGAGTACAGCCCTGCCGACCAGTAGTAGCCTGAGAGTGTGTAGTCGTTCACCCTGCCCGTCGAGCTGCTACGACACCCCGCAGCCGGATAGAAGACCGTACCGCCTGCGGTGTCGTACCCGCTTTCGCCCGTCATTTTGTTACAATAAAACCTCCACCCGAAATTGCTGCTGACATCGGTCTCCGAGGCATAGGGCGAGTTGAACCGCGAACCGAAATAAGAGGCTCCTGCAACAGCGTCGCCGTTGAACGTGAAACCCGTGAACGCATTCGGAGCGGGCAAACGATAGCCGACGGGAGAGGGGTCGTAAATCGTTTTGACAACCGGATCGTCGTTCGCTGTCGCAACTGCATTATCGGCATTCCAAAGGTTATGATAAGACGAGGAACACCAATTGGAAGAAGACGAGCCGCCGTCATTGTAGAACACATACGGATGCTGTATGGATGTTCCCACGGTCACGGCTCCCGTGCCCGAACCATCGAACTGATAGTCAGTATCCCGGAAATAACAGGGTTTATCGGCATCGGCGGCAGCGCCCGCCAGCATCGGGTCCTTGCGTCCGAATTGATAATACGTGTTGTTTCCCGTGGCGCCGGCACGGGGCAGACGGACATGGGGCAACTGGTTGATCTTCATAATCAATACCTTTCCCGTTATGCTCTGCGTGAAACGAACCGTGGCGCTGCGGGCAACGTAGGTCTCGGCTTCGGGATCGCACCAACCGAGATTGACGCCCATGAACGTGTGTCGCACCCCCTGACAATCGGTCACGACCTTGTCGCGGCGCGTTGTATCCGGATCGTGACCGTCGGTTACGGTTGGCTCGAGCCCCGGCACGTAGTCCGTGACCCAGATATGCCAGCTCCACATGATCCGGTCGTTCGCATCACACACGGCAACGATGGCGTTCCCTTGTCTGATAGACGCTTTCGGCACCTCGAACGTCAGGCTGCGTCTGTCGTACTCGAGGGTGACATTCGTCACCAGGTCTTTTTCATCCTGCCATATCAGCGTGGCATAGAGAGGGCTGCAATCCGCATTGTTGTAGATATAGGGATCCGTGATAGGGGCATCGAGGTGATTGACGAAGCGGCTCAGTATGTTCGTCCCGCCCGCAGTCGAAGTGTAGGCCGAAGGGTTGGGCTCCCCGTCCTTGACGGCATTGCCGTAGACCAGCGGCAGGGAGTAGATGCCCGGGGCATTGACAATGTAGCAATTCGCCGTGTTCTCGATGTCGGGAGCGCCCGTCGCATTTGCGAGGTTGTAAGGCAGATATCCCGATGCCGTATTGGCCGAGGTCGCTATGGCCAGCAGCATATTGTTCGCATTGGAACTGACGGTCTTCCGCTGGTCGGGGATTGCGAACTCGGCAGACACACTGCCTCCTTCTCCGCTAAGATTGGTATCGGGACACCATTCGGGCCGGGAAACAACCTCGTAACCTCCCCACGCGTCCTCCTCGACGTACTCGGCAGTCCAGGGCACGGGGGTGCTTCTCGCAGGATCGCCCGGACGGGAAATTCTCACTACGCTCGAAACGTTCACCCATTCCGTACCACCCTGATACGTGAAGTCGAGCTTTTCCGTAACTTCGAAGATCGACTCGACGGAGATGCTCGTCGTGGAAATCCGGTAGGTGACGGTTTTGCCCATCGGCCACTCGGCACCGCCGATCGAAGCGGTCAGCGTCCGCTGTATGCCGGTCAAATCATCCGTGTAAATGACTTCGATCGAGGCGTCGTCCGGCAACGTCTGAGGCAGCATCATGAAAGTGGCCTCGGCGGAGGTTATCACCTGATTTTTCGATCCGCTCACGGTGGCATCGAGCGACTGCCCGAAATCGGCGGGAGCGGTATGTCCGCTCCAGAGGTCGGAGCCCATCGTATGTACGGCCGAACCATAGACACCCTTGAGCGTGATCCTTGAGACCTTGCCCGGCAGCACGCCACTGCCCGTGGTGAAGCGCACGGCGGTCAGCGCGTGGCGGAATGTCAGGCGCGCAGAGCCGTCCGTCCTGCCGCTCAGTTCGTCGGAAACAGCCAGCATCAGATCTTTCTGATCGGCGACCGCCTCCGGAACCGTATACGCAATCGTCGGCGCTCCGGCCTTCGTCCTGTCCGAAAGGACGATGCCCTGTCCGTCATAGGGCGCATAGGCGAAAAATCTGATTTTCCGACCGCCGCCGGGCCAGGAATAGTTCGTCGCCCAACCGGACTCCTTCGTCACCTCGACGTCGTACATATAGTCCGGCCGGCAGGAGGTTTCGCTCCACGATCCCTCATAGACATAGGTCAATATGCCGAACGAATCGTAGAAGGTCGCCTTCACGACGGGTGCAGCACGGGTTTCCGCAACTTCCGCCCCGATCACATGCGTCGTATCGGAACGCCCGGAAACCGTAACGTGCAGAAACAAGGTGTCGGCAGGCGTTTCGCCCTGCAACGTAAAGACATCCGTGTACTCCGAAACGGTCGTCGTGTCCCCGGCAGCGCGGCTCTGCGACGAGGGCTGCCGGTCATATGCATCGACGACCTCGAAGCGCAACATGGGGCCCGAAAGGGCGTTTTCCGCAGTCGGGTCTTCCGAGCAGGCGGAAGGCAGAAGCACAGCCGTCGCCGCTGCCACGGCAAGGAGATTATCGAATGAAGCTCTTCTCATAACTCTCAAATCCTGATTTCGTTTGAATCGGCTTGCGGAGCGCACTCCGTGCCGTCTCAAGCGATCGGGAAGGGACAGAGGACGCCTGCTGCATCCTCCCCGCACGCACCCGCACATTTCGTCTCGATGCACGTGGTGCCTCTGCGGTTCAACCCCGCCCGATCCGTTTGTTCGGCTGCATGCAGCCGAACGATTCGCTACATCTCGATATCTTCCGCAGCGTTCACCCAAGCGCTCACGCTAACCGTGAACTTGATGGCTCCTCCGAAAATATCCTCGCCCGGATTGTCCGGATCGGTAGGATCGGTGGGTTCGGGCTTTTCGGGGTCGACCTTGCCGGCGCCGTTGGTGAAATCGAGCGTGTAAACGTATTTCTTGCCGGCATCCCACTTCGTGTCGATGGCGACAGCCACCCAGTCGTATTCACCGACGGAAGCCGCAGGAAAGACGCGGGCGCCGTCCTTGGTCGTAATCTGTACCTTCACGGCGAGGTATGCGCCTTCGGCGTCGTTCTTTTTGTCATTTTCCGAATCCCATGCGGTCAATTGCTGCGGCAGAAGCATGGCATTGTCGTTCTCCTCGGCCATGATCGAAACGGCTGCGGCTCCCAAGCTCTTTTCGCTTCCTTCATAAGTCACAGCATAATTGGTCTTATTCGTTCCCAACGTCCAAGCTGATGTTTCGAAATCGAACGCACCTTTCGAAACGGGTTTGCCGATACGCACGCCCTGCACCTTGAACTTATATCCATCGTTGGCATTCTTGGCCTTGATCTCGATCTGGGCGAGCTGGTGTTCAAAAGTCAGCGCTACGCCGGTCGATTCATTGCTTTTGCTGCCGGTGGCTGCGGCGGTGATAAAATCTTTCTGGTCGGCGATAGCTGCTGCGGGAGCGAAATTGCCAAGCATCTTAGCGTTTTTGCTAATCACCAAGGTGCCGCCCAGCTCCGCAGCCGAAGGTGCGTAGGCGTAGAAGTTCAGCTCGCTGCCGTCGCTGGGCCAGTAATAGGACGGCGTCGAGGTGAAAAAGGAGCCGTCTTTGGTGAACTCCGCATTGGTGAAATAGTTGGCGGAGTTCTTGTCGAGCGCCGTCACGAAGAATTTAGCAATGTTGGCCGTCGTCGTCTCTGCGGCACGGGTCTGCATGGCAGCGCGGAAATCGATCGCATTGCCGTTGTTCGTGCTCACCGGTTCGTCCTTCGAGCACGCGGCCAGAGCAAGAGCGGCTCCGGCAACGAAAAACATGGATTTTTTCATAATGTAAAAAATTAAAAAAAGGTTGTGTGATTTTTTTGCCTCCGCCGAACGGGAAGGGTTGTTACATTTCGATATCGACGTTCACCGAATGCCAATCATCGACATCGGGCTGGAAACCGCCGCCGTTGACGATAGGCTTGGGCAGCGGAAGCCCGTCCAAGACAATATGTACGTCGCGCTGATTCGGAGCGGAATGAATCTGATCCGTCACGTCGAAGGTGTAATACCATTTGCTCTCATCGGACAGCACGGCGTAGATGGTCAGCGTGTGGGTCTTCCGCGCCGAAGGGCATCCGAAAGCGAACAGTCCGCCCGAGACGGTGCTCTTATCGGCCGATACGACCGCATCGAAAGGGATTGTAGCGCCTATTTTGCAGGTCGCGTCGCAGCCCACGCCCGGATAGAGACTCTCGGCCATGCTCGACAGCGCACCGCTGATACCCGTCACGTATTTCAGATTCGCGGCGTTGCGAATCTCGACCGTATAGCGGCAGACAGAGAGCTCCGGACGGAAGGTGACCGTCGGCGTGTCGTCCGTCCGCGTCAACCCGATGCTTTCCACGCGATCGCTCCAGAGCATATCCGGAGGCAATATCACCCGTTCGTCCTCCGTACCGTCGACACGGGGCACGCCGTCGGAGAGTACGCCCAGAAGGGAGAGTCCCGACAGAAGATCGGCGGTGCGCGTGGTCACTTCGAAGGTCGCCCTGCATTCGGTATTCCGATAGCTGATATTGTCCGTGTCGCTGTTCAGACACAACGCCTCGTAACTCCCGACAGGAACGCGGATCGTACCGCCCCGGCAGTCGGTGAACTCATAGCGCAGAGCCTCGCCGCCGCCGGTCGGGAACAGGTAGAGCGACATGGATTCGGGGGCGGCATCGGAAGCGTTGCGCCAGTCGAAGACCACCTCCACATCGACCGTATGCGAGTGGTCGTAGCACAGTTCCTTATGTTCGCAGGAGATCGCGGCGGCCAGAACAGCGGCGGCCGCTGCCGCATGGAATATCTTTTTCATCGTTTGCCTCCTTTCTGATTGAAGTTGCCGCTGCCTATCAGCCACACGAGCGAAATCTCGGCTTTCGTCGGGCCGAACCAATGCCGCTGCTTCGTCGCCTGCCACACATAGTGGTTGCCGACGGGCTCATACTCCCAGCACTCACCGCCCAGATAACCGATCCCGATTCCGAAATCCAGATTCAGGCGACGGCCGATCGGCAGCGCATAACCATACTCGATTCCCGCGCCCCAGTTCATCTTGTCCCAGAGCATGCCGCCCGGCTTGCCGCCCATATAGCCTTTGCCGCCCCTTTCGAAGTCGTAGGTCAGCATTTGGCCGTAAAGGCCGACATGGTGTCCCGTAAGCGGCTTTTCAGCGGCGCGGCGGCCGAAATATCTGCGGACGTCGAGCTCGCCGCCGTAGATGCGCCAATAGTTATGACGCCGGTCATTCTTCCACCAGGCATACATCCAGTTGCCGCCGAGCGACCACCCGCGGCCCACGTAGAATTCCGCACCGATGTTGGGCACCAGCGCTGCGTCGTAAAGCAAATTGGTTTTCAGAGACATGCAGAAAGGCGCGCGCTCAACTGCCGCAGGCTGTTCGGCGATCTCCGAGGCAGGTTCCGGCGCAACGGTCCGCCCGACGACGGGTTCCGGCAGCGGGCAGGATTCGCACCCCGCCTCCGCGGCAGGCGCCGGTTCCGGCTCCGGTTGCGGTTGCGGGAGAGTTCGCCGCTCGATTTCGCAGCTCAGGAGCATGCCGCCGCTCCACAGTTGCGGGAAGAGATGCTCCGCCATATACCACCACGCACGCCCGCCGCGCAACATCCCCAACCGGCGTTTGCGTCCGTCGACCACCCTGCCGTCACGGATCACCCATTCAGGCGTATGGCGCAGAATGTCCAGCACCTCGTCGCGGTAAGGCATCTGCGAGGCTTCGACTAATGCCGTCAGTCCGGCCCAGTCGATGCCCTCGGCATGCACGTCGAAGGAGTGTTCCGGAAATGAAAACCGCTCCCCGAACCAAGCGATGAGGCTCTTTGCCCGATTTTCCGACAAACGCTCGTTCAATTGAGCGGTACCCTCGGGCGAAGCCGTTCCGGCAACACGGATCCTTTTCACACGGATCGACGTATCCCGCTGCAACGCTTCGAGCTGCGCGGCAAAAGCCTCCAGGCGCTCCGCGTTGCCCCGATAGGCGGGCTCCAGGATCGAATACCCCTTTCGGAAATAAACCTTCACCCCGAGGGTATCGGCCTGCGGAGCCCCCTGAGCGCAAAGTGCCCCGAAGAACAACACCGATATCGGAAACAAGACAATCTTTTTCATCTGCATCAGCTTATTTTACATATGTCGTATCAATGCTCTGTCAACCGAAAACTTATGACAGCGCCGTCGTTATGCGACCTTCGATTTCTCCGCAATGCTCTATTCACAATAGAGCATCGGCCAGATTTCAGGAGGATAAAAGAGTGATTACAAGCAGATGAAAAGCAGATGATGTTTCAGAATTCACCGCAAAGCGTTTCGGATCGGATTCGAAACGGTACCGGTCTTAATCAGATAGCATTAAGATGTATGATTCTGAAACATTGCCGAAACAACGGTCATAAAAACAGGCGTCATTTATGAATACTGAATTGCTGCGTCACGATTTATTGCACATAGACGAACCCCTTCCCGCCCCGCATCGCTGCGTGGGCGCGGGAATCGGATTCGTCGGCGGGAGTCTCGGAAACAATCATCCGCCGACGCGATCGCAAGGAGCGGATTCCGGCGCCACGCACCATTCCGATACACAACGTCTTGAACACGAAATCGCCCCACCGCCCGGAGGGGGGGGGGATTTTCGTGATCCCTCCGGTTTCGCAGCGCAGGGTGTCGACATGAATCGCACCCCTTCGCATGACAGAAACCGACGAAGCCGATCGCTGAAACGAATTTGCCGGTATCGCGCCGGCAACCTTCCGACTCCGGCAACTACATATGCAAATTTGAGAGACGGGCACGCTGGTGCCCCCTTGTGCAGACGTCAGCCGGAAAATTCATCACGGCTCTCGTCCGGACAACAGCGCAGAAGGATTCGCCCCGCCCCGAAAAACAAGGGCAGGTCGTTGCGAATGTACATGATACACGAAAAAAAAGCGGAAACCTCCTAAAGGAAGTGTTCCGCTGCGGTGCACAATCGGAGAATCGCGGCAAATGCCGGTTTTTCCGCTCTGTATTGTCGACTGAAATGACTCGGGATGAAACAGAGTATCACAAGACTGTGTAATGCTCTATTGTGAATAGGGGATCGTGCGGCAAAGATATGAACTCGAAAATTATTTTGCAAATTTTTCACCGTGAAAATGGACTTCGCCGCAGTCCGCGGCCTACAGCGAAGAGACCTTCCTGTTGACCTGATCGACGACTCTCCGGTCAAACTCTTTCAGATAGATTTGCGTCGTCTTCTCCGAAGTGTGTCCCAGCCCTTCGCTGATGACCGAAATCGCAGCGCCGGTTTCCTTGGCCAACGTCGCCCAGCTATGGCGGGCCACATAGGCCGTCAGGACGGTGTCAAGACCGCACAGCTCCCCGACCCGCTTCAGATTGCGGTTCTCGCGTTCGAGGGCTACACGATAAAGCCGGTATTGCACCTGTTTGTCTTTCGCGTCCCTGAGAACCGGAAAAACCCATTCGGATTCATTGGCATACTTCTCCATCAGCCCTGCCAGTTGGGGCGTCACCTCCACATGCAGCAATTGGTTGGTCTTGTGACGACGGTAGCTGATAACGCCTCCGCTGACTGCGCTTTTCTTCAGAAAAACCATATCCACGAACGGCATCCCCCGACTGAAGAAACTGAACATGAACAGATCGCGGGCCATGTCCAGATGAGGATAGTCCGAAAGGTCGATTCCGGCGATACGGCGCATGGCGTCCCGCCCCAATGCCCGTTTGACGGTGTGCTGCGGTTTGGAATGCAGAAAGCGGAACGGATAGTTCCCGGACATCGGGTAGCCGTCGAGCACGGCCTGATTATAGACCGAGCGCAGATTGCGCATATAATAACACACGGTATTGCAGCACACGCCCCGGCGCAGCAGCCACTCCTCGTAATCACGGATGAAAGCGCCGTTCACATCCGAAAGAGCCACTATTCTCTGGCCGATGAACGACGATACGGACGATCGTGTGTTGCGCAGGGCCGCGACCGAACCGAATCTGGACAGACGCTCCCTGTAAGCGATCTGCATATCCATATAGTGCAGCAAACTCAGACTGTCGTGCTCCACCTTATAGCGGAACACCACATCCGCAACCGTATAACTCTCGCGGCGCTGCTCCAAAATTTCGATATGCCTGCCGATGCTTTTCCGCTGCTGTCGGATTTCGCGGTTCATGCGCCGCACCTCGCGCTGCATCCGTCGCTCTTCAGACAGATAGCACACTTTGCCTTGCTGTTCGTCGAACTCATCCTCATAAAGTTTGAACGGACTGTAAATAAGTTTTTTCTGCCGTCGATGGATCAACTGAAACACCAATGGATAGGTTCCGTCGCATCGCACCCGATCTTTGTTCAGTTTCAATTTTACGCTTGTCATATACTCCATTCTTTATTCAATGCAGTCGCAAAAATATCGCAAATGGGGATTCGGCCGAATAGATAGCGGACAAATCGCAACAATCACATACCATTAGTATTCAATGTATTATACAAACACCAAGCCGAAAGCGCACAAAGAGCGGTCGCTCACGCCCGACATTCGGGCCCGGGCACCTCTCCGCAGGGATGTCATTTCAGGCTCCGAGATATGGATGCCTTCGTTTTTCGAAAGCATGAAAAAACAGGGAGGACGCACGCCTCATCGCGTGCATCCTCCCTGCAAAAATCGGTGTCCCGTCATTGCCGGCGACGGCGCCGCCGACCGTTCCTTCGTTCAGGCACTCCTACACATCGCAGAACGACGCCAGCGCTGCGATGCCGCCGATACGTCCCGCCTCGTTGTGGACGGCTCCCGTGTTGGCGCTGAAGCGCACGACGGCGTTGACCGTCTCGTTGCCGGCGATAAAGCCGCACAGACCGCCCACATGGATGCTGCGGGCACTGTTGTAGGCATTGGCGGCATGTCCGCACGACACGTCGCCCTCGTTGCGGTTCCTCGACCAGTTGACATAGGCTTTCCACTGTACGTCGCGCGTCTTGACGAGCGTGCCGTTGACCTGAGGCTCCCAGCCGTAGTTGCGGCTGGTTCCGCCGTTGGCGTAGCGCTTAGTCACGCCCGAGGCCGAACTCACGGGCATGTTCACGACGAGGTCTTTCGAAGTGTTGTCGCAGTAGGCCACATCGATGCCCAGCCGATTGCGGAACATGCGCAGATCGATCCCCAGCTCCTCCCACGACAAGACAATCTCGGGCATCCGGTCGGGTCTCGCCGCTCTATGAACAAAAGTAAAAAAATCCGTCTGCATCTCAAAATTTTCCGCATTCGGATTTCTCACCGGAGGCCGTTATGCTCCTCCCGTCACGCAAGGCGATACACCGGCCCGGCAGAACGACGCACTAAAAAACGCGCGCCACGTTGCAACGTAGCGCGCGTTTGCCGTCATCGGGATTCAGACGGTTGTCAGTTTGTCGGCCATCCGGTGTCCCAGCCGCCGTCACCGCCGTCGGGAAACGGATTCCAGCCGCCGCTATCCTCACCGGCCGTGGCCTCGACCTTGAACAGCGCGGTGGTCGGAGCGCCCATGTAACCGAACGCGAAGATGTAGTACTGCTTTCCGTCGGCGATCGCCGTGCCCGAATACTCGGTCGAACCTTTGAACGGAGCGGGCGTCGCAATCAGTCCGGCGTTATTCTCGCCCATGAAGCAGTTCATCATAATCAGCTCGCCGGCCTGTTCGACCACGTCCTTCATGAAGGCCGCGTCGTCGGCGAAAGCCTCGTAGGCGCTCTTCCCGACGATACCCGTGTAGTAGTACTCCGTGTCGACCGAAGGTTTCACATCGTACTGGAAGTAGTAGAGCTTGGGGCCCCAGCCCGTCCAGTCGTTGGGATCGCTCTCCGCCCCGGGCGTCACGTTCCTGACCTCGAGCGTCATCGCCGACGGCACGACGGCCGTCGTCCGCGTCGCTGCGGTCGCCACCTCGGTGGTGCGCACACCCTTGTCGCTCACGCCGAAGACATAGACCGTGTAGTCGGTCTCGGGCTTGAGGATCGTGATGCCCAGACTGCGGCGCGAGTGGAGCGTCTGCTCGCCCGTGAAGACGCGCGGATCGGTCGTCCAGTCGACGGGCGGCGTGAAGCCGTTCTGGAACGCCACCTCGTCGTCGGCCACCTGCGACGGGGTCATGTTCTTCACCTCATCGGTGGCCTTGATCGTTGCGAAATAGCGCGTCGTCGCCTTCGAGGGCTTGACGGCGATGTTCATCAGCAGCGAGTTGACATCGGTCACCGCCACCTCGAACGTGCAGTCGTCGACGATGGCGACCGCCTCCGTCTTGAAGAGCTGCTTGGTGAGCTTCGTGCAGGCCGACACGCTGTTGTCGATTCCGAACGTCAGCGCGTAATACTCGGTGTCGGGCAGCAGACCTCCGATCTCCAGCGAACCCTCGCCCATGCGCACCGACGCGACCTCGGGAAGTTTCGAGCCGTCGCTGCCGATTCCCATGCGGATGGCACCCAGCGCGTTATTGACGATCTGCTCGTCGTCCTGCTTGAACATCCCCTCGTAATCGGCCTTCGAGACATAGCCCAGATAGTAGTAGACGAACGCGTCCTCGGGATTGCCCGTGAGCGTGGCCGTCGTCTGTTTGATCTCCTTCACCCCCAGCTTGAAGTCGATCTCCTTCAGACCGTTGGTCCGCACTAACCGCCGCACCAGCGGGGTCGTGTATGCGCCCGTCTTGTCGATTCCGTAGGCGTAGATGTAATATTCCGTGTCGAGCTCCAGCCCGTCGCGGTTCATCTGCTGATCGTCGGGATTCCAGTCGCCGAGCAGAAAATCCAGATAGTCGGCCAGCGTATCGAACCAGCCGGAATCCTTGGCCTCGGCTTCGAGTTTGGCACGCTCGGCCTCGAGGAACTTCTCCGGCGAGCCGATGGCGTCGTAGTCGCTCTTCTTGACCAGTCCGAAGAGGAAGGTCTGCGCCGGATCGTCCTTCATCGCCAGTTTGGCCTTCACCGAGGAGACGGTCACTTCGGTCACGTCCATCGAGATCACGCGTTCGCCCTGCGCCACCTCGACGGTCACCGACTCGGCGCCCGGGTAAGAGAGCGTCACCTTCGCCGTGCGCGTCAGCTCCTCGCCGGCGTTCTCGTCGGCCACGAAGGTGATCTTTCCGAATGCCTCGTTATCGAAATCGTGCAGCCACTCCGCGTCGCTGCGCGCCACGGCGAGCTTGCCCGCCACGGGTTCGGCCACCTCGTATTCGAAGGAGACGGTCTGGCCGGCCGCAGCCACGCTGATGATTCCCAGCGCGTTATCCTTGATCGTCAGCACGGGAGGGTTCACCGGCGCATCGTCGCCGGTCGAATCGTCCCCGCATCCCGACAGCAGCAGGGGGGGGGTCAGCAGCAGCGCCCAAAGCGCCCAGAATTTGATCTTTTTCATACGTTTCTTAAATATAGTTGTTCTTCGATCTCATGGACAAATGTACGGATTTTATACCGATCCGCAAACTCCGCCCCGCCGCCGTACGACGCCCGCGCAGCGACCGATGACCGGAATGCCCGACGGGCCAGCCGATTGGAAAGCGCCGGCAGAGACCGGCCGGCCGAAAACTTTTTCCGCTCCTCCCGTCCGATCGCCCGCTCAGAGCAGGATCACCGCCCGCTCGGGCGGCATGGCCCGCCCCTCGGGCAACTGCACGCGCAGCACATGCTCCGTCTCGACCGGTTCGCCGTCTTTGGTCGCAGGCGACCACCGCGGAGCCTCCTCCACGGCCCTGACCACCTTGCGGCGCAGCCTGCCGTCGGTCGATTCGAGCAGGTCGGTCAGCTCCACCCGCCCGTCGCGCAGCACCCTGAAGCGGTAGACCACCCGCGCGACGGGATCGGTCGCATCCCACCGGATGCGCTCGGCCACGTAGCGGTCGAACGTCCGGCCTCCGCCATCGAAGGAGGCTTTCGTATCGTATTTCAACGTAATGATTATCACCCCGTTAGATGCATCATCGCCGTATCGGGCGACGGTCTGCTCGTCGGCCGGCAACTGCTCCATGGATTCGATCTCGGCGGGCGGAATCTCACGGAAGGCATCTCCTTCGTAGGGCTCGCCGTTGACGATGCAGACGGGCCGTCGCTGTTGTGCGGCCAGCGGCAGCGCGACAGCGACGAACAGCGACAACAGGATCGTGCGTGCATTCATGCGATTCGGAACTTACCCTCAAATAACGCACCGCAGCGGCGAATATTGCCTACTCATCTTCCATGCGGACGTGCGCGGCGTAGTTCTCCCACCGCTCGAGCACGGCGCGGAAGTCGGCCGGCAGCTCGCTTTCGAAGTAGACCTCGCGGCCCGTCGAGGGGTGCACGAACCCCAGACAACGGGCGTGCAGCGCCTGCCGCGGCAGCAGCTCGAAACAGTTCTCGACGAACTGGCGGTATTTCGAGAAGGTCGTCCCCCTGAGGATGCGGGCCCCGCCGTAGCGGGCGTCGTTGAAGAGCGGAAAGCCCTTCCACGCCATGTGGACGCGGATCTGGTGCGTGCGCCCCGTCTCCAACCGGCACTCCACGAGCGTCACGTAGCCGTAGCGCCGCACCACGCGCCAGTGGGTCACGGCGTGCTTGCCCTGCTCCCCGCCGGCGAAGACGCACATCTGCAGCTTGTCCTTCGGCGAGCGGCCGATGTTGCCCACGATCGTCCCCTCGTCGGCGTCGGGATCGCCCCACACGAGGGCGTAGTAGCGGCGCGTGATCGTATGGTCGAAGAACTGCTTGGCCAGCCGCGCGTGCGCCCGTTCGTTCTTGGCCACCACGAGCAGCCCCGACGTGTCCTTGTCGATGCGGTGCACCAGACCGGCCCGCTGATCGCCTTCGCGGAACATCGGCAGCGTGCGCAGGTGGTAGGTCAGCGCGTTGACCAGCGTCCCGTCCCAGTTGCCGTGCCCGGGGTGCACCACCATGCCGGCGGGCTTGTCGACGATCAGCAGGTCGTCGTCCTCGTAGGGGATGTCGAGCGGGATGTCCTGCGGCACGATCTCGACCTCGCGCTTGGGGTAGGGCATCACCACGGTGATGCGATCCTGCGGCCTGACCTTATAGCTCGACTTGGCCGGACGCCCGCCCACCAGCACGCTGCCGCTGTCGACGGCCGTCTGGATGCGGTTGCGCGAGCAATGCTGCATCCGCAGCGTGAGGAACTTGTCGAGCCGCATCGGCTCCTGCCCCCGATCGACCTCGACCGCGAAGTGTTCGTAGAGCTCGTCGCCCTCCTCCACCTCGCCGCCGTCGGCCTCGGCCTGGCTCCGCAGCAGCTCCTCGTCGTCGTATCGTGCGTGCTCCGCGCTCATCGTCTAAAAGAAGTTATCCTCTTCGGCAGCCGCCGTTCCGCCCTGCTGCAACTCCTCGGCATGACGGCGCACCTCGGCCTCGGCCAGCGAGTCCGCGATGGCCGCCAGCCGCCGTTCGCGCTCCTCGATGAGCGTGCGCGCCTGCTTGTCCGAAGCGGCGCTTTCGCGCGCGACCTTCTCCGCATCGAGTCCCAGGCGCAGCTCCACGGCCGTGCCCAGCACCGTCGCATGTCCCTGCGCAGGCTGCTGACGATAGACGCGCGCATCCTTCTGATTGAGCAGATCGATCCCCTCGTCGAAGACGACCGCCCCCACATTGAGCCCCTGCTCCCACAGGCGGCTCTTGGCCTCGCGCAGCGACACGCCGACCACCTTGGGCACCACGACCGCCCCTTCGCCCTCGGCCACGCCCACGTAGAGCGTCACGCCCGAGCCCATCTCGAGCTGCCGCTTCGTCGAGGCGTCGACCGGACGCCCCTCCACGCGCTGCTCAAGCACGTAGTTGGTCGCCATGTCGGGCCGGTAGACGAGCCGATCGATCTCCAGTCCTGCGATCTCGAGCATGTTCTTGGCCTGCCGCAGCGACCGCCCCGCCACGTAGGGCACGTCGACCCTCTTCTGCGCGAAGGAGTTGATCGTCACGTAGACCGTGCGGCCGCCCTTGACCTGCGTCCCCTCGTGCGGCAGTTGGTCGAGCACCACGCCGCCGTCGTAGGCCGGCACGTAGAGCGAGTCGTTGACCCGCAGCTCGAGATTGCAGCGGCGCGCCAGCCGCCCCGCGTCGTCGAGCGCCAGCCCCGTGAAGTCGGGCACCGTGCGGTGCTGTCCGTGCCGCGTGCCGATGCGCATGGCGTAATGCGCCGCCAAAAGCAGGGCCACGATCGCCCCGACGATCAGCACCAGATGGTAGAGATAGGGATAGCCCTTGAGCCGATTCCGATATTCCGTAATCCGATTCATATCCGTGTCATAGTTCGTTGTACAACGTATCGCGTTCGACGGCCCGCAGCCCCGCGCGGCGGACGATCGCCTGCATCTCGGCGGTCGTCATGCGCGGACGCCGGTCGTCGGCCCCCGCCATGGCGTAGATCTTCGTCGTGTCGTCGATCGTCCCGTCGATGTCGTCGGCGCCGAAGGCGAGCGCCAGCTCGGTCGTCGTCTTGCCGTACATCACCCAGTAGGCCTTGATGTGGGGGATGTTGTCCAGATAGATGCGGCTCATGGCCAGCATCCGCAGGTCCTCGACCACCGACACTTCGCCCGCCTCCGCCATCGCGTTGCCGAAGTTGCGGTATTTGAGCGGGATGAAGGCGTTGAAGCCGCCCGTGCGATCCTGCAACGCCCGCAGCCGGTCCAGATGGTCGATGCGGTGCCGCAGCTCCTCGATGTGGCCGTAGAGGATCGTGGCGTTGGTCCTGATCCCCAGCCCGTGGGCCGCCTCGTGCACGGCGAGCCACTCGGCCGCCGCCCCCTTGTCGGGGCAGATGCGGGCGCGGATCTCCTCGTCGAAGATCTCGGCCCCGCCGCCCGGGATCGCCTCCATGCCCGCGTCGCGCAGCCGGCGCAGCCCCTCCCCGAGCGGCAGTCCGGCCCGGCGGATCATGTACGCCAGTTCGACGGCCGTGAAAGCCTTGACGGTCGCCTCGGGCAGGATCGCCTTCACGCGGCGGATCATCTCGACGTAGTGATCGAGTCCGTGGTCGGGATGCACGCCGCCCACGATATGCACCTCGGTCATCCCCTGCCCCGCGCGGGCGCGGGCGATGGCCTCGATCTCCTCCAGCGAGTAGTCCCACGCCTCGGGATCGCCCTTCGGCCGGCGGTAGGAGCAGAAGCGGCAGTTGAAGACGCAGCGGTTCGTGGGCTCGATATGGAAATTGCGGTTGTAGTAGACCTTGTCGCCGCTCACGGCCCGCTTGCGGCCATCGGCCAGCTCGCCCAGCAGCCACAGCGGCGCCTCGCGCCACAGCGCGAGCGCCTCGTCCGCAGCGATGCGGCGGCCCGCACGCACCGCATCGGCGATATGTCGCAGTTCGCCAGTCATCATTTCGGTGCTTTTTTATAGAGGTAGACGGCGATGAAACAATAGATGATGTTGGGGATCCACATCGACAGCCCCGTGGGCAGCGTCCCGCTCTTGGCGAACTCCTCGAAGAAGCGCATCAGCAGGATGTACGAGAAGCAGAGTCCCACGCCCAGCCCGATATGCAGCCCCGTGCCGCCGCGCACCTTGCGCGACGAGAGCGAGACGCCGATGAGCGTGAGGATGAACGTCGAGATCGGATAGACGAACCGCGCGTGGCGTTCGACCTCGATGATGCGGATCGCGTCCGACCCCTTCAGCCGCTGCTGTTCGAGGAAGCGGTTCAGCTCGCCGAACTTCATCGTCTGGATCAACTCGTTGATGCGCCCCAGCTCGCTCACGTCGAGGTTGATGAGCGTGTCCAGATCGCGGCGCTGCGCGAAGCGCTCCACCCCCAGCGAATCGTACTCGCGCGTGATATAGCGCGACGCCGTCCACCGCTTGGTGGCGGGGTCGATCTTCAGGTCGGCCGCCTCGAGCGACGCGGTCATCCCGTTGTCGCGGAAGTGCTCGAGCGCCAGATACGACGCCGTGTTCGAGGCCGACGAGTAGCCGCGGATATAGGCGAAGACGCCCGGCTCGATCTGGCGGTAGATGTGGCGGTTGACGGTGGCGTGTTCGCGCACGCGCTTCTTGATGTACTTCATCTCGAAGGCCACCGACGCGCGCTGCGACACGGGGATCACCCACAGGTTGAGCGTGAGCGACAGCGAGGCGATGAGCAGCGCGCTGACGAAGTAGGGCCACATCAGCCGCCGGAACGACATGCCGCCCGAGAGCATGGCCACGATCTCGGTCTGATAGGCCATCTTCGAGGTGAAGAAGATGCAGGCGATGAAGGTGAACAGTCCGCTGAACTGATTGATGAAGAAGGGGACGAAATTGAGGTAGTAGTCGAAGACGACGGCCTGCACGGGCGCCTTGAGCTCGGTGAAGTCGTCGATCTTCTCCACATAGTCGAAGAGCACCACCACCACGATAATCATGGCGATGGCGAAGAGGTACGTCCCGATGAACTTGCGGATGATGTACCGGTCGAGTATCTTAATTCCGGGCCAAATCTTCATCATAAACTAAAATCAAGAATTCCGTTTACAGCGGCCGCACGACCTTCGCACAGGCCCTGCCGGCTCCTCATTTTCCATTTTCCGCGGTCTCACAGCCTCCGCCCCAGCTTCGCCACGGCGGCCTCCTTCCACTCCCTGAAGTCGCCGGCGAGGATGTGCTCGCGCGCCGCGCGCACCAGCCGCAGGTAGAAGGCGATGTTGTGCAGCGAGGCGATCTGCGCGGCCATCATCTCGCCGCACGTCACCAGATGGTGCAGGTAGGCCTTCGAATAGCGGCGGTCGAAGGTCGTCCCCTCGGCGTCGATGGGCGAGAAGTCGTTCTCCCACTTGCGGTTGCGGATGTTGATCGTCCCCTCCCACGTGAAGAGCTGCCCGTTGCGGCCGTTGCGCGTGGGCATCACGCAGTCGAACATGTCCACGCCCCGCTCGATCGCCTCCAGGATGTTGGTCGGCGTGCCGACCCCCATCAGATAGCGCGGCCGGTCGGCGGGCAGGACGGCGTTGACCACCTCGATCATCTCGTACATCTTATCGGTAGGCTCGCCAACGGCCAATCCCCCGATAGCGTTTCCATCGGCGCCTTTTCGGGCCACGTTCTCCGCCGCTCTCTGCCGCAAGTCCGTATAGACGCATCCCTGTACGATCGGGAAGAGACTTTGCCGGTAGCCGTATTTCGGTTCCGTGCTGTTGAAGCGGGCGAAACAACGATCCAGCCAACGCTCGGTCAGGCCCAGTGATTGCTTGGCGTAATTATAGTCGGCATCTCCCGGGCAACACTCATCGAAGGCCATGATGATATCTGCGCCGATCGAGCGTTCGATATCCATCACCTTCTCCGGCGTGAACATATGCTTGGAGCCGTCGAGATGCGAGCGGAACTCGGCTCCCTCTTCATGCAGCTTGCGATTGTCGGAAAGGGAGAATACCTGAAACCCCCCACTATCGGTCAATATCGGCCGGTCCCACGTATTAAACTTATGCAAGCCTCCGGCCTGTTCCAAGATCTGTATACCGGGACGAAGATATAGGTGGTAGGTATTGCCTAAGATGATCTGCGCCTTCGTATCCTCTTTCAGCTCCGTCATATGTACCCCTTTTACCGTACCTTGCGTACCCACGGGCATAAAAATAGGCGT
>USBO01000013.1 GCA_900552955.1 uncultured Alistipes sp.
CCGTTCGGCAGCAATACGAGCCAGCTGAAAGCCGTGCAGAAAGCTTTCGAGCATTCGATCAGCGTCATTCAAGGCCCTCCCGGAACCGGCAAGACGCAAACCATCCTGAACATCATCGCCAACATCCTCGTTGCCGGGAAAACGGTGTTGGTCGTCTCGAACAACAACTCGGCGACCGACAACGTGCTGGGAAAACTCATCAAATACGAGTTCGGTTTTTTCGCCGCACCACTCGGCAATTCGGACAACAAACAGCGATTTATCGAAAGTCAAGAGAAGGAAAAACAATATCCGAAGGTGCTTGCATCCTGGCGCCTTGATGAGGCGAATCGTCCCGAATTTCTCGAACAGATAGACCGGCAGATCGAATTACTGCACAGGCTTTTCGCCAAGCAAGAGCGACTTGCCATCGCCAAGCAGGAATTGCAGGCTTTGGAAACGGAGCGACGCCATTTCGAGCGGGAAATCGGAGCTTCCGATTACAAAATCACCTTGCGGAAAACCGGCAACATTCCCCGTCTGACCCGATTGTGGTTCGACTTACAACAATTCGCCGAAGATGCAGCTCTCCGTTCTGGCTTTTTCGGCAATATGCGTGTAAAATTCCGTTGGATTGCTATTCGACTTCGCAGCCAACAGCTGCTCAAAGGATTATCGCACGGCTTCTTCCAACGCGACTTATCTGCTATCGTATCGGACTTGCAAGCAGCCATTTACGATGCACGGCTCAAAGCATTGCGTGCCGAAATTGCAGAATTGGAAGCATATATTATCTCGCAGAATGCAGAGGAACAGACGAAGCATCTTTCCGAATGGTCGATGCAGTTTCTGAAAAATGCACTCCACCGCAAGTACGGAGTTGACCACCCCAAGCCGATATTCTTATCCACTGACCTCTATTTCAAGGCTCAGGAGGTGTTGAACGAATATCCCGTCGTGTTGAGCACGACGTTTTCTGCCCGCAGCTGTCTGTCGTCCGAAACGATATACGATTACGTCATCATGGACGAAGTGTCGCAGGTATCGGTCGAGACTGGTGCACTGGCTCTTTCATGTGCCCGAAACGCCGTTATCGTCGGCGACTCCATGCAGCTACCGAATGTCGTTACACCGGGAGCACGGCTCAAGCTCGACGAAATCGCCGTACAATTCCCCATCCCCCAATCCTACGACTGCGCCCGAAACAGTTTTTTGGAATCCGTCTGCCGCTCGATTTCCAGCGTTCCACAAACCCTGCTGAAAGAGCACTATCGCTGTCATCCGAAAATCATCGACTTTTGTAACCGGAAATTCTACGGCAGCAACCTCATTATCATGACCCGCGATAACGGTGAACCAGATGTCATTTGCGCCATTAAAACGGTCGAGGGCAATCACGACCGCCACCATGTAAACCAACGTGAAATCGACGTCATCCGCAAAGAAGTACTGCCAACGCTTTCGTACGAAGCCGAACATATTGGCATCATAGCTCCTTACAACGCACAAGTCGATGCATTGCAGCAACAAATCGGAGCGTCGGTCGACATCGCGACTGTGCATAAATTCCAGGGCCGCGAAAAGGATGCGATCATCATGAGCACCGTCGAAAATCAAATATCCGACTTCGTCGACGACCCCAATCTGCTGAATGTCGCCGTGTCACGAGCCAAACAAAAGTTCTGCTTGGTCGTAACCGGCAACAAGCAACAAAAGAGCGGCAACATCAGCGACCTGCTGGCTTACATCGAGTACAACAATTTTACAGTTACCGAAAGCAAAATCCGTTCGATCTTCGACTACCTCTACAAGCAATACACCGAGGCCCGAATGGCTTATCTGACCACACGCAAACGGGTTTCAAAATACGATTCCGAAAACCTGACCTTTGCCTTAATCGAGGATATTTTACGCAACAATGCAGCCATGCGACACCTCGATGTCGTGTGCCATTTACCCCTGCGGATGCTGCTCCGCGATTTCTCGCTGCTCGACGACGTCGAACGCAGGTATGCAGGAAACGGCCTTACGCACCTCGATTTTCTGATTTACAACAAGGTCGGCAAACAACCCGTGCTCGCCATCGAAACCGACGGTTTTTCTTATCATCAAGAAGGTTCCCGGCAAAAGGAACGAGACGAAATGAAAGATCGCATATTGGAACTCTACGGCATTCCCTGCGAACGTCTGTCGACCGCCGAAAGCGACGAACGGGAACGTATCGAAATCCGGCTGAAAGAGATTCTACATATCGATTACATCCTGCCGGGAAAAAATTCTATCGTTTAATTTTGTACGGCCGTATTACAAATGTATGACAAATCAAAAAGAAAACCGCGTTGTAGATAACTACAACGCGGTTTTGGTGAGGTCTGAAGCGGATTCGAACCGCTGTACAAGGTTTTGCAGACCTTTGCCTAGCCACTCGGCCATCAGACCAAATCCCCGATTCCCATCCTGCGGAACACGCTCCCCGTCGTATCCCGACGGCCCATTTGGGACGGTTCCCCACGAATCCTAACGGTTTCGAGACTGCAAATATACAAACATTTCTGATTTCTGCAAAACTTATCGAAGAACTTTCGGTTTTCACCGAAAAAACGCTACCTTTACCTTGTAAAAAAGCATTATGACCGTCGACGATATTGCGCTCACGCTGATTCCGGGCCTCGGCATCAAAGGAATCGTTCACCTGCTGGAGACATTCGGTTCGGCACGGGCGGTCTTCGCCGCATCGGCCGACGAGCTCACCGGCCGGGCGGAGCTGCGTGCCGACATCGCCCGCAGCATCGTCGCCCGCCGGAGTCACTCCGAAGCGGAGCGCGAACTGCACTTCTGCCGCCGGCAGTGTATCGAACCCCTCGCGTCGACCGACGACGCCTATCCGCCGCTGCTGCGCGACATTCCCGACTATCCCCACGTCTTATATATCAAAGGTAACGCCGCCGCATTGTCGCAGCGGTGCGTCTCGATGGTCGGCACGCGCCGCATCTCGGCCTACGGTCAGCGGCTCTGCGATGAGCTGGTGCGCGGCCTGCGCCGCATCTCCGGCGTGACCATCGTCAGCGGCCTGGCCTTCGGCGTGGATGTCGCCTGCCACCGCGCGGCGCTGGCGGCCGGCATCCCGACCGTGGGCGTCGTGGCCAATCCGCTGCCCGACGTGACGCCGGCCCAGCATGCCGCCGTCGCGCGCGAGATGCTCGAACGGGGCGGCGCGCTGGTCTCGGAGCTGCACTCGCAGAGCAAGCAGCGCGGGACGTTCTACCTCGCACGCAACCGCATCATCGCCGGACTGAGCGCCGGCACGGTCGTCGTGGAATCGCCCGCCTCGGGCGGTTCGCTCGCAACGGCGCACTACGCCGACGGATACAACCGCACGGTCATGGCGCCTCCCGGGCGCACGACCGATGCCAACTCGTTCGGAACCAACGCACTGATCCGCAACCGCAAGGCGACGCTCATCCGCTCGGCGGAGGACATCGTCGAGGAGTTGCAATGGGAGTTCGCGCTCGACCGCGACGAAATCGCCCCCGCCGTTCCCACGCCGTCGCTGACGGCCGAGGAGGAGGCGGTGCTCGCGCTGCTGGGCGACGAACCCCGCCCGCTGGCCGAACTGATCGCCGCAAGCGGACGGGACTATGCCGCGCTGAGCGTCCTGCTCATGGGGCTCGAGCTCTCGGGTGCGATCCGCCAGCTCCCGGGCAACCGCTATCAACGTAAATCGTGACTGAGACAGATGGAACTGATCGACACCCACTCGCATCTCTACGAACCGGAATTCGACGCCGACCGCGACGAAGCCCTCGCACGGGCCCGCGAGGCCGGCGTGACGGCGCTGCTGCTGCCGGCCATCGACGCCGCGAGCGACCGCCGGCTCTTCGATCTCTGCCGCAGCCGGTCCAAATATTGCTTTCCGATGATGGGGCTGCACCCCACGTCGGTCAACGACAACCCCGCCTGGCGCGACGAACTGGCCCGTGTGGAGCGCTATCTGCTCGACCCGCCCGAAGGCATCGCCCGGTTCTGCGCCGTGGGCGAAATCGGGCTCGACTACTATTGGAGCGACGCGTACGTCGCCCAGCAGACCGAAGCGTTCGTCGCCCAACTGCGGCTGGCCGCACGGCTCGACCTGCCGGTGGCCATCCACACCCGCGCGGCGTGGGACGACATGTGCCGGATCATCGAAGCCGAGACGGAGCGCGCCCGCGCGCACGGCCAGCGGCTGCGGGGCGTCTTCCACGCCTTTTCGGAGGATGCGGCCACGGCCGAACGGCTGCGGGCCTGCGGCGATTTCCGCTTCGGCATCGGCGGCACGGTGACCTTCAAAAAGAGCGCCGCGGCCGAAACCGTCCGCACGCTGCCGCTCGACAGCATCCTGCTCGAAACCGACTGTCCCTACCTCACGCCCGCACCCCACCGTGGACAGCGCAACGAGTCGGCCTACGTGCGGTTCGTCTGCGACAGGATCGCCGAACTCAAGGGGCTCGACCCCGAAACGGTCGCCACCGCGACGACGGCCAACGCCCGCCGGCTCTTTTTCAACCGATAATCCACAGACACCGAATCAGTATGGAATCCTCGGTATTAATCATCTACACGGGCGGCACGATCGGCATGAAGACCGACCCCGCCACGGGGGCCCTCGTGCCGTTCGACTTCCGCGGCATCCACGACGAGTTCCCCGCCATCCGCTCGTTGCAGGTGCGCATCGACGTGCAGTCGCTCACGCCGGTCATCGACTCGTCGAACGTCACCCCCGCGCTCTGGCTCCATCTGGCGGAGCTCATCCGCGACAACTACGCGTGCTACGACGGCTTCGTCGTCCTGCACGGCACCGATACGATGTCCTACACCGCCTCGGCGCTCAGCTTCCTGCTGGAGAATCTCGCCAAGCCGGTCGTCTTCACCGGCAGCCAAATCCCCATCGGCGTGCTGCGCACCGACGGACGCGAGAACCTCGTCACGGCCATCGAGATCGCCGCGGCCCGCGATGCGCAGGGGCCCGTCGTGCCCGAAGTGTCGCTCTACTTCCAGAACCGGCTCTTCCGCGCCAACCGCACCGTCAAGCAGAGCGCCGAGGAGTTCGCGGCCTTCCGCTCCTACAACTATCCGGCGCTGGCCGAGGTGGGGGTCAACATCGCCTACCGCCGCGACTGCATCCGCAGACCGGAGCGGCCCGACGCCGAGCTGCGGATCGCCCGGGCGCTCGACGACCGCGTGCTGGTCATCCGCCTTTTCCCCGGGCTGCGCGCGCAAGTGCTGCGGGCCATGCTCGCGGTCGAGGGGCTGCGGGCCGTCGTGCTGGAGACCTACGGCGCCGGCAACGCCCCCACCGCGCCGGAGTTCATCGCCACCGTGCGCGAAGCCGTCGAACGGGGCCTCCTGGTCATGAACGTGACGCAATGCAGCGGCGGCAGCGTGGCCATGGAGCTCTACGAAACTGGACGCCGGCTGCAGGAGGCCGGCGTGATCTGCGGCTGCGACATCACCACCGAAGCGGCCGTGGCCAAACTCATGTACGTACTGGGACAAAATCTCCCGCCGCAACAGACGCGGCAGATGCTACGACGACCGCTGCGCGGAGAATTTACGGAGAACGGCATTGCATAAACCGATTTTTTTTTCTATATTTCGCACAGTTTAGCTGCAAAAATGAGAGTCATTCCGGTTGCAGGACAGTCATAATCCAGGGCAAATCGCTGACCTTCAGGTTTTTGTCGTGCAGTTTCGTTGTGCAGCGGAAAAACGGCCGCCACGCAGGGAAACGGCGCGCAGCGAACGAAAACGAATGAAAAAAGAGTGACAACCGAAATTTTTGACGGAATTCCGCGCCGGAAACCGATCGTTTCCGAAAGGCCGGATGCAACGCCGGACACGTTCGAGCGATGCAGGGACGAAAGAACGCACACGAAAACGAACTTAACGCAATAGCAAAAACACTAACAAATTTTATTAATCACTTAATCGTATGAAAAAACTTTTTTTGATTCTGTCAGTGGCCATGTTCTCGCTTGGCACTGTTGATGCCTTCGCTCAGGAGAACGCTAACGAAGGAGCCGCAACCGAGCAGGTGGCCGTTGCCGAGACGACGACCGTCGCCGACACCGACGCCGAAATCGCCGGCGAGTCGATGCACCACGTGCTGATGCAGAAGTTCCTCGAGGGCGGTTGGGGCTGGATGCTTCCGGTGCTGCTCTGCTTGGTACTCGGTCTGGCCATCGCCATCGAGCGTATCCTCTACCTGTCACTCTCGACGATCAACTCGAAGAAATTCCTCAACAAAATCGAGGACGCACTCAAGAACGGCGGCGTGAACGCTGCCATGGAGGTCGCACGCAACACCCGCGGTCCGATCGCTTCGATCTACTATCAGGGTCTGTCGCGCTACAACCAGGGTCTTGACGCTGTCGAGAAGTCGGTCGTGTCGTACGGTTCGGTTCAGACGGGCCAGATGGAGTCGGGTCTGTCGTGGATCGGTCTGTTCATCGCCCTGTCGCCGATGCTGGGATTCATGGGTACCGTCGTGGGTATGATCGGCGCATTCGACGCCATCCAGGCTGCGGGCGACATCTCGCCGACGCTGGTTGCCGGCGGTATCAAGGTCGCTCTGCTGACCACACTCATGGGTCTTATCGCAGCCGTCATTCTCCAGTTGTTCTACAACTACATCGTGTCGAAGATCGACAGCCTCGTCAACGAGATGGAGGACACGTCGATCGTGCTGATGGACATGCTGACGGCTTACAAGAAATAATCTGGACCTGTAAAAGAGTTTACCGAAAATTATGAAAAAGATATTGAACATATTGCTGGGTGTGCTGATGGCCATCACGGTGGTAATGATGGCTTATGCCATCTTTACCGGCGGATCGCAGGCAGCAATCAGCGCGAACCTCGTCTGGGGTTACGTTCTGATGGCCCTGGCTGTCTGCTCGGTGATCTTCTGCGCCCTCTACGGCATGGCGAAGAACCCGGCAGGAATCAAAGGCACGCTGCTCTCGCTGGGTCTGATCGTCGTCGTCGTGCTCGTCTCCTATTTCGTTGCGGCCGGCAAGAACATCCAGATCCCGAACTTCGCGGACGGCGGTTATTTCCCGCACTCCGCCACCGTGATCGCCGATTGCAGCATCCTCGTGGCTTACATCGCCATGGGCGCAGCCATCGTGGTAGCCCTCTACTCGGAGGTTGCAAAATTATTCAAATAAGAGAGGAGTGAACAATGGCAGGAGATAAAAGAAAAGTACAGGAGATCAATGCCGGTTCGATGGCCGACATCGCCTTCTTGCTGCTGATTTTCTTCCTTGTCGCCACCACCATGAACACGGATACGGGTCTGATGCGCGTCTTGCCGCCGATGCCCGATCCCAACCAGAAACAGGAGGATATCAAGGTGAAGGAACGCAACCTTCTGTTGGTATTCGTCTCGAAAGGCAACAACATCATGGCAGGCGGTCAGCAGATGGACATCCGTCAGCTCAAGGACAAGGCCAAGGAGTTTATCCTCAACCCGATGGACGACGAAAGCCTTCCCGAGAAGGAGGCGAAGGAATTCGATCTTCCCGACGGCAGCAAGTGGACCTATCCCGTCAGTCTGGGCGTGATCTCCCTCCAAACGGACCGCGGCACGAGTTACGAGACCTACATCATGGTGCAGAACGAGTTGACGCGCGCCTTCAATGAGGTTCGTAACGAAGTGGCGATGAAGAAGTTCGGAGCGAAATTCGAAGATCTGAACGAGGATCAGCGCAATGTATTAACCAAAGCGGTGCCGCTGAAGATTTCGGAGGCCGAGCCGCGTAACGTGGGAGGAAAGAAGTAATGGCAGTAATGAAAAAGAAGGGCAACAAAGGTCTGCCCCCGATCTCGACGGCATCGCTGCCCGACGTGATCTTCATGATCCTGTTCTTCTTCATGGTCTCGACCACGATGCGTGATCAGGAACTGATGGTTCGCTACAAACTACCGACCGCAACCGAAGTACAGAAACTGGAGAAGAAATCGCTCGTCAGCTTCATCCACATCGGCCAGCCCACACCGGCCATGCAGAAGAAGTTCGGCACGGCGCCCCGTATCCAGCTCAACGACTCGTATCGTACCGAGAAGGATATTCTGGATTTCATCGCGGCCGAGCGCGACAAGCTCAGCGAGTCGGATCGTGCGCTGATGACCGTGTGTCTGAAGGCCGACGACGCGACGAAGATGGGTATCATCACCGACGTCAAGCAGGAGCTTCGCCGGGCCAACGCCCTGAAGCTCTCCTATGCGGCTTCGAAGTCCATGGGATACTGATTTGCTCGCAATCCGCACGAAAAAGGAACCGACGCCGCAAGGTGTCGGTTCCTTTTATTGTACGCACAACTCACGGAAACAGACCGCAGGCCGACCGCTCAGAAGAGTTCGAGCTGACCCAGTTCGTGATTGAACGTCAGCCGGTGATAGGGGGTCATCCCGTACCGCCGCACCGCCAGACGGTGTTCGCGCGTGGGGTAGCCCTTGTTTTTCGCCCATCCGTAGAGCGGATACTCCTCCGCCAGACGCCGCATGTATTCGTCACGATGTGTCTTGGCCAGCACCGAAGCCGCCGCGATGTCGGCATATTTGCCGTCGCCCTTGACGACACACTTGTAGGGAATGTCGAGCGTCGAGCGAAATCTGTTGCCGTCGATCAGGAGAAATTCGGGCCGCTTGTCCAGCCGTTCGACCGCGCGGCACATCCCCTCGAACGAAGCATTGAGGATGTTGATCTCGTCGATGCGCTCGGGCGTCACGGCAGCCACGGCCCATGCCACCGCTTCGCGTTCGATGACCGCACGCAGCCTGTTGCGGTTGCGTTCGCTCATCTGCTTCGAATCGTTGAGCAGCGGATCGCGGAAATCGGGCGGCAGAATGACCGCCGCCGCGAACACCGCACCGGCCAGACATCCCCGTCCGGCTTCGTCGCAGCCGGCCTCGGGCACTTCGTACTGATAACAGGTTTCCAACATCCTCCGTTCGCCCCGCTGATGAATCCCGGGACGAACAAAGTTACGAATTAATTGCGACGGTTCGACGATTTTTCGCTACTTTTGTCTCCGCAATCTCGTACTTCGATATACCGTGCGGCCGACCGGAAGTATCAGCCCGAAGAGGCCGCGCACCGCGACGACCGACGACTCCTTGCAGGCACGACAACGGGTTTATCGACGCGTACGAACGCCTTTACCCGCACATGAAACCTGACAATGTCATCCGACAGCCGCTTCCCGTAGCGACGCTCACCTTCCTTGCGGTGATGGTCGCCGCGTTCGTGCGCACATGGATCACGCAGGAGTTCGCCGGCGGTCTTCCGGCCGTCGCAGCGCCGCTGGGCCGCCATACGGCCGCGCTGCGCGAGTCTTGGCCGCTGCTGTCGGGAGCGGCGAGCGTGGTCATGTTATCCGCCGCAGGGTTCCTCACCGGCCGCAGCAGCGTCCGTGCCGAACTCTATCCGGTCCGCTGCTTTCTCGCCATGCCGCTGTTCGGCGTGGCAGGTTGCGGCATGGTGCTCAGCTACGACTACCTGACGCAGAGCCTCACGCTGCTGCTCATCGCTCTGGCGTCGCGTAACTTCTACAACAGCTTCCATCGCCACTACTGCTTCGACCGCATGTTCCGCGGATCGCTCTACACGGGTCTGCTTCCGCTGATCTATGCGCCGGCCGTCGGGCTGCTGCTGCTGATTCCGCTGGTCATCCTCCTCTTCCGCCGCACGCTGCGCGAAGCGGTCGTCGCCCTGACGGGAGCCCTGCTGCCACTCTTTTTCGTCAGCTTCGCCCACTGGGCCGCAGGCGGAGGGTTCGACGATCCGGCGCGTCAGATCGCAGCGGCGCTGACGGCCCCTTCGCATTACCGCTTTTTCGACGGCCTCACGCTCTTTTCGCTTATCGGCTGGGGATTGATTCTCTTCCTGCTGATCTGTTCCGTAGCCGCTGTTCTGATGAATATCCATACGCTGCGGACCAAACCGCGTAATATCCTTCTATACAATTCATACTATCTCCTCATCGCGGCCGGCATCGCTTTTGCACCAGGCAGTACGACCGTTACGACGGCACTCGCGGCCTCTGCCGTGGCCACGCTTCTCCCTGTCGCACTCACCAGATTCAACAGTACGGTCTCCGCAATGTTCTATATGGTTCTTCTCGCGTTAAGCCTCTTTCCCGGCTCAATTTAGAGACAGATTCGGACGTAATTATACCATAATGCGGTTTTTGTATCGTTTGACGACACATTTATACAATTATGAATTGTATAATACAATGTTTTATTATAAATTTGTATGCCATGAAAATGAAGAGCCTCTATTTGTAGTTAGCTTTAGCAATTAAACAACAAAGATTATGGCAAATTACGAACGTCGTAACTCTGGCTTACCGATGATTGTGAAATTCGTTGAACATTTCCACCACGGGGTCCAATCGCATGCGTTATCCCGTTATGCCATCGGCTATGTCGTGCGGGGAGTGAAGCACATCTACAACGGAGACACGCGGCAGACGATCTCGAAAGGGGATGTATTCTTTCTCGGAATCGGCAAACACTACACGGAAGAGGTTCCCGATGAAAACAACACTTTCGAACAGATTCTGTTCTACTATCAGCCGACGGATCTGCACAAGATTCTGATGTATCTGAATCTCACCTACGGGATGGACATCTCCTACAAACACGCCTGTCCCGAATGTCAGGGTGCCAATGCGGTTTCGACACCGGCCTGGCCTCTGCTCAAAGGCTTCTTCAACAACGCGAGCAACTACCTCCGCGGCGAAGGGTTTCTCCACGACGAGACGGCCGAAAACATCAAGATGACCGAACTGGTCTACCTCATCGTGTCGCACGACGAATGCTGTCTGAGAAGCAAGATTCTGGGCAATATCGACACGGCGAAGGAGAACTTCGAACAGTCGATGTACGACCATATCTTCGACGATATCTCGATCGACGAACTTGCCACGCTCTGCAACCGTTCGCTCACCTCGTTCAAGAAGGAGTTCAAAAGGATCTTCCTCATGCCGCCTCACCAATGGTTCATCCGCCAGCGGCTCATGCATGCACGCATGCTGCTGATCTCGACGTCGAAGTCCATTTCGCAGATCGGCAGCGAATGCGCCTTCCCCAATACGTCGCACTTCATCAAACTCTACAAGAAGGAATACGGCATGACGCCGGCCACCTACCGCAACCGGCACCATGCCGAGCTGAAACCCATACCCGAAATCGTCATGGCCAAAGCATAAGCTCCGTGCAAGTCAGCGAGAGGGGTCTGAATCGCCGATTCAGACCCCTCTCGCTGTCACAGGCCGTCGCCGGCGAGCGTGAAAAGGGGATTTTGCAAATTATGATTCGGTTCGAATTTAAAATTTTTCGATACGAATTGACACGAAAGTGCAGGTTTGACAGTAAATTTATTATGAAATATTTGGAATATCGAAAAATCCTCTTTATTTTTGTAGTACACAAAGCGGAGTTCTCCGCATCTCATTAACCTAACTAACCTAACCAAGAAATCCCCGAGTCGCCCGATTCCGGGATTTCTCTTTTTTTATTTCGATTTTTTTACCTACTTTGCAGAATCGACATCTATTTTAATCTTCGACGTATGAGAAAATCTATCCACCTGCTCCGCCTCGCCGCCGCGACCCTGTTACTGGCATGGGGAGGATGCTCCGAGAACAATGACCCCGAAATCGAGGGGGGGGGAAATGAGGAACCTAAGAAAGATCCGGTAACCTACACCATCACCCTCGGCGAAACCTCCGAAAAAGGAGCTTCGGTAAAGGTTGTGCCCTCCGACGACAAGGCGACCTATTACTGCGGCATCCACACCGAAGCCTCACTGCTGGGTATTCCCGATCAGACGCTACTCAAACAACTCGCCGCACTCGAGAACCTCTCCGATCGGCTCCATACCGGCGCCGGGGAGTTCACCATCACCGAAAAACTCGTCCCCGTCACCTCCTACAAGATCGTCGTAGCGGACTACGACGGCAAGGAGTTCACGGGCGCTCTGGCCATGAGCGAGCCCTTCGCCGTCGAACCTCCCGCAGCCCCTGCGGCCTTCGCCTTCGAACTCAAAGAGATCAGTTACAACAAGGCGACGATCGACATCGTGCCCGTAGCGGCCGAGGTTCCCTACTTCGCCGAGGTGAAGGAGGTCACGACCTGCGACGCCATGACCGACGACGCGATCATCGCCGAGATCCTCAACCTCTACGGTTCGATGGCCAGTTGGTTCACCTACACGGGGCCGCAGACGATCTCCTCGGACACCGACTTCGGCGAACTGATCCCCGACACCGAGTACTACGTGTTGGCATTCGGATATGCCGACGGAGCCGCCGCGACGGAGCTCAACAAATTCAAGTTCAAGACCGATCCCGAGGGCGATCCCAAAGCCAACAGCTTCACGTTCGAGGCGACCGGTATCACCGCCCGCACCGCATCGGTCAAGGTAACGCCTTCGGTCAAGAGCGTGCGCTACGTCTGGGACGTCATCACCGACGCCAACTATAAGAAATACGACGGCAACATCCGCAACTATCTGGTCGACTACATCCAGAGCGAGATCTCGCCGACGTTCCCCACACCCGAGGACGTCATCGCCATCATCGGCGTGCGCGGAGACGAGGAGCACGACTATGATCACCTTACCCCTGCGACGACCTACTACCTGTGGGCCGTGTGCGTCGACGCCTCGGGCAATCCCACGGCCGAGCCGGCGGTAAGCACTCCGTTCACCACCCACGAAGCCGTCCTTTCGAAGGCGACCGCCACCGTCGAGTTCGACAAATACTACGACGGCAGCCAGCTCTACGCCATCGACAATACGAAGTACAAGAACTATAACAACAAGGCCTACCTGCCCGCCAAGATCGTCCATTCGGCCGAAGCCGTCAAGTGGTACACACTCTTCACGGGTACCGACGTGAGCGACACGTCGATCTACACCGACGAGATTTTGCTGCGCAACCTGATCTCGCAAGGCAGCGTCGGCAACGAGGAGCGCTTCTTCGCCCTGCCGTGGAACGAACTTTCGTATTTCATCGCCGTGGCCGAGGATGCCGACGGCAACTACGGACCGATCTTCCGCAAGGGTCTGACGCCCGATCCGGCCAACGTGTCGCCGATCTCCGATCTGGGTTTCGAAGTACCCTCCGCCAAGCAGCAGTCGGCACCGATCGTTCTGCACGCAGCACCGCTGCGCAACCGCTGATCCCTCCTCTTCTAAACGAGCGAACCCGCCTTTGAAGGCGGGTTTGCTCGTCTTTGCGTGAACATATCTCAGTGAGCGTCGAGCCAGTTTCCGCCCTCGCCGCATTCGGCGATGAGTTTCACTCTGAGCTTCGCCGCACCCTCCATCTCCTCGGTGACGATCGCGCGCACGCGCTCCGCCTCGCTGCGCAGCGTGTCGATCACCACCTCGTCGTGCACCTGCAGGATCATCCGAGAACGGATTCCCGCACGGCGGATCGCCTCGGCGATACGCACCATCGCAATATTCATGATGTCGGCCGCGCTGCCCTGAATGGGTGCGTTGACGGCGTTGCGCTCGGCCAGCCCGCGCGCCACGGCATTGCGCGACGCGATGTCGTTGAGATAGCGCCGGCGGCCGAAGATTGTCGTCACGTAGCCCGTCTCGCGCGCCTTCCCGACCACCCGCTCCATATATTCCTTCACCTGGGGGTAGGAGGCGAAATAACCCTCGATAAGCTCTTTGGCCTCCTTGCGCGGAATGTCGAGCCGCTGACTCAGTCCGAAGGCCGAAATGCCGTAGATGATGCCGAAATTGGCCGTCTTCGCCTTGCGCCGTTCATCGCCCGTCACCGCGTCGAGCGGCTTGCCGAAGAGCCGCGCAGCCGTCGCGGCGTGGATGTCCTCGCCGTGTTCGAAGGCTGCGATCAGCGCCTCATCGCCGCTCAGATGCGCCATCAGCCGCAGTTCGACCTGACTGTAATCGGCCGACAGCAGCACATGCTCGTCGTCCGAGGGGATGAAGGCGCGGCGGATGGGCTTGCCCAGCTCGTCGCGGATCGGGATGTTCTGAAGGTTGGGATTCGTCGACGACAGGCGTCCGGTGGCCGTCACGGCCTGATTGAACGAGGTGTGGATCTTGCCCGTGCGGCGGTTGACCAGTTGCGGCAGCGCCTCGACATAGGTCGAAAGGAGCTTCTTCACGCCGCGGTATTCGAGGATCAGGTCGATGATGCGGTGTTTGTGTGCGAACGACTGCAAATACTCCTCGTCGGTGCAGAACTGCTTCGTGCGCGTCATCTTGGGCTTCTCGGCGATGCGCATCTTGGCGAAGAGCACCTCGCCCAACTGCCGCGTGGAGTTGATGTTGAGCGACGCCTCGCCCGCTTCGCTGCGGATGTCGGCCTCAAGCTGCGCCATGCGGCGGTTCAGCTCCACGGCATAGCGCGCCAGCGCCTCGCTGTCGATGCGCACGCCGGCCGTCTCGATGTCGGCCAGCACCTCGATCATCGGCTCCTCGATGTCGAAGTAGAGGTCGTGCAGCCCCGCCTCCTCGACGAGCGGCAGCAGCGTCCGTTTGAGCCGCAGCGTCACGTCGGCGTCCTCGGCAGCATACTCGGCCACGCGCTCGACCCCCACCAGATCCATCGTCAGCTGCCGCGGCCCGCGCCCGATGAGCGTCTCGATCTCGATCGGCTTGTAGTTGAGATAGCGGACCGCCAGCGCATTCATGTTGTGACGCGATTCGGGGTCGAGCAGGTAGTGGAGGATCATCGTGTCGTACTTCGGCCCCCGCACCGCGATGCCGATGCGGCGCAGCACCATCAGATCGAACTTGATGTTTTGGCCGATCTTGGCGATCGTCTCGTCCTCGAACAGGGGACGCAGCAGCTCGGCGTACGCCGGCACCGACCGTTCGTCGCAGGGTACGTACCACGCCTCGTGCGGCACGACGGCGAACGACATCCCCACGATGCGGTCGTTGAAGAGGTCGAAGCCGGTGGTCTCCGTATCGAAGCAGAACTCCCCGTAGCGGCGGATCTCGGCGATCATCGCCCGCAGCTCGTCGGCCGTGCGGACGATCCGGTAGTCGTGGGGCGTCGTCTGAGCGCTCTCCATCTCGGGTTCGGCGGGCAGCGGCTCTCCGTCGACAGCCTCCTGCGCGGCCGCTGCGGGCTGAGGCGCGGACGTATCGGCGGGCGCTGCGAACAGATCGCCCTGTCCGGCCAGCGCCGCCTTCCTGGCAGCGGCCGACTTGGCACGCGCCATCTCGGCCAGCTGCCGCTGCGGATCCTGCCGCGGCCCGTCGCTCTCCTCGAGCGGCGCAACGTTCTGCAGATCGCGCAGAAACATCGTGAAATCGAGTTCGGCGAAGAGCGCCCGCAGTTCGTCCAGATTGGGCGGACACATCGTCAGCTCCTCGGGCCGGAACTCGATCGGCACATCCAGCCGGATCGTCGTGAGCGTCTTGGCCAGCAGCAATTTGTCGCCCCAGGCGGCGATGCTCTCGCCCTGTTTGCCCCTGATGCGGTCGACGTTGGCCAGTATGTTTTCGACCGTGCCCCATGTCTGCACTAGCTTGCAGGCGCCCTTCTCGCCGATGCCCGGCACGCCCGGGATGTTGTCCGAGGCATCGCCCCACAGCGCCAGTATGTCGCGCACGAGCGTCGGATCGTCGATGCCGTAGTGGGCGCGGATGGCTTCGCAGTCGACCACCTCGATGCCGTCGCCCTTCTGCTTGTAGAGCTTGCAGCAGGCGCGCACGAGCTGGCCGTAATCCTTGTCGGGCGTTACCATGAAGACCTCGTAGCCCTCGGCCGCCGCCTTCTGCGACAGGGTGCCGATCACGTCGTCGGCCTCGAACCCCTCGACCTCGAGCACCGGCACGCACATCGCGTCGAGAATGCGCTTAATGTAGGGTACCGACAGCGCAATGTCTTCGGGCGTCGCCGGACGGTTGGCCTTGTATTCGGGATAGATCTCGCGGCGGAAACTGCCGCCCGCGGGGTCGAACGCCACGCCCAGCAGATCGGGCCGCTCGCGTTTGAGGATGTCGCGCAGAAACTTCACGAAGCCGAAGACGACCGACGTGTTCATCCCCGTGCGGTTGCGCATCGGCCGCGACAGAAACGCATAATAGTATTTGTAGATCAGTGCGTAGGCATCGACCAGAAACAATTTTTTCATACTTATTCCGTTATGCGCCGCTCGCGGTCCGATCGCCGAGTCTCGGACGCTCCGCAGCACTGTCAGTCATTGTCCTCGGCGAACCACTCGGCATAGGAGGTGGCCGTCTCGTGCAGCCGCAGCGCATGGAGCTCCACCCCGCGGGGCAGCCGCTGCGCGATGCGGGCGGCGAAATCGGCCAGCATGTTCTCGCACGTGGGCTGATAGCCGACCCGCACCACCCGTTCGAAGCGTGCGCCGAGTGCGGCCACCAACACATCGTTGGCCTGCGAGGCCCGCACCACGAAAGCGTGGTCGAGCCGCTGCACGACCTCCTCGCCCACGATGCGTTTGAGCTGCCCGAAATCCATCACCATCCCCAGCTTGGGATCGCGCTCGTCGCTGACCGGCACGCCCCGCACGGTCACGAACAACCGGTACGAATGGCCGTGTATCTCGCGGCAGGCGCCGTCGTAGCCTTCGAGCAGATGGGCCGCCTCGAACGAAAACTCCTTGGTAAGTCTTATCTTGGTCATAGTTCTCTCTTATCACGAAACGGGCCGGAATGAGAGTTCATTTCGGCCCGTCCGGTCATACGCCGCCGTGCGAGTCCCCGTTTCGGTGCCCGCCTCCGGCGCGCGGCGTCAATCGTGCAGGCAGTCGACGTAGATCTGACGCTGGAACGCCTCGTTGAGCGAAATATAGGTCTGTGTGGTCGAAATGCCTGGAATGGCCAGAATCCGGTCGCAAAGCGTCGTCATCAGGTGTTCGTTGTCGACGCAGTACAACTTCACGAAGATGTTGTAGGTTCCCGTGATGAAATGACACTCCACGATCTCGGGAATCTGCTTGAGCCGATCGACGGTCTGCATCAGGATTGACACGTCCTGCAACCGGATGCCGATGTAGGCGCAGACGTCGAATCCCAACATCTTGGGGTCGACCACCAGACGGCTGCCGAGAATCACTCCCGATTCGTCGAGTTTCTTGATGCGCTGGTGGATGGCAGCACCCGAAATTCCGCATTTGCGGGCGATCTCCAGAAAGGGCATACGCGCATTGGTGATCAGAAACTTGAGAATCTTCCGATCGATGGCGTCGATAACAACCTGTGACATATCCTCTTATTTTAAGACGTTCAGTTCCCTGCCCACCTTGACGAAGGCGGCGATGCAGCGGTCGAGCTGTTCGACGGTGTGGCCCGCCGAGACCTGCACGCGGATGCGCGCCTGCCCCCTGGGCACCACGGGATAGTAGAATCCCGTAACGAAAACGCCCTCGTCCTGCAGCCGGGCGGCGAACTCCTGCGACAGCTTGGCGTCGTAGAGCATCACGGCGCAGATGGCCGACTGCGTAGGTTTGATGTCGAAGCCGGCGGCCATCATCCCCGCGCGGAAGTGCTCCACGTTGGCCACCAGCCGGTCGTGCAGTTCATTGCTCTCGTCGAGCATCCTGAACAGTTCGATGCCGGCACCCACCACGGCGGGCGGCAGCGAGTTGGAGAAAAGGTAGGGGCGCGACCGCTGCCGCAGCATGTCGATGATCTCGCGGCGGCCCGTCGTGAAGCCGCCCACGGCGCCGCCGAAGGCTTTGCCCAGCGTACCGGTCAGGATGTCGACCTCGCCACGCAGATCGTAAAGTTCGGTGATGCCGCGGCCCGTGGCACCCAGCACGCCGGCCGAGTGGCATTCGTCGACCATCACCAGCGCGTCGTATTGCCGTGCCAGCCGGCAGATTTCGTCGAGCGGCGCGGCGTTGCCGTCCATCGAGAAGACGCCGTCGGTGCAGATCACGCGGAAGCGCTGCGCCTGCGCACGCTTCAGACAATCCTCCAGCGCCTCCATGTCGGCATTGGCGTAACGGTAGCGCACCGCCTTCGAGAGGCGCACGCCGTCGATGATCGAGGCGTGGTTGAGCGCATCCGAGATGATGGCGTCCTGCTCGGTGAAGAGCGGTTCGAAGACGCCGCCGTTGGCATCGAAGCAGGCGGCGTAGAGGATCGTATCCTCCGTGCCGAAATAGTCGGCGATGGCACGTTCCAACTCCTTGTGAATATCCTGACAGCCGCAGATGAACCGCACCGACGACATACCGAAACCGCGCGCGTCCATCGCCCGTTTGGCCGCCTCGATCAGGCGTTCGTTGTCCGAAAGTCCCAGATAGTTGTTGGCGCAGAAATTGAGCGCCGGACGGCCCGCCACTTCGATTTCGGCACGTTGCGGAGAGGCGATCACCCGCTCGGTCTTGTACAGGCCCGCAGCTTGGATATCAGCCAGTTCCTGTCGAAGATATTCCTTGATTTTCCCGTACATCGGTTAAAAGTTTTAAGATTTCACACAGGATATCTTATGATCTGAAAGCAAAGGTAAAAATTTAAAATGAAAAAGCCTGTTTCCGACCCGTTTTTTTGCCCGGGACCGCAAAAAAAAGAGGCTGCTTTTCCCTGCGCAAGCGCGGCCCCACAGCCGTCCGATGCGCAGCGACGCTCCGGAAACGATCCGCACGAATATACTCCGTCCGCCCGCAGAAAGGTTCTATTCCGCATGAAAAAAACGACGGGAGGCATGACCTCCCGCCGAAACCACACGCCGCACACGCGTCACAGCGCGACCGGCCGGCCGTTGCGCACGAGCGTCATCTCGCGCAGCAGATAGCCCGCGTCGGCGAATTTGTCGATGACGAAGAGCACGTAGCGGATGTCCACCGAAATGGTGCGTTGCAGCGCCGGTTCGAAGGCCACGTCGCCCGACATCGCCTCCCAGTTGCCGTCGAAGGCCAGCCCCAGCAGCTCGCCCCGACCGTTCATGATGGGCGAACCCGAGTTGCCGCCCGTGATGTCGAGATCGGCCAGAAAGGCCACCGGCAGCTCGCCCCGCGCATCGGCATAGGGGCCGTAATCCTGCGCCGCATAGAGCTCTTTGAGCCGCCCGGGCACGGTGAACTCCTCGGGATTGGCGGGATCCTCCTTCTCCATGACGCCGCGCAGCGTCGTATAGTGACGATAGGTCACGCCGTCGGCCGGATCGTACGGCAGCACCTGCCCGTAGGTGAGGCGGATCGTGAAATTGGCGTCCGACGCCCACGCCCGGTCGGGATGCTGCCGCATCAGTCCGCGGATATAGAGCCGGTGGCCGTCGGCATACTGCCGCTTCGAATCCTCCTGCCGCTGCTCCAGCTCGGCCATCTTGCCGATCACCGAGCGCGTCAGCATCGCGGCCGGATCGCTGTCGAGCCGCTCGCGCGAGAAGTCGTCCACGAAGGCCAGGGCAGCCTCCTCGTCGGCGAACAGCGAGTTGTCGTAGAGGTAATCCACTGCGGCATCCAAATCGTCGAACCGCCCTTCGGCCGCGACGAAGAGGTCGGGCAGCTCGCTGACATGCTCGCGCACCAGCTCGAACATACGGCGCGCCACGCGCCGGTCGGTCGCCGGACTGTAGTCCTTATAGAATTTGCGCAAGCGCGCCTTGAGCGTCTCGGGATCGTCGAGCCGCTTGCCCTTCTTCCCCACCGCGGCGATCACATAGGCCGCCGGCGTCATGATCTCCACCGAACGCTGCAACGCCTCGTCAAGGTACTGCTGCGCGGCATAGGCGTCGTTGCTCGCAGCCAGCGCGTCGCGGATCATTCCCAGCGCCTCGTCGTAACGTTCGCCGTCCACGCTGTTGGCCTCGGCCCATTGCTGGAAAGCGCGCTCCTGCGCCTGCTTCTTCCCCTTGACGTCGAGCCGCACGATGCCGCGCGACATACCCATCGCATTCTTCCAGTAGTTCGACGACTGGGCGTACTTCGAGGCATACTGGATACGCACCCTGTCGCTGGCGGCCATATCCTCGGCCAGAATCCGCTGCCGCTCGCCGCGCACGGCGATGCGCTGCGGATTGGTGATCCCCAGCATGCGGTCGATCTCATACGAAGTCATGTAGCGCTGCGTCGAGCCCGGGAAGCCCATTATCATGGCGAAATCCCCCTCGTCGTAGCCGTCGAGCGCCACCTTCAGATAGGTTTCGGCCTTGTAGGGGACATTCTTCGGCGAGTAGGCGGCCGGCCGGTTGTCCTTGCCGGCATAGATGCGGAACACCGAGAAGTCGCCCGTGTGACGCGGCCACATCCAGTTGTCGGTGTCGCCGCCGAACTTGCCGATCGAATTGGGGGGCGTCCCCACCAGCCGGACATCCTCGTAGACCTCCATCACGAAGGCGAAATACTGGTTGCCGCCGAAGAAGGGCCTGACCGTGATCTCCATCCCGGGGTGCTCCCTCTCCAGTCGCTTGCGCACCTCGGCCGCGTATCGTTTCACCAGCCCCACACGCTCCTCGCCCAGGGCCGTCGACGGCACGGCGCCCAGCACCTCGGCCGTCACGTCGGCGATATGGCGGATGAACCGCACCTTCAGCCCGGGCGCAGGCAGCTCCTCGGCCCGTGAACGGGCCCAGAAGCCGTTGCGCAGAAAGTCGTGTTCGACCGACGACAGCGACTGGATCGCGCCGTAGCCGCAATGGTGGTTCGTCAGCAGCAGCCCCTCGGGCGAGACCACCTCGCCCGTGCAACCGCCGCCGAAGATGACGATCGCATCCTTGAGCGACGAGGCGTCGGCGGCGTAGATCTGCTCGGCCGAGAGCTCGCACCCCTTGGCCCGCATGTCGGCGATATTCATCTGCCGGAGGTAGGGCAGCAGCCACATTCCCTCGTCGGCCGCCGCCGTCGCGGCAAACAGCGCCGCGAACAAAAGCATCGAAATCTTTTTCATAGGTCTATCGTTGATTCACACTTATCCGATCTCGATCATGCGGCGGATCGAACGCTCGGCGGCACGCCGCACCGGCTCGTCGATCACCACCTCGGGCGATTCGCTCTCCAGACAGTCGGCGATGCGTTCGAGCGTCACCATCTTCATGTAGACGCAGTTGTTGCAGCCGCACGTCTCGTCGTCGGGCGGAGCCGGAATGAACCGTTTGCCGGGATAACGCCGCTGCATCTCGGCCAGGATTCCCGCCTCGGTCACCACGATGAACTCCCCGGCGTCGCTGCGGCCGCAGAAATCCAGTATCGCCGCCGTCGAACCGACGAAATCGGCCACCGCCGTGATGTAAGCACGGCATTCGGGATGCGCGACCACCTTCGCTTCGGGGTGTCGCTCGCGCAGCTTCAGCAGTTTTTCGAGCGAAAACTCCTCGTGCACGTGGCAGGCGCCGTCCCACAGCACCATGTTGGTGCGCCCCGTGAGCTTCTGCACGTAGGCGCCCAAATTGCGGTCGGGAGCGAAGAGAATCGGCTGCCCGGCCGGTATCGACTCGACGACCTTCAGCGCGTTGGACGACGTGCAGCAGATGTCGGTCTGCGCCTTGATCCCGACCGACGTATTGACATACGAGACCACCGTATGATCGGGATAGCGCGCGCGGAAGCGGCGGAACGCCTCGACCCCGCAGCTGTCGGCCAGCGAGCAGCTCGCCTCGGGCGCCGGAATCAGCACTTTTTTCTCGGGACAGAGCACCTTGGCCGTCTCGGCCATGAAGTGCACGCCGGCAAAGAGGATCGTGCGCGCCTCGACCTTCTGCGCCTGGACCGACAGGGCCAGCGAATCGCCCAGAAAGTCGGCGGCGGCCTGCACCTCGGGCGAGGTGTAATAATGGGCGAGGATCACGGCGTCGCGGCGTCGCTTGAGCTCTTCGATGCGGGAGAGGAGGTTATCGACCATCGTTTGTTTTTATTTTTAAATTCAATTTTAATTTAATAAAGAAAAAGAAGATAAATAATGCCTGTCGATAATGTCGATAACTTTCTCTTCCGAAAATTTATGAGCATCCGCCGCAGGATAGTGTCGATTACTTTTTTTTCTTCTTTTTATTCAAGCTATTGAATTCTAATTGTTTTAAATGAAAATTCAAAAATAATCGACAATTGTGCATAACGGTTATCGACAGATCGACAGCCTTCGATTCTCAACAATTTTTCATCGGCGGCGGAGTCGGCGGGGACGACAAGTTTTCAAAACTTTTTCTTGTTTTTTCCGACATTCCGTACATACGGGCTCCGGTGCGGATTTGCAACTTTTCGCCCCGGGAAGTTGTTGCGAATTGTCGTCGGGTTATCCACAGCTTTTCAACGGGTTTTCGTCATGTTTTCAACAACCTTTTCGGCAATCGAACGGTAGCGGGACTCCACCGCGGGGTCGGTTCCGGCCGCCGGTCTGCCCCCTTCCGATCCCTCCATGACGGACTGCACGATCGGTATCTCGCCCAGGAAGGGAACGTCGTTCCGCTCGGCGAACGCGCGCGCTCCCCCGCGGCCGAAGAGGTAGTAGCGGTTGTCGGGCAGCTCCCTGGGGGTGAACCACGCCATATTCTCGATGACGCCCACCACCGGAATGCCGATCTTCTCGGCGCGGAACATCTCCACGCCGCGCCGCACATCGGCCACGGCCACCTGCTGCGGCGTCGAGACGATCACCGCGCCGGCGATCGTCAGTTCCGAGATGACGGCCAGATGCACGCCTCCCGTCCCCGGCGGGAAATCCACGAGCAGGAAGTCGAGCCCGCCCCAGCGCGTCTGGTGAATCATCTGGCGCAGGGCGTTGGTGGCCATCGCGTCGCGCCAGATCAGCGCGTCGGAGGGTTTGATGAAGAAGCCGATCGACATCAGTTTGATCCCCATCGCATCGGCCGGCAGAATGCAATCCTCGCCGTCGATGCGTTCGGCCTGGGGGAGATAGTCCTCCACGCCGAACATCTTGGGCTGCGATGGCCCGTAGATGTCCGCATCGAGGATGCCCACGCGGTAGCCCATGTTGCGCAGCGTGAGGGCCAGATTGGCCGTGACGGTCGATTTACCGACGCCGCCCTTGCCCGATGCCACGGCCAGCACCTTGCCGATGCCGTTGGTGAACGTGCGGGGCGCCGCCGCAGGCGCGGCTTTGGGTGCGGCCTCCCTGACCAGCACCGAGATATGCGACGGATCGAGCGCCAGCTCGCCGGCGAGGGCTTCCTCGACCTGTCGTTTGATCTTCACGGCGAAGGGATCGCGTGCCTTGTCGAAGCGGAGCGTCACGTTCACGCGCCCTTCGCCGCTCTCGATCCGCTCCACGATGCCGCTCTCCACGATGTTGCGTCCGGTTTCGGGGTGGACGATGCGCGCGAGCAGCGTTTTGATTGTTTGTTCCATAATGTGACCCGAATAGGATTCCGTCAAAGATAACGATATTTTCCGAGATAGCAGTATGTTGCCGAAAATTATGCGCGTATTCGTTTTCGGATGTCTTTGGTCGTCAGCGCATTCGGATCGGGGATGTCCTCGAACGGTGCGGCAGGGCGCGGGCTGCGGCGGACGGCTGCGGAAAAACGGGTCGAAAATTTCGGATCGTCTGACGATGCAAAGGCCAAATTGTGTATCTTTGCTTGTCGGAGACTCTTTGTGTCCGAAAAGGTTAGGGCAATCATTCAAAAACGTCGGAATATGAACTTTTCAAAGACCTTTCTGGCCGGCTTGCTGGCCTTCATCGTGGGCAATGTGCTCATCGTCATGCTGTGGAGCCTATTCGTGATGGGGATCGTCGGGGCGCTTTCGGCCACGGCGGGCCTCGAAAAGGGGTCGATTCTCCGGATCGACCTCTCGGAGAACATCGTCGAGGCGCCGCCCGCCGACCCCTTTGCCGGCATCGACTTCCGTACGATGACCTCCACGCCGCATGTCACGCTCTTCGATGCGTTGCGGGCCATCGACGCCGCCAAGAGCGACCCCCGCATCGAGGGAATCTACATCCGTCCCAACGGACAGGGCGCCGTCTCGATGGCCGTGCTGGAGGAGCTGCGCGCCGCCATCGCCGATTTCAAGGCCGAGAGCGGCAAATTCGTGCTGGCCTACGACGAGATGTACGGACAGGGCGGCTACTACCTGGCCTCGGTGGCCGACGGAGTGTATGTCCAGCCCGAAGGCGGCGTCGACTGGCACGGACTGGCATTCAATACCTTATTCTTCAAGGGATTG
>USBO01000014.1 GCA_900552955.1 uncultured Alistipes sp.
AGCCGATGACATCGCCGCCCAGCTCCATCATGGCCGACGTGAAACTCAGACGCGTGCGCGTCGAAGGCTCATAGAAGAGCGTCGCCAGCTTGCGGCCCTTGCACGCCTCCCGATACCTCTCGCGGTGGGCGATGATGTCCAGCGCGAGGTCGACGATCCGCTCGGTCTCCTCCACCGACAGATCGGTGGGTTCAATCAAATGACGCATAACTCTCTTCGGATTTATCGGTTGATCCAGCTTTCGTCCGACGGATCGTTGCGGAAGGCGATCAGACGCGCCTTGTCCTCGGGACGGATGTAGCCCTCGTCGGCTGCCACCTCCGCCAGCACGTCGAGGTTCGACAGCGAGTAGTTCACCACCTCGGCCGCCGCCAGACGGTCGAGCCCCTTCTGCATCCCGTAGGTGAAGATCGAGGCCACGCCCAACACCTCGGCGCCCGCCTCGCGCAGCGCCTCGACCACCTCGATGCAGCTTCCCGCCGTCGAGATCAGGTCTTCGATCACCACCACCTTCTGGCCCTTCTCCAGCCGCCCTTCGATGCGGTTGCCGCGGCCGTGATCCTTCGCGCCGCTGCGCACGTAGCCCATCGGCAGGTCGAGAATCGCGGCTGTGATGGCCGCATGGGCGATGCCGGCCGTCGAGGTGCCCATCAGCACTTCGGCCTCGGGAAACTTCGTGCGGACGATCTCAGCCAGGCCCGCCTCGACGTGCTTGCGCACCTCGGGGGCGGTCAGGGTCAGACGGTTGTCGCAATAAATGGGGCTTTTGATACCGCTCGCCCACGTGAACGGCTGCTCGGGACGCAGGAATACCGCGCCGATCGAGAGCAGGTCTTTTGCTATGGCTCTCTCCATGTTCGGATAGTTGTTATTTTCATTCAGTTTCATATACAGGATCGGAAAAGGGCCGCCCTGTTCGTCCCGCTCGCTGCGGCCGCAGACGACGAAGCCCATGCATTCGTAAAATCCACGCGCCGCGGGATTCCGTTCGTTGACCGTGACCTCCGTCACGCCCGCGGCAAAAGCCTCGCGCACCAGCGCGGTGCCGACACCCGCGCCGCGACAGGCCGGATCGACGAAGAGCATCTCCAGCCGCGGCCCCGCCGTGCCCATGAAGGCGGCCGGCACGCCCGCCGCATCGCGCACGATCCGCAGCTCGGGCACCGAACGCAGCGCCTCGGCCACCTGCGGACGGAGGCGGCGGATGTCCACCTCCGTCAGAAAGTCGTGCGTGGCGCGCACCGATGCCTCCCACAGCTCCGCGAGCCGGGCGACGAGCGCATCGTCGCGCGTCGGGCAACCTTCGGGAGCGGAAAAACGGACGGTCGTCATCCCAGCGCCTTGCGTAAAACCGCCTCCACCTCATCGGGGTAGATGCCGCCCTCGTGGACCTTCACGCCGTCCACATAGAACGTCGGGACGTAATAATAGTCGTAGGCATCAGCCACGGCGGGCTGCTCCGACTCCTCGACGAGTTCGATCTCCACGGCAGCCAACTCGGGGTGAGCGGCCCTGGCCTCGTCGACGTAGCGCAGCGCCTTGCGGCAGAAAGGGCAGTTTTTAAGGTAGAAGAGTTTCACCGGTTTCATACTTCGTGCTTTTCAGAATGTGAGACGCATTTGTCGTCCCTCATCCCGCATAATTCATTCCGCACCGACGAATTCGGCCACGCAGCGGCGGTAAGCCGCCACCGGATCAGCCGCAGCCGTGACGGGGCGTCCCACCACGATGAAGTCGGAGCCGATCTCGCGCGCACGCGCCGGCGTGGTCACGCGCACCTGGTCGCCCACGTCGCCGTCGGCGAAGCGCACGCCCGGGGTGACGGTGAGGAACTCCGCACCGCACGCCTGCTTGACCATGCCCGCCTCGAGCGGCGAGCAAACCACGCCGTCCAGCCCCGCCTCGCGGGCGTTGCGGGCATAACGGACGATCACCTCGTCGATCGGCGCGTCGATGAGCAGCTCGCCGCGCATGCGCTCCTCGCTCGTCGAGGTGAGCTGCGTGACGGCGATGAGCAGCGGCCGCGTGCCGTCGGGGCGCGTCAGCCCCTCGACCGCGGCACGCATCATGTCGATCGTGCCGGCCGCATGGACGTTGCACATATCCACGTCGAGCCGCGACAGCACGGCCATCGCCTTGCGCACGGTGTTGGGAATGTCGTGCAGCTTCAGATCGAGGAAGATGCGGTGGCCGCGGCGCTTGATCTCGCGCACGACGGCCGGCCCCTCGGCATAGTACAGCTCCATGCCGATCTTCAGGAAGGGCTTGCGCGGCTCCCCCTCGAACTTATCCAAAAAAGCGAACGTCGCCTCGGCACTGGCGAAATCGCATGCAATGATCACATCTCGTGTCGACATCTCTATCAATTGTTTTTACGTTTTCATTTCAGCTCTGTACATCTCCGACCGCCGAAGCGACGAGATGTAATCGTACTTAAAATCCCTCCAAACCTCCCTTTGTAAAGGGAGGCTTTATCTCGGAGACAGCCCCATCATTTATTCGTTTCGTTCCTCGCAGCCCCTACTTCCGGCCGGCATGAGCGCAGCCGACGATGTCGGCGAGCCGTTCGATGCCCAGCCGCTCCATCTCGGCAGGCAGCGCCTCGATGATCTCCTTACAAATATAAGGATTTTTCAGATTCGCCGCACCCACTTCGACCGCCGTCGCACCGGCCATCATCATTTCGATGACGTCGCGCGCCGACGACACGCCGCCGCAGCCGATCACCGGAATGCGGCACGCTTCGGCCACCTGGTAGACCATGCGCAGCGCCACGGGGAAGACCGCGTCGCCCGAGAATCCGCCCATCCCGTTGGCGATCACCGGCCGGCGGCGCTGCACGTCGATGCGCATGCCGAGCATCGTATTGATCAGGCACAGCCCGTCGGCGCCCGCCTCCTCGCAGGCGCGGGCGATCGCCACGATGTCGGTTACGTTGGGCGAGAGCTTGATATAGACGGGTTTGGTCGTCACGGCCTTCACCGCGCGCGTCACCTCGGCGGCGCAGGCGGGCGACGTGCCGAACGACATGCCGCCGTGCCGCACGTTGGGACACGAGACGTTGACCTCGATCAGGCCGATTCCCTCCTCGCGGTCGATGCGCTCGCAGCAGTAGGCATACTCCTCGACCGAGGAGCCCGAGATGTTGGCGATCACCGGCTTATGGAAGAAGGTCCGCAGCCGCGGCAGCTCCTCGGCGATCACGGCGTCGATGCCCGGGTTCTGCAATCCCACGGCGTTGATCATCCCCGCCGTGCACTCGGCGATGCGGGGCGTCGGATTGCCGAAGCGCGCCTCGCGCGTCGTCCCCTTGAACGAGAAGGTGCCCAGAATGTTGATATCGTAGAAGTCGCGGAATTCGCGGCCGAACCCGAACGTCCCGCTGGCGGGGATGACCGGATTGTCCAGCCGCCAGCCGCTCAGCGTGACCGACAGGTCGCGTGCGATCGTTTTCGTCACCATAGCACCTCCTCCTTCGTCAATACCGGCCCCTCCTTGCAGATGCGTTTGTTGCCGTATTTGGTTTTACAACTGCACCCCATGCAGGCGCCGAAGCCGCAGCCCATGCGCTCCTCGAAGCTCAACTGACCGCTGCACGCCGTGGCCTCGCTCAGCGCACGCAGCATCGGCAGCGGGCCGCAGGCGTAGAAGTAGTCGTACACCACCCCGCTCTCGCGGATCGCGTCGGTCACGAAGCCCCGCACGCCCTGCGTCCCGTCGGCCGTGGCCACCGTGACGCGGCAGCCCAACTGCGCGAACTCGTCGCGGTAGAAGACCTCCGCCGCGGTGTTGAAGCCCAGCACGACCGCCACCTCGCGGCCGTCGGCCAACAGCCGCTTGGCGAGGTTGTAGAGCGGCGGAACGCCCACGCCGCCGCCCACGAGCAGCTCGCGCCGGCTGCCTTTGGCGATGTCGAAGCCGTTGCCGAGCCCCGTGAGCAGGTCAAGCCGTGCACCGGCCGGCAGCGTCGTCATGCGTTGCGTCCCCTCGCCCACGACCTTATAGATCAGCGTGATCGTCCGCTCGTCCCAGTCGCAGACCGAGATCGGACGGCGCAGGTAGCACCCGTCGAGTTCGATGTCGACGAACTGCCCGGGCGCCGTGATCCACTGCGTGTCGCCCTCGAGCGTCATCCGCCACACGGAGGGTGTCAGCCGTTCGTTGGAGCGGAGGGTGTAGATTGCTTTCTTATACATAGTTCTTCAGCTATTTTCGATTCAGGGGAGCCGTTTCCGCGCTTCATGCCTTCCGACCGGACGGGGCATACGCAATGTATGTCCCGTTCGGAGCCGACAAGGGATGTGCTGCAGGTGCCGCATGAAATCGAAATTACTTCGCGTCGATGGTCGATACCGAGAGCGTGATCTCTTCGAGGACGTCGAGCAGCACCTTCACCGTCTCGAGCGCCGTGAAGAGCGTCACGTTGTTCTCGACGGCCGTGCGACGGATCTCGTAGCCGTCGAGACGGGTGTTGTGCTGATCGAGGTCGATCGTGTTGATGATGTAACTCACATGGCCCTGGCGCAGCGAGTCGATGATCTCGCCGCTGCCCTCGCACAGCTTGCGGCGCAGCCGCGTGCGCAGGCCGTGGCGGCGCAGGAAGTCGGCCGTGCCGGACGTAGCCTCGATGTTGAAGCCGAGGTTGTAGAAGCGGCGCGCCAGCGGCAGCACCTCCTCCTTGTCCTTGTCGGCGATCGTGAGCAGCACCGTGCCGTAGTTGGCCACCTTCATGCCCGAGGCCTGCAACGCCTTGTAGAGCGCGCGCGTGAGTTTGTCGTCGTAGCCGATCGCCTCGCCCGTGGACTTCATCTCGGGCGAGAGGTAGGACTCCACGCCGCGGATCTTCGAGAAGGAGAAGGCAGGCGCCTTGACGAACCAGCGCTGCTTCTCGCGGCCGTAGACCTCGGTGATGCCCTGCTCGCGCAGGCTGCGGCCCAGGATCACCTGCGTGGCGATGTCGGCCATCGGCACGCCCGTGGCCTTCGACAGGAAGGGCACCGTGCGCGACGAACGGGGGTTGACCTCGATGACGTAGACCTCGTCGCGGCCGTCGCAGATGAACTGGATGTTGTAGAGGCCGACGATGCCGATCTCGAGACCCAGCTTGACCGTGTAGTCGATGATCTTCTCCTTGACCGCCGGCGAGACGCTGAAGGTCGGGTAGACGCTGATCGAGTCGCCTGAGTGGATGCCCGTCCGCTCCACGTGCTCCATGATGCCCGGGATGAAGACGTCGCGGCCGTCGCAGATGGCGTCGACCTCCAGCTCCTTGCCCATGATGTACTTGTCGACCAGCACGGGCGAGTCGTCGTTGACCTCGACGGCCGTCTGGAGGTAGTGGCGCAGCGCCTCCTCGTTCGAGACGATCTGCATGGCGCGGCCGCCCAGCACGTAGCTCGGACGCACCAGCACCGGATAGCCGATGCGCGTGGCGGCGGCCACGCCCGCCTCGATGTCGGTCACGGCCTCGGCCTGCGGCTGCGGGATGCCCAGCTGCTCCATGATCTTCTCGAAGCAGCCGCGGTCCTCGGCATTGCGGATCGCCTGCACGTCGGTGCCGATGATCGGCACGCCCAGCCGCGCCAGCGGCTCGGCCAGATTGATGGCCGTCTGACCGCCCAGCGAGACGACGATGCTCTTGGGTTTCTCGAGGTGGATGACGTTCATCACGTCCTCGACCGTGAGCGGCTCGAAGTAGAGTTTGTCGCTGCACGTGTAGTCCGTCGAGACGGTCTCGGGGTTGTTGTTGATGATGATGGCCTCGTAGCCCGCCTTGCGGATCGACCAGATGGCGTGGACGGTCGAGTAGTCGAACTCCACGCCCTGACCGATGCGGATCGGGCCCGAGCCGAGCACGATGATCTTCTCGCGCTCGCTCACCACCGATTCGTTCTCCCGCTCATAGGTCGAGTAGAAGTAGGGGACATAGGACGAAAACTCCGAGGCACAGGTGTCGATCATCTTGTAGACGGGGAAAATCCCCCACTTCTCGCGCAAGGCGTACATCTCGTGCTCCGTGGCGCCCCACAGTTTGCCGATGTACTTGTCGCCGAAGCCCATGCGCTTGGCCGCGCGCAGCGTCGCCTCGTCGAAGGGGTGAGCGGCCACGGTGCGCTCCATCTCGACGATGTTCTTGAACTTCTCCAGGAAGAACATGTCGATCTTCGTGTTGTTGTAGATGAGCGCCAGATCCACGCCGTTGCGGATCAGCTGCGCGATGGCGTAGAGACGGTCGTCGGTGGCCTCCCGGATATAGGTCATCATCTCGTCGTCCGACATGGTGTCAAACTTCTTGTGATAGATGTGGCAGACACCCGTTTCGAGCGAACGCACCGCCTTGAGGAGGCTCTCCTCCATCGTGCGGCCCACCGACATCACCTCGCCCGTGGCCTTCATCTGCGTACCGAGCTTGTTCGACGCGTCGGAGAACTTGTCGAAGGGGAAGCGCGCCACCTTCGTCACCACGTAGTCGAGCGCCGGCTCGAACGAGGCGGGGGTGTTAGCCAGCATGATCTCGTCGAGCGTCAGCCCCAGGGCCACTTTGGCCGTGACGCGGGCAATGGGATAGCCGCTGGCCTTGGAGGCCAGCGCCGACGAGCGCGACACGCGGGGATTGACCTCGATCAGGTAGTATTTGAACGAGAGCGGGTCGAGCGCGAACTGCACGTTGCAGCCGCCTTCGATCCTGAGCGCGCGGATGATCTTCAGTGCGCTGTCGCGCAGCATCTGGAACTCGCGGTTGGTGAGCGTCTGGCACGGTGCCACCACGATCGAGTCGCCCGTGTGGATGCCCACCGGATCGATGTTCTCCATGCAGCAGATCGAGATGGCCGTATCGTTGGCGTCGCGCATCACCTCGTACTCGATCTCCTTGTAGCCCTTGATGCTCTTCTCGACGAGCACCTGATGCACCGGCGAGAGGATCAGCGCATTGCGCATCAGCTCCTCAAGCTCCTCACGGTTGTCGGCGAAGCCGCCGCCCGTGCCGCCCAGCGTGAAGGCCGGACGCAGCACCACCGGATAGCCGATCTGCTCGGCCGCGGCGATACCCTCCTCCATGTTCGAGGCGATGGCCGACGGCAGCACCGGTTCGCCCAGCCGCTCGCACAGCTCCTTGAACAACTCGCGGTCTTCGGCCTGCTCGATGCTCTCGAACGAGGTGCCCAGAATCTCGACCTGACACTCCTGCAACACGCCCTTCTTGGCCAGCTGCACGGCCAAATTCAGACCCGTCTGGCCGCCCAGCCCCGGCACGATGGCGTCGGGACGCTCGTAGCGGATGATCTTGGCCACGTACTCGAGCGTCAGCGGCTCCATGTAGACCTTGTCGGCGATGTTCGTATCGGTCATGATGGTCGCGGGATTGGAGTTCACGAGAATCACCTCGTAGCCCTCCTCCTTGAGCGCCAGACACGCCTGCGTACCGGCGTAGTCGAACTCGGCGGCCTGGCCGATCACGATCGGGCCCGAGCCGATCACCATTACTTTCTTGATATCCGTTCTCTTAGGCATTTTTCCAATCCTCCATCATTTTAGTGAACTTATCGAACAAATAGGCGCTGTCCTGCGGCCCCGAAGCGCTCTCGGGATGGTACTGCATCGAGAAGACGCCGTCCTTGAGGCAGGCCACGCCCTCAGCCGTGCCGTCGAGCAGGTTGACGTGCGTGAGCTCCAGCCCCGTCCCCTCGAGCGACGCCGCGTCGACGGCGAAGCTGTGGTTCTGGCTCGTGATCTCGATCTTGCCCGTGGTGAGATTCTTCACCGGATGGTTCGCGCCGCGGTGGCCGAACTTCATCTTGAAGGTCTTCGCCCCGTAAGCCAGCGAGATGAGCTGATGCCCCATGCAGATGCCGAAGATCGGCAGCCGTCCGCGCAACTGACGCACCAGTTCGATCACCCCCTGCACGTCGTTGGGGTCACCGGGGCCGTTCGAGAGGACGAGCCCGTCGGGGCGGAACGCCATAATCTGCTCTGCCGTGGCGTCGTAGGGCACCACCGTGACGTTGCATCCCACGCGGTTCAGCAGGCGGATGATGTTGTATTTGATGCCGCAGTCGACGGCCACCACGTCGTACTTATGGTTGGGCACGCGCGACATCCAGCGCTTCCGGCAGCTCACGCGCGAGACCATATCGTGCGGCCACGGCGTTGCAGCCATGCGCGCCAGCGACTCCTCGCGGGGCGTCGCGGCGTCGGTGATCATCACGCGCTGGCTCCCCTCGTTGCGGATGATGCGCGTGAGCATGCGCGTGTCGACCCCTTCGATGCCCGGGATGGCGTGCTCCTCGAAGACCTCGCTGAGCGTCTTCGTATAGCGGAAGTTCGAGGGCGAATCGTTGTACTCCCGCACGATCATACCGCCGATGGTCGGGTTCTTCGTCTCGTAATCGTCGTCGGTCATGCCGTAGTTGCCGATCAGCGGGTAGGTCATCACGACCATCTGGTCGGTGTACGACGGATCGGACATGATCTCCTGATAACCGACCATCGAGGTGTTGAACACGATCTCGCAGATCGCCTCCTTGTCCGCCCCGAAGCCGTAACCGTAGAATTCCTGTCCGTTCTCCAGGACGATTTTCTTCGTGTAAGGTTTCATATTCATATGTTGTGTTATCTTTTCAAACTCTCGTCACGATACGCCTCATGGCCTCCGACCAGCGTCAGCACGACCGCCCCCCGCACCGCCATGCCTGCGAAGGGGGTGCTGCGCCCCATCGACAGGAAACTGTCGGGATCGACCGTCCCCGCCCGTTCGGTGTCGACGACCGTCAGATCGGCCGGCTCGCCCGCGGCGATCGCACCGCCGCCGAGCGAGAAGATGCGGCGCGGCGCGACCGACATCGCCTCGACCAGCCGCGCGAAGGGGATGATCCCCCGCCCGACCAGCGCCGTGTTGAGCACCGCGAAGGCGCACTCCAGCCCCACGACGCCCATGGCGCTGCCGGCCAGCCCGCGCGCCTTCTCGGCTGCGGTGTGGGGCGCATGGTCGGTGGCGATCACCTCGATCGTCCCGTCCTGCAAGCCCGCCACGAGCGCCTCGCGGTCGGCACGGCTGCGCAGCGGCGGGTTCATTTTGAAACGCCCCTCCTCGCGCAGATCCTCGTCGCACAGCACCAGGTAGTGCGGCGCCGTCTCGCAACTCACGGACAGTCCGGCCGCCTTGGCGCGGCGCACCAGCTCGACGCTCTCCTTCGTCGAGACGTGGCACACATGGTAGCGGCAGCCCGTCTCGGCCACCAGCCGGATGTCGCGCTCGACCTGCCGCCACTCGCTCTCGGAGGAGATGCCCCGATGGCCGTGCGCACGGCAGTAGTCGCCGTCGTGGATATAGCCGCCGCGAAGCAGCGCATCGACCTCGCAATGGGCCGCCACCGGCCGCCCCGTGCGGGCCGCGCGGCGCATCGCCTCGCGCATGAGCGCCTCCTCCTGCACGCCGCGGCCGTCGTCCGAGAAGCCGACGACGTCGGGCGCCAGCGCATCGAAGTCGACCAGCTCGCCGCGCCCCTTCTGCCCGCGCGTGATGCAGCCGTAGGGGATGACCCGCACCGCAGCGTCGCGCCGGATGGCCTCAAGCTCGACGGCCAGATGCTCCGGCGAATCGGGCGCAGGCGAGAGATTGGGCATCGCGCAGACGGTCGTGTAGCCGCCGTGCGCCGCCGCGCGGGTTCCGGTGGCGATCGTCTCCTTCGACGTGAATCCCGGCTCGCGCAGATGCACGTGCACATCGACCAGTCCGGGCAGAATCTTCATCCCCCGGAGCGAAAGCACCTCGCACCCGTCGGCCGGCAGCCCCGCCCCTACGGCCGCGATCCGACCGCCGTCGACGAGCACATCGGCCCGCACGAATCCGCCGTCGTTCCACACCTCCGCATCCTGCAACAATATCTTCATCCTCGTACATAAAAAAAGAGTAACTGAAAAACAGTTACCCTTTGATTCGGAAAACAAGAAGCCCGTAAGCGTCGTAATCCGACGAATTGCCTTTCAGTCGCCGGAGTGCGAAAGAGGCGGATATGTTCGGATGGTCGTTATACATGGCTTCCCGATATCGGCACAAAGGTACGACTTTTTTTCGGAATCCGCGACCGTCTCCGATTATTTTTCGGGAAATTTTCGGGCGCCGACCGATGCATCCGCACCCGCTCGCCCGGGCAGACAAACCGAAAGGGCAGACACTTACGCATCTGCCCTTTCATTGGTAGCGGGAGGAGGACTCGAACCTCCGACCTCCGGGTTATGAGCCCGACGAGCTGCCAACTGCTCTATCCCGCGATGTATCGTCGAACGGTGCCGCAGCACCCGATCTATCGCTTTTGTGAGTGCAAATATAAGGCAAATTTCCCGAACCGCCAAATAAAAATTCGCACTCCGGCGATAAATTTCGATCCCATGACTGAAAATCAACCTGTTGCGAACCGATTTTTCCGCACACCGTCTGATCCGATCCGACTCAGACCAGCCGCTGCGCCACGATCTCCGACAGATCGCACACCTCGGCGGTCGTGCCGCGCACGAGCGCCTTCTTGCACAGCGGGCAGGCCGTGACGATCGCATCGGCGCCCGTGGCCGTCAGCTCGTCGGCCACCGACACGGCGATGCGCACCTGATCGCCGTCCGAGATGACCGTGTTGGCCACCGACGAACCGCAGCAGAGCGCATCCTCGCGCGTATGGGCCGGTTCGAGCAGCGTACCCACCGCTTCGATCACGCGGCGAGGCTCGTCGTAGATGCCGCTGCCGCGCCCCAGCTCGCAGGGGTCGTGGTAGGCGTAGCTCGACGTGCTGCGCTCGAGCCTCAACCGCCCCGCGGCCAGCAGTTCGAGGATGTACTGCGAGTGGTGGACGACGCGGATGCCGTCGAGCCGGTACTCCTCGCGGAAGACCTTCAGACAGATCGGACACGAGGTGACCAGCGTGCGGATGCCGTGCTTGCGGAAGAGCTGCGTGTTGTACTCCATCATGCGGCGCGCCGAGTCGGTCTCGCCCGAGAGCTTGAGCGGCCGGCCGCAGCAGACCCCGCCGTTGCGGTCGGCCCACCACACCTCCTCGCCGGCGGCCGCGAAGATGCGCTCCATAGCCGAGAGCGTGCGCGGCGTGAGCAGCGTCATGCAGCCCGCGAAGTAGCCCACCTTCCCCGCACCTTCCGAGCGGTCGAGTCCCGCGAAGTAGTCGTAGCGCCGTTCGTCGGGGGTGTTGCGCATCGTGTCGCGCGCGTTGAGCCGCAGCGTGTCGAGGTCGATCCCCACCGGACACTTCGACTGGCAGCGGCCGCACATCAGGCAGTTCTGCGCCACCTCGCGCGTGAGCATCCCGTAGCGGCGGTCGCGCAGGAAGTAGACCGACTGCACGTCGTCGACGCCCAGCACGCTCTGCAACTGGCAGGGGTCGATGCAGATGCCGCACCGCGAGCAGGCGTCGACCTGAAAGCGGTCGGACACCGACTCCTTCTCGTGCGGACGCACGCCGTAGCGGCGCAGGAAGATGAGCGGAATCTCGGTGAAGATGTGCATGTAGCGCGAGAAGGGCAGCGCGACGAAGAAGACCCCCAGCGCGATCGAGTAGACCCACCACGCCCCCTGCTCGAGCACGACGAGCGTCGAGCGGCCGAGGTGCTCGGCCAGCAGCGACCCCAGTCCGCCGGTCAGGAAGCCGCCCATGCCGTAGATGCCGCAGGTGATGCTCTCGGCCGCCAGACGCGCCGGAAAGACGAACCACAGCGCCGTGAGGGCGATCCGGTCGCCCGCCACATGGCGGGTCATGCGGCGCATGCCCATCGCCCGCGAGCAGAAGCGTTTGCCCCACGCCAGCGCCACGCCCGACAGGACGAAGAGCAGCAGCAGATCCATCAGAAAATCGAACACCGGCTTCTCGCGCAGCATCAGCGCCGGCGCGAAGTACTTGAAGAAGACGTGACCCTGCAGCGGCACCCAGCGCAGGCCGAGGTAGGCGACCGTCTCGATCCACCCCACGACGATGAGCAGGAACCAGCCGAAGGCCAGCGACATGTGCATGTAGCCCAGCAGGGGATTGACGCGGAAGATGCGGCGGTGCAGCAGGCATTCGCCGATCACCTCGCCCACGGCCGAGAGCGTCCGCGGCGTGGGGAGGCCGAACAACACCCGTTTTTTGTCCGCGCGGGGCAGCTCGGCGAACCACAGGACATATTTCCAGACGATGACCACGGCCATCGCTACAGCCCCCACGAGAAACGGCAGGCAGAACGGTGCGTAGAACCTCATGATCAGAAATCCCCCAGTTTACGTTTGATAAGCATCACCACGCCGCGCGTGTTGATCCCCCGCGGACAGGCCAGCCGGCACTTGCCGCACAACATGCATTTGTTCATCTCCTCGTAGGCCCCCTCGTACTCGCCGCGCCGCACCAGCGTATGCACCTTGCGGAAGTTGAACGACGTGAGGTTGCCCGCCGTGCACAGGGCCGTGCAGGCGCCGCAGCCGATGCAGGTCTGCAACTCGGGCATCTCGCGCAGGATCTCGTCGCTCTTGCGCAGGTTGTTGCGATCCAGATCGATCACGCGCGGCTTGTTGATGCCGAAACCGAAATTCACCGTCGCCATCGCCCTACGCACGTTTGAGGTGTTCCGCCGCGCGGCAAGCCGCAACGGCCGCTTCCGACAGCGATTCGCCGACATTCTTGGGCGCGGTGACCGCACCGGCGTAGAAGAGGCCGTCGACGCCGCTCTCGACATTGTGCAGGAACGCGTCGCGCGGCGCCAGGAAGCCGCTGGGCTGCACCGCGAGCCCCGCGCCGGCGGCGAAACGGGCGTTCGAGGCATTGCTGCGCATCCCGACGATGAGCACCAGCATGTCGACCGACATCTTGAGCGGACGCCCCGTGAGCGTATCCTCGGCCTTGATCTGCACGCGGCCGTCGAGCGTCGGGCTCGCCTCCGAGATGCGGCCGCGCACGAAGTGGATGTTCAACCGCTGCTGCGCCTCGCGGTACATCTCCTCGTAGCCGGGGCCGAACATGCGGATGTCCATGTAGAAGTTGAAGACGTCGGCCGCGGGGAACATCTCCTTGAGCTCCATGGCCTGCTTGACGCCCGTGATGCAGCACACCTTCGAACAATGGTGCTGGCACACCTTCTCGTCGCGCGAGCCGACGCAATGCAGGAAGGCGATGCGGCGCGGCGCCGACCCGTCCTTCATCGCCACACGCCCCTCGTTGAGCATCCGCTCGATGTCGACGGTGGTGTAGACGTTGTCGTAGATGCCGTAGCCGTACTCCTCCTTGATGCGGGCGTCGAAGAGCTCGAAGCCCGTGGCCACCACCACGGCGTCGGCCGGCAGCCGTTCGCCCGTGGCGAGCGTCACGCCGTCGCGCGCCACCTCCGTCACCTCGCACCGTGTGCGCACCTCGGCGCCGCTGACGGCGAGCCGCCGCCGCAGTTCGTCCAGCACTTCGTGCGCCGGCGTGAACGAGGGAAAGAGTTTGTGCCAGCCCGTGAGCTTGCCGCCCAGATCGGGCTCGCGCTCCAGAAGGAGCACCGAGACGCCCTCGGCCGAAAGGTTCAATGCCGTCTGCATGCCGGCGACACCTCCGCCGACGACGATTACGCGTTTTCCCATCACTGTTTGATATTGTAGACCGTGTCCTGCGCACTGCAATTGACGATGGCGGAGGCCGGCTGTCCGATATATTTTCCGTTCATTCCCAAGTACTTGGCAGCAGGCTCGTATTCGATGCCCATCTTGTCGAGCAGCGGCTCGACGTCGACCTGGTGCATCTGCATCCCCAGCGCCCACGGGTCGTAGCCCAGCACCAGCCCGGCCATCTCCTCGTAGGTGAGCACCGGAATGCCGTGACCGTTCTCACCGTAGGTGCGGCCCTCCATCTCGGCGATTGTGTACTGCCACTTGTCGATGAACATCGCGCAGCCCGGGCAGTTGGCCACGATGAAATCGGGCTTGTAGGGGGCCATGCTCTCGAGTTTCTTCTGCGTGTTGGCCACCGAATAACCCCGATTGGCCTGCACCAGATAGTTGCGGAATCCGAAGCCGCAGCAATGCCGCCGCTCGGGATAGTCGACGCACTGCCCGCCCCACGACTCGACCATGCCCGAGAGGACATAGGGGAACTCCGAGCCGCCGATGCCCGACTTGGGGAAGAGCTTGGCGTAGTGGCAGCCGATGTGCTCCACCACGCGCAGCGGCTCGCCCGTGAGCGCGTTCACCAGCCGGTGTTTGGCCCGTGCGGCGATGGCCTCGCGGTGATGGAAGACCACGTCCGAGGTGTGGGCCAGGTTCTTCGGCTTGACCAGCGTGCGGCCCGTGGCCTTGTAGAGCGCTTCGCGCGCCCGCTCCTCGGTCTCGGGGAACTCCTCCCACGTGGCCAGCATCTCGGTGTAGATGCCGAACGAGGTGATGCACGACGAGATGAAATTCTCGTAGCCCGCCTCGCCCATCAGCGCGAACTGCCGCGCCACGACGGTCATGATCGTCTCCAGCGGCACGATGTCGGAATGGTAGCCGATACCCGTGCAGGAGGTGTGGATTGGATCGTCGAAGCAGTCGCGCCCCAGATCGCGCTGCATGATCTCCAAAAAGGCCTTTTCGCTGCCCGGAAAGAAGTTCTGCCGGATGCAGCTGCGCACGTAGTAGTAGCGGTCGTCGGCGATCTCCTTCTGATACTCTTGCCAATTCCTATTCATCCTGACTCTGTGAATTGCTGGTGTATACATCCATGAAATAGCGCTCGTCGGCGCCGTCGTAGCCCAGCTCGCGGGCCTTGCGGTCGGAGCATTGTTCGATATTCTCGAAGAAGGCCGTGCCGCCCGTCTCGTCGAAGATGCGGTGCAGCTCGCCCAGCGTCGCGTCGTCGATGCGGCGCACGGCACCCGGCCCCGGGCGGTCGTAGGTGGGGTTGAACTGACAGTAGACTTCGCGGTCGTTGCGGTAGACCCAGTTCCAGACCGGACCCTGCTCGGGATGCAGTTCGGGCGCCACGAGCTTGGGGGTCACGCAGTAGCCCGTGCGCAGGATGTTGTCGCCGACGGTGCGCTTGAGCGCAAGCTGCTGACGGCCCTTCTCGCTCTCGACGAAGAAGCCTAACTTTTGCGACAGCGTGCGCAGCGCCTGAATGACATACCCGGGCGTATTGCCGCGCGGGCAGCGCGGACGGCACGACATGCACTCGCCGCAGAACCAGATTCTGTCGCCCTTGAGCAGCCGTTCGATCTGCTCCTCGTCGCGCGTCTGGACGATCGAGACGATCTGCCGCGGGTCATAGTCGTAGAACTCGGCCGCAGGGCAGACGCCCGTGCAGATACCGCAGTTCATGCACGACTTCAGCCCCTCGCGGAAGCGGACGTCCTCCATCAACTGTTCGAAATAATGACTCATAACCGACAACTTTGCGTCGGGCAAAGTTACCGGTTACGCACCGAACGGGAAACAGTATAAATACCTATTTTCGCAGTTGCCGCGGCCGAACGCAGGATCGTCACCGCAGCCGGATGTCCGCACCGTCCGGATCGTCGACCCGGAACTCGCTGCGGAAGTCGGCCGGCGAGACCTCGACCACGTTGATGCCCGTGGCGGCCCCGTAGAGCGGATAGCTCGACGCCCCAGCGATGAGCATCGGGAGCCCCTCCACCTCGGTCAGCCCCGCGATGTGGGTATGGCCGGCGAAGACGGCCCGCACGCCGTAGCGCTTCATCAGCGCGGCGTACTCCGAGCGGAACGGTTCGTCGTAAGAGGATTTGTGCGTCACCCGACTGTCGGGGCTCATCGCCAGCGGATGGTGCGAGAAGACGAAGATGTGATTGCACTTGCGGAAGCGCTTCAACTGCTGCCCGAACCACTCCAGCTGCGCCCTGGCGTCGGCCCGCGCCGTCTCGCTGTCGCACACCATCGGGTTGCTGTTCAGTCCGATGAAGGCCGAACCGTTGTAGGCGAAGGCGAAGCGGTCGTAGCCGAACGCCGCGCGGTACTTCGCCACGGCGGCGGCCGCATAGTTGGGCATGTCGTGGTTGCCCGGCAGGTGGAACACGGGAATCGACGCGTCGATGCGGCCGATCTGCTCGCGGTAGGCCGCGGCCTGCGCGACGTTCTTCCAGTTGTGGATCAGATCGCCCGTGACGATCACGAAGGCCGGCTTCAGCGCATTGATGCGCGCCACCGTGGCCTTCAGGTTGTCGACCGTACACTGCCAGTCCTGTCCCTTCTCGCAGAAGCCCAGTTGCGGGTCGGCGATCTGCACGAAGGTGAAGGAATCGCGCTTCGAGCCCTGTTTTTCGATTACGGGCTGCGCCGCGGCCGCAGCTGCCCACAGACATCCCGCCAGAAGCGGCAGAAACAACTTTTTCATCCTATCTCGGTTTTAAGTTCAGGTCTCCGTTCACCGACGCCGTTCGTAGGTCTCGAACGTGAAGGGATATTCGTAGCGTTCGCCGCAGGGGAACGACTCGCTCTCCGTGAGCCGCCACGCAGCGGCATCCCACTCGGGAAAACGCGTGTCGCCCTCGTAGGAGCGATGCACGCGCGTGAGATAGAAGCGGTCGGCCACGGGCAGCGCCTCGGCGTAGATCTGCGCGCCGCCGATGATGAACACCTCCTCCTCAGGCGGGAAGAGCGAATAGGCTTCGGCGAGCGAATGCACCGTCCGCGCACCGTCGAGCGACAACTCCTGCCGCGTGACGACGACATTCTCGCGCCCGGGCAGCGGCCGCCCGAGCGACTCCCACGTCTTGCGGCCCATCACCACGGGATGCCCCGTCGTGATGTGTCTGAATCGGCGCAAATCCTCGGCGATGTGCCACAGCAGCCGGTTCTGGTTCCCTATTACGCCGTTTTCGGCAACGGCTACGATGATCGAAATCAATTTGCTCTCTGTTTAAGTTACGGTTTCAGAACGACATCGGCGCCTTGATCGCCGGCCATGGATCATACCCCTCGAGCGTGAAATCCTCGTAGCGGAAGTCGAAGATCGACCGCACGGCGGGGTTGAGCCGCATCGCGGGCAGCGGACGCGGCGTGCGCGACAACTGCTCGGCCGCCTGCTCCATGTGGTTCAGGTAGAGGTGCGTGTCGCCCAGCGTATGGACGAAATCGCCCGGCGCGAGGTCGCACACCTGCGCCATCATCAGCGTCAGCAGCGCGTAGGAGGCGATGTTGAACGGCACGCCCAGAAAGGTGTCGGCGCTGCGCTGATACAACTGGCACGACAGCCGCCCGTCGGCCACGTAGAACTGGAACAGCACATGGCACGGCGGCAGCGCCATGTCGTCGACCTCGGCGACGTTCCACGCCGAGACGATGATGCGCCGCGACTCGGGGTTGCGGCGGATCGTATCGACGGCACGGGCGATCTGGTCGACCGCACCGCCGTCGGGCCGGCCCCAACTGCGCCATTGCCAGCCATAGACGTGGTTGAGATCGCCGAAGCGGTATCCCTCCACGGGCGACTCCCCGCCCGCCGCGGCGAGGAACGTCTCGCGGTCGACGGGCAGCACGCCGTGGCGCACGCACAGTTCGTTATAATAGCGGTAAGCATCGTTGTCCCAGATGTGAACGCCGTTTTCGACCAGGTAGCGGATGTTGGTGTCGCCCCGCAGGAACCACAACAGCTCGTGGATCACTCCCTTCAGAAAGACCTTTTTGGTGGTCAGCAGCGGGAATCCTTCGGCCAGATCGAAACGCATCTGATGACCGAAGACGCTCCGCGTTCCGGTGCCCGTGCGGTCGCCCCGCACGACGCCTTCGTCGCAGATTCTGCGCAGCAGATCGAGGTATTGTTTCATAAAGCTATGCTTTTGAGCGACAGCCGCCCGTCGTCGTCCAGCACGGCGCAGGCCGGAGCGTCCCACGCCCCCAGCAGCACGACGCGCAGCCCCTCGGCCGCATAATCGCGCGCGCAGTGCATATGACCGAACACATAGTAATCGACCGGCTCGCACCGCTGCCGCTCGCGGGCGTAGTCGATCAGCGGTTCGGTCACGCGCGGATCGCATTCGTCGCCGTGCGACTTGCGCGAGCGGCCGCTCCACCACCGGCCGAACTTCACCGCCCAGTCGGGATGCACGCCCCACGAAAAGAGCCAGCGCAGCGGCCGCGAGCGGAAGAGGCCGTTCATGAGGCGCAGCAACGGCTGCCCGACGATGTTCAGATTGTCGCCGTGCGCCAGAAAGAGCCGCTTGCCGGCCAGCTCCACCACCTGCGGCGCGGTACGAATCTCCACCCCGCACTCGCGGCGGAGGTAGTCGCCCACCCACATGTCGTGGTTGCCGGTGAAGAAGACCACGCGCACGCCGCGGTCGGTCAGCTCGGCCAGCTTGCCCAGCGTGCGGACGAACCCCTGCGGCACGACGCGCCGGTACTCGAACCAGAAGTCGAAGAGGTCGCCCAGCAGAAAAATAGCGTCGGCGTCATGCGAGACCTCGTCCAGCCACGCCGTGAACCGCCGCTCGGTGCGGCGCGCCGCAGCCGGATCGCCGGCCCCCAGGTGGATATCCGAAGCGAAGTAGACCATCGCCTCTACAACAGTTTCCCGAGTTGCTGTTCGAGCGACGTGCCGTAGAGGTCTTTGGCGACGATGTCGCCCTTGCGGTCGATCAGATAGTTGGCCGGCAGCTTGCGGACGTTGTAGACCGTCAGCGCGGGCGACGCCTCGCCCCGCAGGTCGCACACCGAGATCCACGGCAGCGACTGCTCCTGCACGGTGTTGATCCACATCGGTTTCGACGTCTCGACAGCCACCTGATAGACCTCGAAGCCGCTGTCGTGGTATTTTTCATAGAGTTGTTTCAGATCGGCGTTGAGCGCATTGCTGTTACCCAGCGAGGGCGACCAGAAGTCGATCAGCACCACCTGCCCCGCAAGCGACGACAGCCGCACCTTCTTGCCGTACATATTGGTCATCTCCAGATCGGGGAAGCCCGCTTCGGTGACCGTCGACGAGAGATTCTGCAACGCGTCGAGGCGCGAAATCTCGGCATGGAGTGACGCCAGATAGGGCGACTGCGGATAGCGCTCCTCGAGCGCATCGGCCACCGTGCGGTAATAGACCGCATCGCCCTGGCCGTTGAACAGATAGCGGTCGCCGGGCAGCCGCTGCGAAAGCGCATAGACCGCCGCGACCGACGCCTTGTGCTCGACGATGAACTTGAGCTGCGCCCGCTTGATGCGCAGGTATTCGTCCGAATAAGCCTTCGCCAGCCGTTTGAGCTCCTCCTCCGACTGACCGCTGCGGGCATAGGCGGCGGCGATGTCGTTGAGCCTCTCGGCCCCTTCGACGTAAGCGAGGTTGAATTCGCGCAGCAGCGACGACTCCTCGCTGCCCTCGACCGTGTAGTTGCGGGCGAAACTGCCCGCCGAGTTGATCGTCAGCCGGTCGCCGCCCTCGATGAGCACGGGCACGCTCTCGCCGTTGTAGGAGATCGTGTAAAGTGCGGGAGTGGCGGGAACGTCCCGAAGTTCGAACCGGAAATTGCCCGCCTCGTCGAGCCGCACCGAGTCGACCCGAGGGGCCTTGCCGCCCGAGGAGACCTGTTCGATGTACACCTGCCGGGCGTCGGCTCCGACCAGACGCCCCGAAATCTTCACCTCGGACGACCGGCAGGCGCCGAGCGCCGCAGCCGCCAGAAGGCCCATTGCTATCTTGCTTCTCTCCATTTTTCGATCGTTTAGCGGTAACACGGCGCACTCACGCGTTCCACCGGCACCGAATTCCGTCCGCACCGACACCTCGCCCCATAACGGGCCGGCCGTCCGGCCGTATCTCCGCCGGAGCGGAAACCGGCGCCGCAACCGGAAATTCGTCAGTACAAATATAACTTTTTTGCCTAATAACGCAAAATTATTTGGCCGAATTGTACGAACGTCCGTTTTTGACGTGTCCCTGATGCTGTCCCTGGTGATTCTGCGCATGGTTGCCCTGACGGGTCCGCGAGTTGTTGCGGCCTTTCTGCACGGAACGTCCGCCGGCGCGCTGGGGGCCTTTCTGAGAGTGAGCCGTAAAGTGTTGTTTATAGTCGCTTCGGAGATTATTGATAGCAGTTTCGTCTATCGAAATGTTCCCGCCGGACATCCGCGTTATGTCTTTTATGATTACCTCGTTGCTGGGATGTTCCTGATTGTACTCATAGCTTTTGGCACGCATGAAACGCGCCAGATTGTCGACCGTGCGGTTCACCTCGGGATTGCTTTTGCCGGCCAGCGAACGGATCATTTCATCCACGTATTTGCCGTAGTGCTTGAAGGGTATGCGCCGCTGGGAATAGTGCATCCTGCGGGGCGTGACCGTCAGCTCCTGACGTGTCGGACGCGGATAAGGCGAGTCCACATCCAACTGAAAATCAGACATTATAAACAGGTGATCCCACAACTTGTGCGTGAAGTCGGCCGTATCGCGCAGCAACGGATTGAGATTCCCCATCACGGCGATCACGGCCTTGGCCTGACGCGTGCGTTCGCGCCGGTCTTCGATCTCGAGCAGCGAAGCCACCATCTCGTGGATGTGCCGTCCGTACTCCGGCAGGAAGAGTTTGCAGCGGGTGTAATTATAATTTTTTTTCATAACGGAATTGATTCGCAAGGGTCGTGCGGGAGCCGGAACAGTATTCCGTTCGGGCCGAAAACATCGAAAATTTAATGGTAAAATCAGCTCCAGACAAGTGTCTGCGACAATCTTGCAAGAGTTTGAGTTGCCTGAAATTTTTTATTAATTTGGCTACAAATGTAAACAAAAATCGAGAGATTTCACGATAACCATGACAAAAGTTTTGATTTTAGACCATTCAAAAAGTATGCGAAAAACGCTCGGCGAACGGCTTGCATACGAAGGTTTTGCCATCGAAGCCACGGACAACGTCAAGGAGGCCTCCGAAATGTGCCGTCAGATTGCGTTCGACGTCGTGCTGACCGACGACAGCAGCAATGCCTCGCCGCTCGGAATTCCCTTCATCGTACTGGCCGGCGCGAGCGACAACCAGATCCAGCGTGCGGTCGCGGCCTTTCGGGACGGAGCGATGGACTACATGCAGATTCCCACCGATATCAATCGCCTGTACGATACGCTGCGGCGCTATGCGGACGAGGCCGCACCTCAGGGCGAGCCTCCCCTGCAACGGATCGCTCCGCCGGCAACGGGCCGCGCCCGGCGCACGCGCACGCCGGCCGTCCAGCCCATCATCGGTTCGTCGGACGCCATCGGCCATGTGCGCGACGTCGTCGAACGGGTCGCCGCCTTCGACACCCGCACGCTCATCACCGGCGAAAACGGCACCGGCAAGGAGCTGGTCGCACGCTGGCTCCATGCCAAAAGCCGCCGATCGGCAGGCCCGTTCGTCGAAGTCAACTGCGCAGCCATCCCCTCCGAACTGATCGAAAGCGAACTTTTCGGCCACGAGCGCGGCGCATTCACCTCGGCCATCAAGCAGCGCAAGGGCAAGTTCGAACAGGCTTCGGGCGGCACGCTCTTCATGGACGAGATCGGCGACATGTCGCTGGCCGCCCAGGCCAAGGTGCTGCGTGCCCTGCAGGAGAACAAGATCTGCCGCGTGGGCAGCGACAAGGACATCGACGTCGACGTGCGCGTCATCGCCGCCACGAACAAGAACCTGCGCGAGGAGATCGCCGGCAACCGTTTCCGCGAAGACCTCTATCACCGTCTGAGCGTCATCGTGATCCGCGTGCCGCCGCTGCGCGAACGCGCCTCCGACGTTCCCGAACTGACGCAGCACTTCGTCGAGGAGATTTCGGCGGCCTACGACATCTCGCCCAAGCCGATCGAACCCGACGCGATGGAGGCGCTGACGGCGATGCGCTGGAGCGGCAACGTGCGCGAATTGCGCAACGTCATCGAACGGCTCATCATTCTGAGCGGCGACAGCGTCACGATCGACGACGTACGCAACTATTGCCAATCCTGACACGGCTCCGCCCTCGAAAAGCGAACGGCTGCCGGAGAGAATCCGGCAGCCGTTCGCTCGTTTCGGCAGCTGCCTCAGAGCAAATCGAGCAACTCCGCAGGCCGGTCGACGATGTGCTGCGCACCGCTCTGCTCCAGCTCCTCACGGCTGCGGAAGCCCCATGTCACGCCCGCCGAGCGCACACCCGCAGCCGCGGCCGTCTGCATGTCCACCCCCGAATCGCCCACGTAGAGCACCTCGGCCGCGGCGACGCCTATCGCTGCCAGAATCTCGCAGACGACCGCCGGATCGGGCTTGAGCGGCACGTCGGGACGCTGCCCCAGTACAACGTCGAAGCGGATGCCGGGGAAGTAGCGGCCAGCGAGCTTCTCGGTTCCGGCCTGGAACTTGTTCGACGCGACGGCCATCCGCACGCCCCGCCGCTGCAACTCGGCCAGCAGTTCGGGGATTCCCTCATAGGGCACCGTATGCTCGTCAATATGCTCCAGATAGTAGGCCACGAAATCGCGCCGCACGGCGTCGACCGTGAAGGGCGTGCGCAACGGCTCGGGCAGCGCGCGCTCGACGAGCCGCATGATGCCGTTGCCGACGAAACGGCAGTAGTCGTCGTAGCTGTGCTGCGGCAGTCCGCGCAGCGCCAGCACGGCGTTGCAGCTGACCGCCAGATCGCCGATCGTATCGAGCAGCGTTCCGTCGAGATCGAAAATAACGAGTCTTGTCATCGGATTCTTCATGATCATTCGTGAAAAGCGGGGGAACCGACAAGTCCTCCCCCGCTCTCTGAGTAGCCCCACCGCGACTCGAACGCGAATTTAGGGTTTAGGAAACCCTCGTTCTATCCCTTGAACTATGGAGCCTCGCAACCTGCCCGCCACGGCCCCGGACGGCAGCGCCGAGACGAAGCGGAGCCCGACCGTCGGACGGCAGGCTCCGCAAAGATAGCGTTTTTTCCGCAAAAACAGCGGCGTGAACTCAGAATTTGAATCCCAGGCCGAACGAGAGGACGTGGGCGTGCAGTTTGTAGTTGCCCGAGAAGATCGATTCGAGCTTCGTATTGTCCTGATAGCTGTAGATCGGATAGGAGCCCGTGCGCTCGGGATCGGCCGACGAGACGTAGCAGTAGGCCAGATCGATCGAGACGCACTTGCGGGGACGGAAGCTCAGACCCGCCGTGTAGGAGACCTTCGTCATCGAGGGCGTTTCGGGATTGAGATAGTCGCTGCTCACGGGACTCTCGTCGACGTACATACCCATGCGGGCCGTCAGCCAGTCGTTGGCGCGGTACTGGCCGCCGAAGCGGAACGTGAGCGTGTTGGAGTAGTTCTTCACCGAATAGATCGGGTCGATGCCCAGCTCCTTTTCGTTGAACTCCACGTTGAGTGCGTCGTAGGCCGACCAGCCGACCCATTGCAGATCGACGGCGAACTCCCACCTGGATGCCGGACGGAAGCTGACGCCCCACGTCACGGTCGTCGGCAGCGGCAGCTCGGCCGAGAAGGTGCCCTTGTCCAACGCCGGAATCAGCTCCGTGCCGGGCGACAGCTGCCCCAGCTGCGCGATGAGTGCGGCAGCCGTGGGATCCATCCGGATGGCGGCGCGGCCCGCGTCGACCTTCATGTTCATCCGCGAACGGTAGCTCATCGCCAGCGACCACTGCGGGTTGATCTCCCACAGGATGCCGGCATTCACTCCCACGGCCACGTTCGCCGAT
>USBO01000015.1 GCA_900552955.1 uncultured Alistipes sp.
CTGGATGTTCTTCAGACGGCAGTAGGCCGCATTGCGCATCCAGAACGACGACTGCTTCCAGTTATTGGCGTCGGTCATCGTCAGACGCGGATACTTGCCGTTGGGATTCGCCTCGTTCCAGCGGTCGAGGTGCTCCTTGCGGAACGTTCCGCCCTGCTGGCAGGGCTGCACGTAGTAGGAGCTCAGATAACCGTCGACCTTGCCCACACCCTGGAAGAAGGCGCTCAGATTGAGACCCTTCCAGCCGAAGCTCAGATTCAGACCATAGGTGTAGCGCGGAATCGTGCTGCCGATGATCGTCATGTCCTTGTCGTCGATCTTGCCGTCTTCGTGTACGTCGGCGTAGATCACGTCGCCCGGCTTGATCTTGGCGCCGAACTGCGGGCAGTTCTCGTTGACCCAGTCGGCCTCCTCCTGCGTGCGGGCGATGCCGAGCGATTTGAAGCCGTAGATCGAGTTGATGGCCGAACCCTCCTGGTTGCGGATTGCGCCGCTGCCGCCGGTGATACCCTTCATGTCGATGATCTTGTTGACCACATCCGACAGGTTGGCGTCGACACCGAACGTGAAGTCGCCCCACTTGTTGTTGTAGCCGATAGAGACCTCCCAGCCCACGTTGCGCACCTTACCGGCATTCTGATAAGGTTTGCCCAGACCGATGCCGGGTGCAATGTCGAGTTTGAGCAGAATGTCGTGCGTCGTCTTGTAGTACCAGTCGGCCGTGACGCTCAGTTTGTCGAAGAGCGTGGCGTCGATACCCAAGTCGTAAATCTCGGTGGACTACCACGTGATGAGCGGGTTGGCCAAAACGGTCTGCGTGACGATTGGGGTGATGACGTCGTTGACCGAGATCGAGCTGACGGCCAACTGCTGGATCGTGGGATAGTTCGAACCGATATCCTGGTTACCCAACTGTCCGTACGAACCGCGTATCTTCAGTTCGTTGAGCGTGTGGCGGATATTCTGCATGAAAGGCTCCTCGCTGATGCGCCATGCACCCGAGAACGAGGGGAAGACACCCCAGCGATTGCCCTTCAGGAAGCGCGACGAACCGTCGAAACGGACGTTGGCCTCGAACAGATAGCGCTCCTTGTAGTTGTAGTTCAGACGACCGAAGTAGGATTGCAGCGCCCACTGCTGACGCCCGCCGTCATTGTCCTTCGTCTCGTTGTCAGCACCGGCGCCGATCACCTCGTAATCGGGATAGGCGAAGTTCTCGCGGTGCGCCGAAAGCGACTTGTAGTCATAGGTCTCGCGCGAAGCGCCCAGCAGCAGCTTGAAGTTGTGATCCTTGGCGAAGGTGTGCTGGAAAGCGGCCGTGAACTGGTAGTTGCCGTAGAACGAGCGGTTGGCCGACTCGTCGAGGTAGTTGAACGATACGTTGGAGTTGGGCGAAACCGTGCCGAAGGCATCCGAATAGAACTTCATCTTCTTGACGAAGGTGTGGTTGTTTGTCGTCACGTAACGCGGAGCGATCATTCCCTCGAGCGTCAGCCACTTGACGGGTTTGAAGGTGAGCGTCGCGGCGCCGTTCAGGCGGATCGTGTTGTTCTTGACGTTGCCGCCTTCGCCCTCGAGCGTCGGCAGGACGTTGGTGCTGCCGCCCGACAGGCCGGCCCAGTAGCCCGACGACCAGCGCGAAAGGATCAGCGGGTCGCGCGTGTTCATGTAGTTGAACAGCGTGTTCTGCTGCGGGATGCGGCGGCGGTCGCCGTTGACGAACGAGACATCGAACTTCATCGACAGTTTGTCCGAGAAGTCGATGTTCATGTTGTTGCGGACGTTGTAACGCTGGTAGTCGGTGCGCTTGATGATACCCTTCTGGTCCAGATAGCCGAACGACGTCATGACGCGCACGCGCTCCGAGCTGGCCATCAGCGAAAGGTTGTGGTTGTGGGTGAATCCCGAGCCGGTCAGGATCTGATCCTGCCAGTCGGTGAGCGGATAGTTGTCGGGATCGATGCGGTTGTTCTCGCGGTAGCGGGCGATGTATTCGTCGGTGTAGATCGACGCCTTGCCGTCGTTGAGCGACGTTTCGCGGCTGAGGATCATGTACTCCTCGGCGCTGACCGTCTCGGGAACGTCGGTCGGCGACTGCCAGCCGACGTAACCGCGGTAGGTGACGGCCGTCTGGCCCTTCTTGCCGCGCTTGGTCGTCACGAGAATGACGCCGTTGGCCGCACGCGAACCGTAGATGGCCGACGAAGCGGCATCCTTGAGTACCGAGATCTGGTCGATCTGCGTGGCGTCGACGGCATCCAGACTACCCTCCACGCCGTCGATGAGCACCAGCGGAGCGGAACTCGAACCGCCGAAGGTGCCGATACCGCGCACGCGGATCATACCTCCGTCACCGCCCGGAGCACCGCTCTGCGTGGTGACGGTCACACCCGGGGCGACGCCCTGAAGCGCCGTCGACGAGGAGACGATCGGACGGTTGGCGAGATTTTCGGCCGAGATCGACGCCACGGAACCGGTCAGGTTGACCTTTTTCTGCGTGTCGTAACCCACGACGACGACCTCGTTGATGAGCGAATTGTCGCTGTCGAGCACGATGTCGAGCTTCGTCTGCGAGCCGATGGTAACGGTTTTGGATTTATAACCCAGATAAGAGACGGTGAGTTGCTGCCCCGGAGCGGCAGGAAGGCGGAAAGCTCCGTCGGCATCGGTAGTCGTACCGATATGTGTGCCTTCGATGACGACCGAGGCACCGATAAGCGGGTAATTTTCCGCGTCGCTAACGGTTCCGCTGATCTGCGACTTCTGTGCGTACGCACTCCCCCCCCCTACTGCTACGAGCAGGACGACGAGGACGCTGCGGACTATATTCGTGATTTTATTCATAGCTTAAAGTTGTTAGTAGCTCAGAGGTTACTTCGTGATTTTGATGTTGTCCAGCAACATACGGTTCTTGGTCGAGTTCGAGCCCTTCGAAGCGTCGATCTTGATGCGCGTCTCGGCCGTCGCACCGCTGACCGACAATTTGACGTGTGTCCACGGCTTGTTCACCACGGCATTGGACTGTCCGGCGCACAAGTCTGGCGTGATGACGAAGTCCTGACCCGCGGCAGCGACCTGCTGAGCCGCACCTCCATTGGGGTTGACCGTAGCTGCCGTGTAAGTGCCGGCGCCCACGATCGTCACATGGATGTCATCGGCGTTGTCGCCGAAGCGGCACATGTCGAATTCGACCGAGATGTCGGTGGCACCCGACAGTTTGGCCAGCTTGGGCGTCATCACCCACCCGCTGTACTGGTGTTTGCTCGAAGACTTGTTCATACGGATCGTACCCGCCTGTTCGGCGACATGGGCGATCTCCCAGCCGGCGACGTCGCGGTTGCTCAGATATGCCTCGCAGGCGATACTGTTCTCGGTCTCATCGACCGCGCCGGGCGTACTCCAATCGTCGGGGAACACATCCGTATACGTGGCACCTCCTTTATTTCCTTCTTCCGTACCGTCGAGCACCGCTGCGGACTTATTGTCGTCGGCGATCGGCGAGGTGCCGCCGCCCTTCGATTTGCCCAACGTATAATCGCCGCCCCAGACGAAGAGGTCGAAATTCTGCTCCAGCACGAGATTCGGATCCTCGGCCGTTACCAGTTCGAGATAGTAGCGCGGCTTGCCGTCGGCATAGGTCAAATCGACACGGACGAGCAACTGCGCTTCGGCCGAAATATTCGTCCAAAACTTGTTGCCGCCAACCAGCATCTCTGCCATCCGACCGACGGCCTTCTTGACCTCGTGGATCCGCGAATCGGCGAGATCTTTTCCGTAGTAATAGGGAATGGCCGACATTACGTTCTCGACCTTGCCCACGCCGCCGTTGCCGCTGTAGGGAGCGAATCCGTAGGCAACCTTGTTGATCTCGATCGTGAATTCGCCCTTGGCCGGAACCGCCACCTTGCCCTCGAAGATGTCGACGCCTTCGGTCGCACGCGCCAACTTCGTCTCCTTGCCGTCGACGATCACCGATACCATGTCGTCGGTCGACACGAACGTGCTGGTCAACTCGCCCGGACGGCCTGCATCGTCATAGGAGAGAACCGCGAGCGTAACACCCTTCTTGTCCGCTTTCGTAAGTTTCAGCTCCTTGACACCCTTGTCGGTCTTCACCTCGCTGCCACCGGCTTCGAGCAGTGTGAGGAGTTCGGCGGCGGTAGCTTCGTTGTGGTCGCTGTCGAAGATGTAACGGTAGGATACCGTGTAGGCGTTGGGTGTGATCTTTCCCGTGAAGATCAACGTGCCGTCGGCACTCTCGTCGAAGCGCGCCTCGACCAGCGACGATGCGAAGGCCGTCGTGAAACGCGCGAAGGTCGGCGCCGTGACCCGCTGGCCGGAAGCATCGAATCCGACCACGGCGAAGAGGTATTCCACCTTGGGCATCAGGCCGGACAGCGTCTGCTCGAAGGGAGCTTCGGCCATTTCACCGCGCTCCTCGACGAAAGCGAGACGGTCGATGGCGTCGTGGGCCGCATACTCGAAGTCGGAGATCGGCGTCGGTTTGACGATCATGTAGGAAGCCACGTTTTCCTGTTCGGTCACCAGTTTGACCTTCGCGGAGCTCGGAGTCACGTCATCCACGTCGATCGCAATGGCAGCCGAAATGGGTCCGTAGTCGACATCGTCGCTTTCGCACGACGATACGGCGAATGCCGTCAGAAGACATCCCGCCGTCCATAGAAGTAAGTTTCGGATCATACGATTAGTGTTTGGTTAATAATGTGAATTTTGGTTAGTGTGTACAAAGATAGTAAAAAAAGGCAAACGGAAAAATTAAAGGAAAAGAAAATTAAAACGTTTTAATAAAAATTGCGGATTATTAACGAAAATTAAATAGTTCCCGCTTCGGCATCCCGCCGATTACAACGTTTCAATAAAACGGATGCCAATATTGACAACCGGCTGTTCGACAGCCGATTGTCAATGGCGGATCATCCAACGGAAGGCTTATCGAATCTCTTTGTCGAACGGTTTGGGCCGTTCGAGCGTTTCGGTGTGAAGGATCGTGCCATCGGCGTTCACGATCCGGATTTCGACCGGAGCTGTCGCCGTACGCGCCTTGGCTGCGAACATATGGTGGCTGATGACACGGGAGTCGCTCTGCTTATAGACAGGTTTCTCGGCCAAAGCCGGCAGATAGTGGCTGATGTTGTAGAGCGGATCCTCGTCCTCGACCTGCTTGACGTCGAGCGCCCGTCCCTTCTCGTACATCTCCACGCGCTGTCCGGGCTGATACTCCCAATAATTGACATAGACGCAGTTCGCGTATTCGGGCTGGCTGTAGTCGATGCGTTCGGGATAGAGGCGCTGCTGCACACCGATGAGATCGCAGGTGCGATAGTACTCGCCCACACCGTTCATATCGTAGGCACGCAATCTCTTGCGTCCGTATGCCTCGGTGCGATAGGTATATGCGAAACGGCCGCCGTCGACAGTCGCCACGACGAAACCCGCATCGCTGCCGTCGGGACACAACGCCTGAAAACGATCGTTGGTCGTCCACATATCGCCCGAGGTGGCGGGAAGTATGTACTGTTCGAAGCGCGGATAATCGGGGCTTTTCAAATAAAATGTCCGGTGGGCGTGCCCCGAAAAGATATGCACCTTGTCGAAACGCGAGAAATATGCGTCAAGCGAATCCACCTGAGCGACATCGGACAGAAGCGTCGTACGGCGGGCATCCTGGAAGAAGATCGGGCAATGCGTGCAGAGGCAGACCGTCTTCGAGGCATCGACCGTCGCCAGATCGCGGCGCAGCCACGCCAGTTGCGCAGGCGTGAAGGCCCGGTCGTAGTCGCGGGCGCCGACCACGCCGACGTTCTTCTTGCCCTTGCCGGGCGTATTCTTGTAGATGATGTTGTCCATCATGATCCAGTGCACGTCGCCGATGTTCATCGCATAGTAGGTCGGGCCGAACGTACGGCGGAAGAGGTGCTCGGCACGACGGTCGACCGCATCGCCGGCCTGCGTGGCGGCGTCGTGATCGTGGTTGCCCGGAATGCTGTAGAGCAGCGTCGGGAAGCCGTTCTGCTCGAGGAACCGTTTGGCGGAAGCGACGTCGAACTCATACTGATACCAGTAGAGATCGTGCGACAGGTCGCCCAGATTGAGCGAATAGACCGGACCGCGCGCCGAAGCTCGCGCCGCCTCGTCGGAGATCGACGACAGCGCGATGCGGCGGTAGTGGTCGAGATCGTGCTTCTCGGAGGAGTTCGTCAGATGCAGGTCCGTGAAGAACATCATCGTATAACGCGACTGATCGACGCTCGCAAAGCGGAAATCGTGCCGCTCGTCGCGGTCGCTCCCCTCGTCGAGCGCCGCCCAGAAGAGCGGCTGAATGCCGTCGGCCTCGGCAGCCACCCAGTTCGACGGCGTGACGGCGAAGACGAAGCCCGCCGACTTGTCGGATTCGAGGCGATAGCGTCCTTTGGCGTCGGTCGTTGCGAAGTGCACGCCGTCCGACACATGAACGCCGGCCAAAGGTTGGCCGTCGCCGTAGACGACACCCGTGAGAATTGCCTTGCCGCGACCGGCGGCATCGGCATGGAAGGTCGCCGCAAACAGGCAGACGACCGTCAATGCGGCTGCGAGAAACCGCATGTTACGATTCAGTTTCATTTGGTTGCTTCGAGTTTAAGTCTTGCTTCTTTGACGATTTCAGAATAGTGGGCACGGAAATCCTCCCAGCGGTAATAGGGACCCTGACTGCCGGAGACCGGAAACCGAAGCTCCTTATCGTTGAGCACCACGCGCACCAGCACGTCGGGATTCTTCCGACTGCGGTAGAAGACGAACTGCATGTTCGACGCCATCGGGATGCGGTAGATCTGCCACACGTCGCTGATCTTGTGCGGGTCGGTCACCGCCGTCGTCCAGCCGTCGACGCCCATGAGCGTCAGCAGTGCCATGATGCAGCCGTCGTGACCGAAGCGCAGGCGTACTGCCGGTTCGCCGGCGGCCATATCCTCGTCGGCACGCACGAGGATGTCGTCGAGCAGCGACTCGGAGAGATTGGTGCCACGGCCACGATTGCGCGGATCGGGTCCCTTTTCGATATAATAGGTATAGTTGTCACACTCCCAGAAGCGGAACAGCTCGTCGGGTGTGAACAGGTCGTAGAACGACTCGTCGAGATCCGTGCACTGCATGTGGCCGGCCACGAAGAAGAGATCCAGCCCGAACTGGAACGGGTCACAGATCGACCGCGCATAGGCCGTGTCGGTGAACAGGCGCGCCAGCAGCGGTTCGAGATCGACGTTCTCCTCGCAGAACCGCCGCCACTCGGGACGCCAGGGCGCCTCGGGAGACTTGTATTCCAGATCCTTAGCCGTACCTACAGGATTCTCAGGCGAATGGGGATTGAGATAATACATGTTGACGGCGCTCGTCTCGGTGAAGATATCGAGCGACGGATCAATCTCCTTCAACCCCTCGCAGAAGGAGGCCATGCTCATGATGCAGCGCGGCACGTGCGTCGAATAGGCCACGATGTGCGGCCGATGACGGAAAATCGCGGGATAGGCGGCATACATACGCTTGGCCAGCCGCTTGTGCTGCATCTGCCCCTTGGGAGCCAGATCACCGGCGCGGCCCTTGAGCAGCGGATAGATCTTCAGAAACCGATCGCAGGCGTCGAGGCCCTTGGGCGTGAGCTTGCCATCGGCACGCGCACGTCCCAGCACTTCGGCCACCGTGTCGTACTGATGGTTGCGCAGGATGTAGCGGGCACCGTGGCGGCCGTAGTGGCTGATGTAGAACGGCTCGTAGCCCTTGGGCGCCGCAGTCGCCTCGGGCTCGTCGAAGGAGTACATATAATAGATTCCTCCGGCCTTGTCGGGATCGGCCATGATTTCTTCGTAGGCACTCTGCGCTAAGGCCGCAGCACTCACCGTCAAAGCGGCGAACGAAAGGATCAGTCGTCTGAAAAGGGTAGTGAAGTTCATTCGGATCGGGTTGGTTAACAATTCGGTATTACGGTTTTCATGAATTCGGACAAGGGTGCGATGGCTCCGTGCTGCGTACATACGAATGCTGCAACGGCCACCGCACGACGGTGGCACTCCTCCATCGGAAGGCCCTGCATAAGCGACGCGGCGAAGGTGGCGGTGAACGAATCGCCGGCACCGACCGTGTCGGCCACCTCCACACGGGGCGTGGCCAGATACGACGTGCGTCCGTCGGCTGCCGTCACGCGGCTGCCCCGGCCGCCTTCGGTGAAGACGACGTAACGCAGCGAGAAACGTTCGATGAGCCGTGCGATCAACTGCTCGGCACTCCCCTCCAGCCCGAAGAAACGCGCCACGACGGGAAGTTCGTCCTCGTTGAGTTTCAGCACGTCGGCCCGCTCGAGCGAATCGCCGACGATCCGCTCGTCATAATAGTCGAGCCGCAGATTGATGTCGAACAGACGCATGCACCGGCGCGGTGCGGCGTCGACGAGTGCAAGGATGCTGCGGCGCGAGACGTCGTTGCGCTGCGCCAGCGATCCCCAGCAAACCACATCGGCGCCGGCCACGGCGGCGTCGGCCTCCGGCGTGCGTTCGATATAGTCCCACGCCACCTCCTCGCGGATGCGGTACGCCGGCACGCCTGCTGCGTCGAGCGTCACCTCGACGGTGCTCGTGGGGTGCGCATTGCGCTGCACGGCCCGCACGTCGAGCCCCAGCGCGGCGATGCCGCCGAGCAGTTCGTCGCCCGATGCATCGGCGCCCACGGCACTCACGATACAAGACTCGGCCCCCTGCTCCTGCGCATAGAAGGCGAAGTTGACGGGCGCGCCGCCGAGCCGTCGACCGGCCGGCAGCACGTCCCACAACAACTCTCCGATACCGACGATCTTAGGCTTTCCCATCTTCCAGATCGATCAGCACCTTCATACAGGTCTCGCGGTTGGCGTCGATGAACTCGTAAGCCTCGTTGTAGCGCTCCAGCGGGAAGCGGTTCGAGACGAGCGGCGCAAGCCGGATCGTCCCCGCAGCGATCTCCTCGACAGCCTTCAGATAATCCTCGTGGCGGTACATCATCGAACCGATCAGGTTCAGCTCATGTTCGCCCAGGTGGAACATGCTCACGGCGGGATCCTTGGCATGGACTCCCACGATAATCACGTCGCCGCCCTTCTCGACGGTGGCCATCAGCGAGCGCACCGACACCTCGACGCCGGCGCATTCGAAAGCCACCTGGTACCCTTCGTCGCCGAACAGCTCGGCGAGTTTGTCGGTCAGCGGCTCACGGGCCACGTTGAGCGTATATTCGATGCCGCACTCGCGCGCTTTCTCCAGACGGTAGTCGCTCACGTCGGTGATGACCACCTTCTTCGCACCGCGTGCGCGGGCGAACTGCGCCACCAGATTGCCGATCGTGCCGGCGCCCGACACCACGACATTCTTTCCTTCGAGCGCACGGGGACGACTCGTGGCGTGCGCCGCCACGGCCGTCGGCTCGACCATCGCACCGAAATCGAGCGGCATCCCCTCGGGCAGCGCGACGACGCGCTCCTCGGGGATCACGAAGTAGTCCTGCGCCACGCCGTCGGCCTGGAAGGCCTCGACACGCAGGTTGGAGCAGACGTTGTACTGCCCGCGCTTGCAGGGGTTGCACTCCCCGCAGACCAACTGCGGACGGCCCGTGACGCAATCGCCCGGTTTCACCTTGTGCACGCCTGCACCCACGGCCACCACTTCGGCCGAATATTCATGTCCCTGCACCACCGGATAGAAAGTGGCGGGATGCTGGCCGTGATAGGAGTGTATTTCCGAACCGCAGATACCGATGCGCTTGATGTTCAGCAGCACCTCGTCCGCTTTCAGATTTCCCGCCTCGGGGGCGGCGACCTCCCGCAGCTCGAGCTGCTTGGGAGCGGTCAAAACGACTTGTCTCATGGTGTAAAGTTACGAAATTATTTTCATTTTTTCTTACCGAGGCAGCAAACGGCGAAGCTGACGATACCGCCGATGGGGCACCACCAGGGCCACGCGATCGACACGCGGTGCCCGACGAGATTCTCGCTCAGCGGGCCCAGCACATAGGGTTGCAGCAGCAGCACGACCAGCAGGCCCACCACCAGCGCCGCGAGGACGCTGCGCGTGTTGCCCCGTTTGGTGAAGAGTGCGCACAGGAAAACGCCGAGCATGCCCGCATAGGAGAAGCTCATCACACCCGTGGCGAAATCGACCAGGTTCAGACCGCTCTTCTCCTGCATGACGGCCGTGACGATGGCGAAGGCCGTGAGCACGGCACCCATCAGGACAACCATCTTCTTCGACGACGACATCTGGTCGCTGTCCGACGTGATGGCGTGGCCCATGCGTTTGCGCAGCGGCATGTAGATGTCGGCCACGAAGCTGCTGGCCATGGCGTTGATCGCCGAGTTGAAGCTCGACAGCGCGGCGGCCAGCAGGCCGATGACCATCACGCCGCGCACGCCCGTGGGAATCGAATGGCAGATGTACTGCGGGAAGATGTCGCGCGCATCGTTCTTGTATTGCAGGATCGCCGAGGGATCGGCGCTCGTCGAATAGGATACGTAGAACAACAGACCGATCGCCAGGAAGATCAGCACGATGGGCAGACTCAGAATCTGCGAATAGACCAGCGACACGCCGGCCTTTCTGACCGACTGGCAGGTGAGCTGACGCTGCACGAACTCATGGTCGGTCGAGAACTGTGCGAACTTGAAGATCGTGCAGCCGACGAGCGCGCCCAGCAGGTTATAGGGCACATCCATGCGCCACGATGCGTCGACGATCTGCAGTTTGTTGCCTGCGACCCACTCGCCGGCGGCGTTCTTGACCTCGCCCGAGGTGAGCGAGGCGAAGATTTCGCCCAGGCTCATGTGGGGCGTCATCGAGAAGTAGACGGCCAGCAGCGCCACGACGCCCGTGCCGACGACGAGCAGGATCTGGATCGTGTCGATATAGATCAGTCCCTTGATGCCGCCCGCCATCGTATAGATGGTGCTGATGACACCCAGGATGATGATCGAATACATCAGGAATTCGAACTGAATGTTCCCGTAGAGAATCACCGAGACGGCGATGGCCGCGATGAAGAGCCGCGAACCCGAGGTGAAGAGCTGTCCGACGAGGAACATCACGCTCGACGAGTTCTTGGCCGAATCGCCGAAGCGGTCGCCCAGATAGCCGTAGATGGTGATCGTGTTGGCATTGTAAAGTTTCGGCAGCACCAGCAGCGCGACCAGCAGGCCGCCGAAGATGGCACCGACGCAGAGCATCAGGTAGGTCAGATTGGTGTTGAACCCCAGCTCGGGCGAGCCGACGAAGGTGCCGGCGCTGATCGAGGTTCCCGTGGCGGCGAAGGCCACAAGCCACGTGGGCATCGAGCGGCCGCCCAAAAAGTAGTCTTCGAGATTTTTGTTGCGTTTCGAGAAGAGGAAGCCGATCGAAATCAGCCCGATCAGGAAAACGGCGATGATTGTCCAGTCGATAAAAGTCATTCGGAATGTTTTAGGTCGGATTAGTGTGATTGTCGCGCGGCATACGCGCGGCGGATGCGATCCGCCGGCGTGCGGAGGGTTCCGCACGCCGGCAGTCCGCTACCTGTCTTCGGCCTGATGACCCGTGCGGTCCACCTGGTGGTAGAACTGGGTGTAGGGCACGTCGGTGCGGCCCGTACCCTTGCGCATGAGCTCCTGCAGGTCGGCGAAATAGGTCGTGTAAATGTCGCGCGGCAGCACGTTGCGTTTCGAGCAGATCGAAGCGGCCATGCCGACCACCTCGCCGATCAGACCGCAGGTGCGCATCACGCGCGTCGAACCCAGCGCGATATGCGTCACCGAAATGTTGCGGCCCGCCATGAAGAGGTTGCGCACGTCCTTCGAGTAGAAGCAGCGGTAGGGCAGCGCATAGAAGTCGATCGGCGTGAGCACGCCCACCGAAATCCACTCGGCGCCGGGATACTGCTGCGAGTTCTTCTCCATCGGATAGTGCTGGTCGATGCGCCACGTGGTCGTGCAGGTCTCGTCCTCGTGCCGGATCGGGCGCGTCAGATCCTGCTCGCGCAGGATGTAGTCGCCCACGACGCGGCGCGATTCGCGCTTGCCCGAGACGTGCGACACCCACGTCAGGTGCGTGCAGGTCCAGTCCTCCTTCTTCGAGTAGCGGTTCTTGCAGTAGGAGAAGGTCGAGTAGGCGACGTACATGCCGTAGTCACGGATCTTCTCGGCGTCGGCCACCTGGTCGTCGCGCATGCCGACCTCCCAGTACCAGTTGGCACGGTGCACCGGCTCGACGGTGTACTCGTCCAGACGCAGGCCCCAGTCGAGCGAGTCGGGGAAGGTGCAGGGGGTGTTCCAGTCCTCGCAGTACCACTCGATCGAGACGCCCATCGTGAAGCCGTCGGCCTCGACCGGAGCCAGGCTCTCACCGAACTCGGCGCGCGCCTCGCGGCCCATGCGGCACTCGGCACCGGCCATCGCGGCCAGATAGGCGTCGCCCGTGCAGTCGGTGAAGAGCTTGCCCGAGATCTTGATGCGATTCTGCTTGGTCGCCTCGACGGCCACCACCGAACGGATCGTGTCGCCCATCTTCTCGGCGTCGATCACAGTATAGCCCATGAAAAGTGTGATGTTCTTCTCAGCCAGCACCACCTTGAGTTTCTTGTCGTCCTGATAGTGGTGCGCACCGCGTGCGTTGCCGATGCGGTCGGGACCGATCTCGTTGAGCAGATAGCCCAGCGACGGATAGGGATCGACGTTGATCTGGCCGCCCAGACCGACACGCACCTCCGACGAGTTGTTGCCGCCCAGCACGTAGCGATCCTGCACCAGGGCAACCTTGCAGCCCAGACGGGCGGCCGCCAGCGCGGCGCAGATGCCCGAGATGCCACCGCCGACCACGACGAAGTCGAATTCGCCCTTGTCGACCGGCGTCTCGGCGCCGAGCAGCGCGGCACGCAGCGCGCGATACTCCTCGAGCGAATCGCCCGGCATCTCATCGGTCGTGGTCAGCACGATGGCGTCGCAACGGCCGTCGAATCCCGTCAGGTCGTGCAGCGCGAGGGTGTGCTTGCCCTTCTTGAGCGCGATTTTGCCGCCCCGCTGCCAGTACCAGTCGACCTTGTCCGTGCCGAAGGTCGCCGCATCGGCCACACCGTCGACCAGCACCTGGAAGATGCCCGGCGTCGGACCGTCGGACCAATGCTTCGTCCAGTTCTTGGTGCGCACCAGCAGATTGTACTCGCCGTCGGCGGGCACTTCGACAGTCGTCACCGCATCGCGCTGAAGCGGCGTGCCGATACCGTGCGCCAGCAGATAAGAGGATCCCATCTGAAGGACGAACTGCTGTTCGACCGTCCAGTCGCCCCGATCGGCAAAGGTCGTGGCAAGAACCATGACCGAATTCGTTGTGTTCATTGTATTCATTGATTTTGTATGTTAGGGTCATTCGTAATTGAGCGGATCAGCACTCCTCGCTGCGTGCAGCCGTGGTGTCGATCAGCGTGTAAACCTGCAAATAGGGAACGTCGGTGCGGCCTGCACCCCGCTTCATGAGCGCCTCGAGCTCGCCGAAACGCGTGTCGTAGATGTCGTGCGGCAGCGCGTCGCGCTTCGAGCAGATCGAAGCGGCCATGCCGACCACCTCGCCCATCATCGCCGTGGTGCGCATCACGCGCACCGTGCCCAGCGCCACGTGCGAGACCGAGATGTTGCGGCCCGCCATGAAGAGGTTGTCGATGTCCTTCGAGTAGAAGCAGCGATAGGGAATCGGATAGAACGACAGCGGTGTCAGATGGCCGCACGAGAGATATTCGCGGCCCGGGAAGAGCTTGCTGTTCTCGGGATCGGGATAGTGCTGGTCGATGTACCACGAGGTCGAGGCCGTGCCGTCGGGATAGATCGTGAAGTTCATCAGATCCTGCTCGCGCAGCACGAACTCGCCCAGCAGACGGCGGCTTTCGCGCTTGCCCGCCACGTGGGCCACCCAGCCCAGATAGCTGTTGGCATAGCGGTCGCGCACCGACGAGCGGTTCTTGAGGTACGACCAGTTGGAGTAGGCCACGTACATGCCGTAGTCGCGGATCTTCTCGGCGTCGGCGATCTGATCGTCGCGCATGCCCACCTCCCAGTACCACTGGCCGCGGCGCACGATCTGCACACTGCGCTCGTCGATGGGCAGCCCCCACTCGATGTCGGGGAACGACGTCGGTGCCTCGGCCTCCAGACAGTACCACTGCACCGAAGCACCCATCGTCATGCCGTCCGCCTCCTCGGGCGCCGACGGCTCGCCGTATTTCGACCGCGCCTCGCGCCCCATGCTCCACTCCGCGCCGGCCAGCACGCCCAGCGTCGCGTCGCCTGTGCAGTCGGCGAAAAGACGGCTGTGCACCGTGATCTGCCGGTAGGTGTCGACGTCGGTGGCCACGACCGATTCGATCGAGCGCGGCGTATTCTTGTTGACTTTGGTGACCTTGTATCCGAGCAGCAGCGTGATGCGCTCCTCGTCCAGGATCGCCTTGAGCTTCTTCTCGTCCTCGTAAATCTCCGGCGTGCGCGCGTTGCCCTTGGTCGAGGGGCCGAACTCGTTGAGCAGATAGCCCAGCGACGGATAGGCGCCGATGTTGAGCCGGCCGCCCAGTCCCACGCGCACCTCCGACGAGTTGTTGCCGCCCAGCACCTTGCGATCCTGAATCAGCGCCACGCGCAGACCCTGCCGCGCCGCTGCGATGGCGGCGCACATGCCGGCCACGCCGCCGCCCGCCACCACGAAGTCGAATTCGCCCTTGTCCTCGGGCACGGCAGGCAGTCCGAGCAGATTGTTGCGCAACTGGAAAACGGTCTCGAGCGAGTCGTCGAGCGTCACGTCATGCAGCGTGAAAAGGATGGCGTCGCACCGCGCATCGAATCCGGCCAGATCGTGCAGCGCGATCTGATGGACGCCTTTGGTGAGGTAGGCCGCACCGCCCGGCTGCCAGCGCCACCCGGGGTCGCCCGTGCCGAAGAGCGTATCGCAGTCGCGGCCGTCGATGCGCAGGCGGAACGCTCCGGGAGCGTATTTCTCGCCATCGGTCCAATGGGCCGTCCAGTTCTTCGTCCGCACGAAGATGCGGTACTGACCGCTCTCGGGAATCTCGATCTTCGTCACGGCATCCTCGACCGGAATGCCCAGTCCGTGGGCCAGCAGGTAGCTCGACCCCATCTGATCCATGAACTGCGGGTCGGCCGTCCAGCCTCCCTTATGCTGAAAATAGGTTCCGGGAAGCAGTACGGAGTCGGCGGGAGTGAGCTCCGCGACGCAGGCCTCGCGCCGGCGGCCGGCCTCGGCGCGCTCGGGATAGATGCAGGCCGTCGATCCGCCGACGATCAGCATTGGTTCGATCACCACGCTGCGGCAGCCGTCGTCGCCCGCGATCATGCGTCGCAGCATCTCGAACGACTTCTCGCCCAGCGTGCGCGTCGACTGCGTGATATGGGTGATCGTCGGCTTGTAGAGCGTGAAAATCTCGCTCTCGTCGAATCCCACCAGCGCCAGATCCTTGGGCGAGGTGAGATTGAGCGTGTTGAGCGCCTGCAACCCCAACAGAGCCAGCGTGTTGGTGGGCAGCAGGAAGGCCTCCACGCCGCGGCGCACGCCGTCCTCGAAGATGCGCACAAGATCCTCCTGCGCATTGCCGTAGATCGTATAGTGGATTTGGGAATAGCCCTCCAGCCCGAAGCGGCGCATGGCCTCGCGGTAGCCCTCTTCACGCTCCGAGAGGCTCGAAATGCCCAGCGTGTAGGAGATCATCTCGATGCGGCGGTAACCGTTTTCGTAGAGGTGTTCGACGCCCATGCGGCCGGCCCGCTCGTTGTCCAGCATCACCCGCCCCGCGTCGACCCCTTTGAGGTCGCGGTCGAGCAGCACGGTGGGGATTCCCGCCTCGAGCGCCTTGCGCAGCACTTCTTCGCTGCCTGCGCAGGGTGCCACGATCAGTCCCTCGACCCCGCTGCCGATGAAGGTGTCGATGATGTTGTCCAGCTTCTCGGCATTCTCGTCCGAGCTGCCGAACAACACCATATAATTATGGTTGTGGGCGATATTTTCGATGTACCGCGCGATGTCGGCGAAAAATTCGTTAGAGATGTCCGACGTGATCATGCCGATGGTGTAGAATCGTCCGCTGCGCAGGCTCGCCGCCGCTTTGTTGGGGCGATAGCCCAGCCGTTTGGCAACCTCTCTGATACGGCTCGCCGTATCCTTGTTGACATTGCAGTCCAGATTTCCCTCGGCGTCGCGTTTGGCGTTCATCACCAGCGACACGAGCGAGATGGAAACGCCCGACTCCCGCGCGACATCCCGAATCGTAATTTTTCCCATGGCTCAGGTTTGCAGTTTAAACTCCCGACAAAGCTATGAAACGTTTTAATAAAAACCAAGCATTCGTCCGAAAAAATATCGAAAGAGGGCCGGAAGGGTGTTTTTTCAGCTCGTCCGCTCCGTCCGAAACGACCTGTTTCACGCACGGAGACAACAACGAAAATCCGATCATTAAACGTTTCAATTATCTATAAACAAGGCTATTGAATCACACAGACCCCGTACGGAGTGCACCCCGTACGCCCCTTCCGCCGCAGTTCTCCTCTTCCGCAGCCGCCGAGGGCCCTCGGCATCCTCTCGGCACGAACGGTTCATGCACGGACATCCGGCCGTACAGACCCGTATTTTCCGTCCTGCGCGATGAAAACCGCATCGCCATTCTTAGGTGGTGTGCCGGAAAATCATTAATTTTGAACGTTTTTTCACCGCAACCCGAACTTTACCGGATATGACACGCGAATCGAACCGCTCGGAGGTCTCCCTGCTGAGCAAACTGGCCTACGGCATGGGCGACGTGGGCTGCAACTTCAGTTGGATGTTCGTCGGAAACTTCCTGATGATTTTCTACACCGACGTCTTCGGCATCGGCATGAGCGCCGTGGCGACCCTGATGCTGGTCTCACGCTTCTGGGACGCCGTCAACGACCCGATCATCGGCGCGCTGAGCGACAAGACGCGCACCCGCTGGGGACGTTACCGCCCGTGGCTGCTCTTCAGCGCTCCGCTCACGGCACTCGTGCTGGCGCTCACCTTCTGGGCCCATCCCGCGTGGAGCCAGAGCGCGAAGATCGTCTACATGGCCGTCACCTACAGCATTCTGGTCCTGGGCTACACCTGCGTCAACATCCCCTACGGCACGCTGTGCGGCGCCATGACGCAGAACATCGACGAGCGGGCGCAGCTCAACACCTCGCGTTCGGTCAGCGCCATGATCGCCATCGGCGTCATCAACATCGTGACGATCCCTCTGATCGGATTCTTCGGCGGCGGCAGCGCACAGCACGGTTATCTGCTGACGGCCGTGCTCTACGGCGCGATCTTCGCCGCCTGCCACATCTTCTGCTTCGCCAAGACGAAGGAGGTCGTGGAGATTCCCCCGCAGCGGAAGCTCCCGCTCAGGGTGCAGCTCCGCGCGGTGGCGAAGAACCGCCCCTACCTGCTGGCGCTGCTCGGGCAGGTGCTCTTCGGATTCATCCTCTACGGCCGCAACGCCGACATGCTCTACTACTTCACCTACGTCGAGGGCAGCGCCACCCTCTTCTCGCTCTATTCGCTGGCCATCATCGGCCCCTCGATTCTCGGTGCCGCCTGTTTCCCGCCGGTCTTCCGACGCACCTCGAACAAGGGCTGGGCAGCTTCGGTCTTCGCGCTCGGAACCGGCGCGACGATGATCGCACTCTATTTCTTCAGCCCCAACACCTCGCCCATCCTCTTCTACCTCTTCGCGGCGCTGTCGCAGTTCTTCTTCTCGGGATTCAACACGGCCATCTACGCCATCATCCCCGACTGCGTGGAATACGGCGAATGGGCCACGGGGGTGCGCAACGACGGATTCCAATACGCCTTCATCTCGCTGGGCAACAAGATCGGCATGGCGCTGGGCACCTCGCTGCTGGCGCTGGCGCTGGGCGCGGCCGGCTACGTCTCCAACGCCGCGCAGAACCCCGCCGTCCTCTCGATCATGCGGCACGCCTTCAGCACCATCCCGGGCGTGCTCTGGCTCGTGACGGCCGCCGCCCTGCTCTTCTACCGCCTCGACAGGCGCACCTACAACCGCATCGTGGAGGAGATTCGACGGCGTCCGGCGCAGCGCAACGGCTGACGGGCGTCCGATTCCCGCACATCGGAAAACATTCCCGAATGGGCCTGCGACTTCACGCAGGCCCGTTTCCGTTGCGCCCTGCCCGAACGCACCGCCTGCGAACCGGAAGCGACGACGCATCGTTGCCGTAACATCAAAATTTACAACTAAATATTGCATAACTGGTTTTTATCCCTAATTTTGTAGAAAAAGAAGACAGCGATGATTTCATCCATAGGATTCAAGAATTACAAAGCGTTCGCTTCGGGGGAGCTCGCATTCAAACCGATCACGATCCTGCTGGGAGCCAACAGCGTCGGCAAGAGCAGCATCATCCAGCTGATACTGATGCTGTTGCAATCGGCCACCGACAAGGCCGATCTGTCGGCGCTGAAAACCAACGGCGAGATCGTTTCGTTCGGCAATATCGCCAATCTGTTCAGAGACCGCAATACGGCGAAGCCCATCGAACTATCGATCGGACTCGACAATACGTACACCCACTGGCTCCGCCGAAGACTACTGGAGTCCATGTACAAGCGACTCGAAATCGAATACCGCAAACTCGAACGAATGGGATATGACGGGATTTCGCAAGAACTCAAAGGGAAAAATTTCATTCGTTACATCGCGGAATCGGAAGCCAACTTCAAGAAAATATGCGATCTGATGGATGAAGCGTACGGAACCTTCAATTACTCCTACCTGCTTTTCGAATCGGATAATTTCGCCACATGGAAGAAGGAGTATCTGATCTCGTATCAGATTCTGAAGACGATTATCGCAGAAGTCCCATCGCCGGACACCCGCATACGATGCCGGATCGAACTGGGCTACAACGCAGCCAACCGGAGCAAGACCAACATTCTATATATCGGCAAATTATCCATAGATAAAATTCCCGAAGACACTACATCCCCGAGGTATACGCAGTTGTTCGGGCTGCAAGTCACAAAGCCACTGTCAAATCCGACAGTCGAATTGACCAGCGATGTCCTGAATGCCGCTCAGATCGCAGAGATCAACGAGGAGTTCCATAAGTTCAGAAAACAGATCATTCCGAACGTCCGACGCAATATTTTTTCCTATTTCACACCGGAACTGGATTCCGATATACTCTTCATGCCGATCGTGCAGCAATTGCCTCTGCCGTTGAAATATACGATGCAGATTCTCCAGTTGGCACTGCAATCCGTCGAGCAAGAGTTCGAAATCGGGAAGATCAACTACGTCAGTCCGCTGCGCGCCCATCCGAAACGCTACTATTATCTGGACAAGACCAAAACCCCGAAATCGCTCGACACCCTCAACGGAGACTCCATCGCCGAGGTGCTGAAGAACAACAGCAAACTCAAAGACAAGGTCAACGCATGGTTGAAACACTTTCAGATTACCATCGACGTCCATATCATCGAGGAGGCCATTCACAAACTCAAGGTGCAGCAAAATAAACTGGAACTGGACATCACCGACGTGGGATTCGGCATCTCCCAAATTCTGCCGGTCATCGTACAGGGATTCTTCACCCCTTCCGGCTCCCTGACGATGATCGAACAGCCGGAGGTGCATCTGCATCCCAAGATGCAGGCCGATCTGGCGGATCTCTTCATCGACATCGCTCTGCCTCAGCAGCCGAATCGGGAGGGGCGCTCCTGTCAGAAATATCTGCTGATCGAGACCCACAGCGAGTATCTGCTCAAACGACTGAGGCGGCGCATCGCCGACAGGACCATCTCGGCCGACGACGTGGCGATCTACTACATCGGGCAGAAGGAGGGCAACCGGTCGACGATCTCGGCCATCGACATCGGTCGTACGGGACTTTTCGAGTGGCCCGAAGAGTTCTACGGGGGAGAGCTGCTCAAAGACACGCTGGATTTCCTCAAATTACAGAGTCGGGAAGCATGAGCGTGTACACCATATCCCCGTGTCTTTTCCAATGCGAGGTGCAGCAATGGGCGCCCATCATCGCGCATTTCATCTCGGACGGAGCGCTGAAAATCGCCTTGGATCGTGACGGACGTGCCATGGAGCTGTATAAAACCGCACCGATCAAAGAAAACAAGGAGCTGATGATAAGCTGTTTCGACCTCATCACCAAATGCAACAAATACGAACAGATCGCAATCGGCCAACCTTCCGACGACGAACTGTTTCTGGAGATCTGCGCGAAGACGGTCGGCACGCACGAAATCATCGTACGGACGAAGCAGGCCTATCCGCACCTGAACTTCATCGGGAACAACACGGTTGAGCACAACGGAACGCACATCGACATGTACGACAAGGACGAAGCCGCCGCCAGACTCACGCAACAACCCGCAGTCTCCATCGGATCGGTCAGCGGCAGCATTTTTACGGCGACAGGCAACGTAAACCACCCCAACAAAAGATAACCTGCAATGAAAATCGGACAGATCAACAATTCCTTCGTAACCGGAAACGGAGACATCAACAATCCCAGAATGAAGAATTCGCAGACGTGGAGTACCTCCGTCACGTTCGGCGCAGGATTCATATTAGGCATTCTCTCCTCGCTGATCGCATCCTGGATTTACTCGCATCTGGCCTGATGGATGCCGCGCAACGTCACGGCGCGCTGCGTGAACGGCCCGAACCGGCGCAAAACAGAAGGACGCCCTCCTGAGGAGGGCGTCCGGCGTCTGTTCGTGGACCCAGAGGGGCATGATCCCACGACCTTCGGATTATGAGTCCGCTGCTCTGACCGACTGAGCTATGGGTCCGTTCGGACGGGAGAGCCCGCCGCTGCGGTTGCAAAGATAGAAAAACTATTCCGAATTCCCAATTCGCCGATCCCCTAATTCCTGCATCCGAAGCCTGTAAGCCGCTCGCTGTTCCGAACGGAAGCGGCATCGCCGAAAAGATTTGAAATAATTCGGCGCCGGAGATCGGATTTGGAAATAATTTGCTATCTTTGCCCCACAATTGAGTATTTCAACAAAAACGAAACGAAAATGAAAAAAGGTATTCACCCCGAAAATTATCGTTTGGTGGCATTCAAGGACATGTCGAATGACCACGTGTTTTTGTGTCGGTCCGCCGTTTCGACAAAAGAGACCATCGAAGTGAACGGCGAAACCTATCCCGTGTATAAGATGGAAATTTCCAACACGTCGCACCCGTTCTACACCGGTAAGATGAAGTTGGTTGACACCGCTGGTCGCGTCGATAAGTTTATGAGCCGCTACGCAAAACGCTACGATAAGAAGAACGCTGCGAAATAAGCATTCCGCAACGTCTGTCAACCGAAGTTCCCGCCCGAATCGATTCGGGCGGGAACTTCTTTTTGCCCGTCGTCCCCGACAGCACATCTGCCCCTGCGGCGGGAGAAGAATCCCGACCATCACTTGGAAAAACCGCAGAAAACGCTATCTTTGCATCGAAGTAGAACTCAACACTCAAACAAATGCTCAAGAAATTTCTGTTCCTGCTGACGGTCGCAGCGGCCGTGGCAGCGGGGGGGGGAATGTGACGGCACAGACCCTCGAACCCGAATTCGAAGGTGAGGTGATGGGGGTTTATCCCGACGGCTCCTCCAAACGATTGGAAAAACACACCGTCCAGACCCGAACGGGCGGCGGTGTATCGGTCGCGGGATTCGCCGTGAGCAAAGTCAAAACGAAAGTGCTCATCGACGGCGAGCGGGCCAATGTCCGCTTCGACAACGCGCACCCGATTGCGCTGGTGGTACGCGTCAAGGACAATGCCGCCGACCCGATGTCGATCGTGAGGGTCTTTCGCATGAAGCCCTCCAAGAAACGGCGCTCGGCCGTCATCGCAGCCGCGGGCACCTTCCATGTCACGAGCAATAACATGGATTATCTCCCCTTCTCGGCCCGTAAACACGGCGAAAGCTCCTACTATCTCACGCTCGACGAAACGCCCGTCGGCGAGTACGGCATCACGGTCTCGAACCCGAACAACATCGACGAGAAGATGGTGATCGTCTCGGCCTTCGGCATCGACGGCCAAGCGGAGCGGCAATAACCGCCGGCAGCCCCTCGTGCAGGCTGCGATGACCGTCGCGGCAGGGCACGAACAGCGACGGGCAGAGTTCTCAAGGAACTCTGCCCGTCGTTCGTTTGCCTGCGCTCCGCTCAGAACGGCAGGTCGTCCACCTCGGCAGCGGCGCCTCCGCCGAACGATCCGCCCTCGGCGGGGAAGTCCGACGGCAGCGGTGCATCGGCTGCCGGGGCCGGCTGCTGCTGCTTGGGCTGCACGCGCCAAGCGCGGATATCGGTGTACCAGCGGCCGTTGTACTCGCGCGACTCGATGTTGACCGACACGAGATAGGTCTCGCCTTCGCGCAACATGGCCACGTCGCTC
>USBO01000016.1 GCA_900552955.1 uncultured Alistipes sp.
AGCGGCAGCGCCCGGATCGAATCGCGCTGCCGGCGGTCGATATACCCCTTGTCCTTCATCCGGCCGATCACCGTGTTGCGTCGCACGAGCGCGCGTTCGGGATTGCTGCGGGGGCTGTACCGGGTCGGCGCATTGACCACGCCGACGAGCATGGCGGCCTCCTCGATATTGAGTTCCGAGGGGAGCTTGTTGAAAAAGGTACGGGCGGCCGACTTGATGCCGAAGGCATTGCTGCCGTAAGGAACCGTATTGAGGTACATCGTGATGATCTCCTCCTTGGTATAGTTGTATTCGAGCATGACGGCCGTGATCCACTCTTTGAGTTTGGCGATCACGAGCCGCGAATTTTTCGATATGGGATTGCGGTACACGGCCGTATCCCTCGGATAGAGGTTCTTGGCCAACTGTTGCGTGATCGTGCTGCCTCCCCCTTGGCTTCTGTTGCCCAGAGCGAGCGTCTTGACGGCCACGCGGGCCAGCGACACGAAGTCGATGCCCGAATGGGAATAGAACCGCATGTCCTCGGTAGCCACGAGCGCCGCCACGAGCGCCGGCGACAGTTCGCCGTATTCGACATAGGAACGGTTCTGAATGTAGAAGCTGCCGATCATCTCCCCGTCTTCGGAGTAGATTTCGGTCGCCAGATTGTTCTTCGGACTTTCGAGTTCCTCGAAAGTGGGCAGCTTCCCGAAGGCGCCCATGCGCGTAAGCAGCAACTGCACGACAATCAACGCGACGGGAGCGCAGAGCACGATCCAGAACCATTTCACGGCCGCAGGGGTCCGCAACCGTTCGATCATCTTCTTTTTGACCATAGGTGACAATAGGACTTTTGGACAAAGGTACGATTTAATTCTCAATTTTCATCCTTTCCTCTCAGAACGGCAGCCCCAGCGAGGCCGACCACCACAGCCCGCCCTTGCTCGGCGCGTAGAACGACAGCCGCAGCGTCGAGGTGGCCGATGCCGGCTGCCGGAAGACGTTGAAGTCGAAGCAGAGGTCGCCGCCCAGCGAGTGGATGCGCTGCGTGGCGGTGCGCAGGGCGCGGCGCTCGGGATCGAACCGCCCGTACTCGAACTGTCCGTAGTCGGCGCCCAGGTTGAGCCGGATGCGCTTGAAGTAGAGCACCGATGGAATGCCTCCCTCGGGGTACCACACGGGCAGTTGGTAGTCGAGCGACGCGGCGAAGTAGTTGCGGCTGTTGATGTCGTTCGAATCGAAGCCGCGCGGGATGAGGCGCGCCGACTTGTAGGAGAGGAACGATTCGCCCGCCGGATTCCGGAAGCCTCCGACCGAGGTCTGGTAGGTGGCGGCCACCGTCAGCGAGTTGTGCGCCGCGAAGCCCGGGGTGTAGAGTTTTCCGTAGAACGACACGAGGTCGCTGAAGTCGCCGTTGGTGGGATTGAGCGCGTAGGCGGCGCTGAGCACATAGCCGCGCGGCGTCGCGAAGTCGCGGTGGGCGAGCTGCACGGCGCTCGAAAAGCCGATGCCGAAGGTCAGTTTGTGCAGCCCCTCGCTGAAGCCGATGTGCTGCAGGTTGGTGAAGCTGTGCGTCGTGTGGTCGTAGGTGAGCTTCCCGACGTTGGCCACCAGCCCGTTCGAGTAGTTCCACGCGGCGCTGAGGCTCAGCATGCGCGTGCGGTAGCCTGCGGCGAAGACCAGCGGCAGCGTGGCGCCCGCCGAGAGCGAATAGTACTTGTCGGGCGCGGGCAGCGGCTGCGACCGGTCCGCGGCATAGATCACCTGATTGCCGCCGTAGGTGCCCGCGGCGTCGAGCTCGACGCCCAGTCCGTTGTAGCGCAGGCTGCCCTTGACGACCGACCCCTCGGCATGGTTCCACGCGTAGGAGAGATAGCTCTCGGCCGACGAGAGGAGGTTCTGCGAGACGAGCGTCACGCCCAGCTGCACGTCGACGTCGTGCTCGTCGACGAGTTTGAAGGGGTTGACGGCCACCGGCATCCAACTGTGCACCTTGAACAGGTGCAGCGGCTTCGAGTAGCGGCGTGCACGGTGGCGTGCGGCCGACGAGAGGGAGTCGGCGGCCGTGAAGCGCACCGTGTCGAGATTGACCACGGGCCATTTGCGGCGCGGCGGGTTGACGACGTTGCGCGGCAGGCGCGCCGGCTGCACGGGGTGCAGCGTGTCGAGGGGCTGCCGCGCGGCGTGATAGCCCTCGGCGTCGTAGGTGGTCATCAGCACGTTGCCCGCGCCGTCGGCCGCGGGCGAGAAGGAGCCGTAGGCCGAGGTCGAGAGCCGGTATTCGCGCCCCGTGGCCAGGTCGTAGCAGTGCACCTCGTCGTAGCCCGAGGCGATCGACCCGAAGTAGAGCCGTCCGTCGCGGGCCGAGAGGTCGCTCAGCGTGATGTAGGCCCCGCGGGTCAGGTATGTCGCCGTCCCGTCGGGCTCGATGCGGCCCAGCCGCATGCCCGAGTCGTCGGTGACGAGCACGTAGAGCCGCCGCGTGCGGTTGTCCCACGCCAGTCCGTGCAGTTCGCTCTGCGCCGGAGCCTCCCAGCGCGGCACGCCCGCGTCGCCCGTGACGGCGAAGCGTCCGTCGGGGGAGTATTCCACCCACGCCAGCCCGCGGTCGGTGGGTGTGGGGTAGAGCGCGCGGCGCCGCCCGCGCACGATCTTGGGCTTGCCGCGGTCGAGATCCATATAGCAGAGCTGCGAGTTGACCCGCTGCTCGAAGAGCTTCGAGCGCCGGTACTCCGTCCACCACACCCGGCCGTCGGCGTAGGCCGGCCGCGTGGAGACGCTGCCCGTGTAGGCGACGGCGCGCTCGCGGCCCGTCGCGGCGTCGATGGTGACGAAGCGCGTGGGGCGGTCGTAGTCGGTTTTGAGCGCGAGCACCCGCTGTGCATCGACGGCCAGCGGGTAGGCGTAGGTCGTGTAGCTCCCGACGGGCGTCGCCGAGAGGTAGTGCGACGAGTTGTGCCGTGCTGGCAGCGCGTTCCAGTAGTAGTTCAGCCCGTCGAAGGTCTCGGCGAAGAGATGGTCGACGCCCGTGCGGTAGAACTTTTTCAGCGCGATCGAGGTGGTGAAGATCAGATAGGGGTTGCGGGCGCCGTACCACGCCACCTTGTCCCAGATGTTGTGGCCGTAGCGCGTGTCGGCGTAGGCGGCGATCTGGTAGCCCAGGTGGTAGTGGTCGGGGACATTGGTGCGGTACGAGCCGCAGAACCAGCGGTCGGTGTTGCGGCGGCTGCGCACGGCGTCGCCGAGGGCGCGGTATTCCATCGTGAACGACGGTTGCAGCGCGCGGCCGAACGACGACATCTGCGTCTCCGTCTGCACGGCGTCGCCCTCGATGAGCCACACGGGCAGCAGCAGCAGCCCCACGGTCGATCCCTGCTGTCCGAGCAGGTAGCTCAGCCCCCGGATGACGCCGCGGTTGAGGTTGTTGTACTGCACGGCGTGGCGGTATTCGTGGGCCACGAGCTGCTTGTACCACGGCATCGAATAGCTGTGGACGGCGGGCGAGGTGAGGAACTCCACGCGCTTGGGCAGCCACATCACCAGTCCGTTCGAGCGGAAATTCTCGGGGTGCATGACGAACGGAATCTTCAGCGGACCGTGGCGGAATCCGTAGCCGATCGTGGGGCGTGCGGCCTCGATGAAGCGGAGCGTGCGGCGTGCCACGGCGGAGGCCGTGTCGGGGAAGATGACCTGCACGTCGGAGGTGCGGATCGTCCGCCAGCGCAGCGAGGCGGCGTCGGGTCCCCAACTGTAATACTGGGCCCGCGCGGCGGCCGCCGTAAGGAGCAGCACGGCCGCCAGCAGCGTATGTCGCAGAGATCGTGTCAATTTCGCGTGGTCGTTTCAGTTACCCGCCCTTTTGCAGCCGTAGCCCGCACGCAGCAGAATCTCCACCACGCGGTCGCGGTGGTCGCCCTGAATGATGATCTCGCCCTCCTTGGCCGAGCCGCCGACGCCGCAGCGCTGCTTGAGCATGCGCCCCAGCTCCTCCAGATCGGCTGCCGTACCGCGGAATCCCCGCACGAGCGTCACCACCTTGCCCGCGCGCTGCTTGCGGTCGAGCCACACGCGCAGCGATTGTCGGGCGGGGGGCGGCGTGGGCTCCTCGCAGGGTTCGTCGGTCGTGTATCGGAAGTCGGGATCGGTCGAGTAGACCATCCCCAGTCGTGATTTCCAGTCGGTCATAAAACTTATCTCGTTCGTCGTTACGGTCGGGTGGCGCGGGTCTTGCGGTCTCTGCCGGTGTGAAGGCCCGCAGACCGCTTCTCCGTTCCCGCATCCAACGGCTTTCCGTACGGTTTTGTTTTGTGCAAAAGTAATAAAATATTATCTTTGGCTGCAGTATGAGCCGAAAATTCGCCGATAAACTGAACGGACTGAATCCGTTCGCCGCCCGAAGCCGGGCGCTGCCCGAGCCGCTGCCCGTCCGCTCCTCGCAACGGCTGGTGCGGGTCTTCGTCGAGGGGTACGAGGACGTCGCCTTCTGGCGGGGCGTCTTCGACCGCTTCGTCAACCCCTACCTGCGGTTCGAGATTTCCGTGCCGCCGCGCGAGGATCTGCCCAAAGGCAAGAAGGTGCTGCTCGGGATGATTCCGCAGGCGTCGGACGAGCTGCTGCTGTGCGTCGACTCCGATTTCGACTACCTGTTCTACAACTCCACGCCCCAGTCGCGCGATCTGCTGGCCTGCGGCCGCATGTTCCACACTTACGCCTACGCCACGGAGAACTACCTCTGCTATGCGCGTCGCTGCACAACGTCTGCGTGCGCGCCACCAAGAACGATACGCGCATCTTCGACTTCGAGCGCTTCATGGCCGACTATTCGCGCATCGTCTACCCGCTCTTTCTGTGGTACGCCTTCTCGGCGCAGCAGTCCTCGGAACATATCTTCACGCTGGCCGATTTCCGTGCGTCGGTGCGGCTCAACTACCTCGAGATCGAGCACAACGGCCTGCGGACGCTGGCGTGGCTGCGCCGCAACGTGGGACGGCGCGACCGGATGCTGCGCGAGCGCCACGCCGAGATGGTCGCCCCGATGCGCGACTTCGCCGGGAAGCTCCTCCGGCGGGGCGTGACGCCCGAGAACACCTACCTCTTCATGCACGGCCACACGCTGATGGACAACGTGGTGATCGTCGTGCTGAACACCGTCTGCGAGAAGCTGCGCGAGCTGTCGATCGCCAGAATCACCTCCTCGTCGAAAAAGGGGGTGGCGCTGCGCAACGAGATGTCCAACTACACCAATTCGCTGCGTTCGATCCGCGACGTGCTGCTCGACAACGAAAACTATACCGATTGCTTCCTTTTCCGGCGGCTGCAGTGCGACATCCGGCGCTATCTGCTGGGCGTGCTGGGCGAAAAGCGGATGCGCGAGGTCTTCGGCGACACGATGCCGGTGTGCGAATAGCTGCTCCCGCACGCTTACAGCAGCGGTGCGAAGAGCCGCGCGAGGCGGTCGCCCAGCCGGTCGCCGGCCGAACGGCGGCGCCACGCTTCGCGGTCGACGGGCGTGCACGACGCGAGGTCCTCGTCGAAACGACGGATGGCCTGTTCGATCGTCGTCGGATCGAGCAGCAGCGCCGTGGCCTCGGTGTTGCATTCCAGACTGCGGTAATCGAAATTGGCCGTGCCGACCGACGCTGCGCGTTCGTCGGCGATGAGGCGTTTGGCATGGAGAAATCCCCCGCGGAAGCGGAAAAACTCGACGCCGGCCTCGAGCAGCTCGTCCAGATAGGCGTCCGTGGCGCGGCGTGCGAGCCACACGTCGCTGCGTGCGGGCAGCATCACCTTCACGCGGCAGCCGCGGCGCACGGCCCGCAGCAGCGCGTCGCAGAGCGCCGGCGGCGGCAGGAAGTAGGGCGACGAGATGCGCAGCGTGTGCCGCGCCTCCTCGATGAGCTGTGCGAAGAGGTCGGCGAGCGTCGTGCGTGAACGGTCCTCGCGCGTCCACGCGATCTGAAGCGGCGAGCAGGGCAGGTCGTAGGCCGTTGCGGCGGCATACCGGAGCTCCGGCAGCGCGCCGCCTCCTTCGAGCGCCCAGTCGGCGGCGAAGAGCCGTTGCAGGTCGGCCACCGCTTCGCCCTCGATGCGCAGGTGCTCGTCGCGCCAGCGTCCCAGCGCATTGCCGTCGAGGTAGCGTTCGGCGATGTTGATGCCGCCCACGAATCCCGTGCGGCCGTCGATGACGGCGATTTTGGAGTGATTGCGCCGGTTGGCGCGCGGCGTGAACCACGGGAAGCGCAGCGGCGCGCAGACGCGCACGTCGATTCCGGCCTGGCGGAGCCGCCGGACGAACCGCTGCGAGAGGTTCCACGAACCCACGGCGTCGTAGAGCAGCCGCACCTCCACGCCGGCGCGCGCCTTGCGCACGAGGATGTCGGCGATGGCGCGGCCGATGCGGTCGTCGGCGAAGATGTAGTAGGAGAGATGGATGTAGCGTCGCGCCCCCTGCAATGCGCAGATCAGGGCCGCGAAAGCCTCGCCCCCGTCGTGGAGCTGCGCCACGCGGTTGCGGTGGCGGATGCGCGTGGCGCAGCCGTTCCACAGCAGCCGTTCGATGCCGGCGGGCGGACGGCTGTCCGTGGGAGCGGTGCCCCGCACGGGTTTGCGGTATCCGGCCAGCAGATAGAAGAGGCTCCCTCCGATCGGGATGAGGACGATGGCCAGCAGCCATGCGGTCGCTACGACGGGCGTCCGCTTGTGTCGCAGGACGTCGGCTGCGGCGGCAATCGCCGGCGGAAGGTAGGCGAGGAGGAAAAGATACATGATTCGGTTCGGTTTCGGGGTTGCAGCATACTTTGTGCCAAAAAAATATTTGGAAATTAAGAAATTACTTTTTATCTTTGTCTACGAAACGAAGTTTGGGGTTCTGATCGCACGGTCGGAATTCTAATTTTTTTATTGCAGTAGAAAATACTTTAATGTAAAGATAATTATGGCAAAGGAGATTATTTATCTGACGGCTGAGGGTTACAAAAAACTCAAAGACGATCTCGACCGCATGCGTTCGGTCGAGCGCCCGGCGATCTCGGCAGCCATTGCCGAAGCGCGCGACAAGGGCGATTTGTCGGAAAACGCCGAGTACGACGCGGCGCGCGAGGCACAGGGCCTGCTCGAGTTGCGGATCGCCAAACTGGAGGATACGATCGCCAATGCGCGTGTCATCGACGAATCGAAGATCGACAAGAGCAAGGTGCAGATCCTCTCTCGCGTGACGCTTCTGAACCACACCAGCGGGAAGCAGATGTGCTACACGATCGTTTCGGAGAACGAGGCCAACCTGCGCGAGGGCAAGCTCGCCATCGGCACGCCGATCGCTAAAGCCCTGCTGGGCAGGAAGAAGGGCGATCGGGTCGATGTGGAGGTTCCGGCCGGCACGATCCATTTCGAGATTCTCGACATTTCGATCTGACGGTGCGGCGCTCCGCTCCGTTGCGAGGCCGTCCTTCGGGGCGGCCTCGGCGTTTGTGCGGGTCGGCGGCGATGGCCGCTGCGCTGAGGGAAGGGTGCGTGCGGCCGTCCGGCGGACGGCCGCACCCGACCGCTCCGCATGCGGAGTTGCGACGAGGTCGGGAGTCGGCAGAGGTTTCATGGGGAGTGTTTTTCCGGCCGTGCCGTTGTTTGGTCGCTTCCGTAGGGCCTGCCCCGACGCTGAACGGACGGAATCGTCCCTGTCGGCGCAGCGCTCCCGCCTGTCGGCCGCCTGAGCCGAGTGCGGCGGTCACAGGTTGCGCTCGACGAAGCTGATCATCCGCCGGCGGATCTGCCGCTTGCAGTCGGGCAGCATCGAGTGGTTCTGATCGGGGTAGATCATCAGGTCGAACTCCTTGCAGGCGCCGGTCAGCGCGCGGACCATCTCCGCCGAGTTTTGGAAATGGACGTTGTCGTCGGCCGTGCCGTGGATGAGCAGCAGCCGCGTGCGGTCGTCGCGCAGCAGCGGCGCCAGCGCAAGCGGCGCGTTGTCGTTGTAGCCCGCGGGATTCTCCTGCGGCAGGCCGTTGTAGAGCTCGCTGTAGACGGTGTCGTAGTAGCGCCACGAGGTGACGGGCGCCACGGCGATGGCCGCCCTGAAGAGCCCGTCGCCCTTGCAGGCGCACGACAGGGCCATGAATCCGCCGTACGACCAGCCGTAGATGCCGATGCGCGCGGAGTCGATCCACGGCTGCGCGGCCATGTGGCGGGCCGTCGACAACTGATCCTCGACTTCGAGCCGTCCCAACTGCCCGTAGGTGCTTTTCTTGAACGCTTCGCCCCGATAGCCCGTGCCGCGGCCGTCGGTGGCCACCACCACGTAGCCCCGCTGTGCCAGCACATCCTCCCAGTCGTGACGCCAGCGGTTCTGCACCGTCTGCGACCCGGGGCCCGAGTACTGCGTCAGCAGACAGGGATAGCGGCGCGACGGGTCGAAGCCTGCGGGACGGACGATGTAACCGCCGAGCGTGTCGCCGCGTTCGGTGGTGAAGGTGAAAAACTCCTTGCGCGGCAGGCGGATGCTGTCCGCCAGGCGGCGCAGCGCGGCGTTGTCGTCCACCACGCGCACGGTGCGCCCCGCGGCGTCGCAGATCTCGACCCGCCCGGGGTCGTCGGCCGACGAGAAGGTCGAGATGTAGTAGCGCATTCCCGCGCTCGGGGCGATCGTGTGGAATCCTTCGGCGGGGGTGAGCAGCCGTTTGCGCCGCCCCTTGTAGTCGACGGCATAGAGGTGGCGTTCGAGCGGCGAGCGTTCGGTCGAGGTGTAGTAGACCGCGCGGTCGTCGGCCCCGACGATGCCCGTCACCTCCCAACGCCCCCGGGTGAGGGCCCGCAACGGTTTGTCCGGTTCTCCGAGGTAGAGGTGCATCCATCCCGTGGCGCTCTCCTGCAGGATCAGAAAGCGCCGTCCGTCGCCGATCCAGCGGAACGAACGGTCGGTTTCGTGCGCTACGTAGCGCGGCGACCGCTCGCGGTAGACGACCTGCTGCTGCGCCTGCGGCGTGTCGAACGCTTCGGCCGCCAGCCGGCGGAAGACGATTTCGCGCTGCCGGCGGTCGCGGGTTTCGTACCACAGCTCGCCGCGCGGCGTCCAGCCGATGCGGGGAATGTACTGCGTCGAGTCGGCGCCGGTGTCGACGTGCGTCGTGCGGCCCGTTTCGAGGTCGTAGACGTGGAGCGTCACTGTCGAGTTGGTGTCGCCGGCCTTGGGGTATTTGAAATCGTAGGCGCGGTTATAGAGCGCACCGTCGTAACGCATCATCTCGAAGAGCGGCACGCGCGACTCGTCGAAGCGCAGGTAGGCGATGCGCTTCGAGTCGGGTGCGACGGCGAAGGCGCGCGTGAATCCGAACTCCTCCTCGTAAACCCAGTCGGTCGTGCCGTTGATCGTCTCGTTCCAGCGGCCGTCGCGGGTGATGCGGCGCGTGCTCTGCCGTTCGATGTTGTAGATGTAGAGGTCGTTGCGGCTCGAAAAGACGATGTTGCGGCCGTCGGGCGTGAAGGCGGCGTCGCGCGGCTCGGGAATGCCATGCAGGATCTCGCGCAGGTGCCGGCCGTCGTAGTAGAGGTAGCGCGCCGTGAACGAGTGGCGGTAGATCGGCGCAGCGCCGTCGGCCACGAGCACGCCGCCGTCGGGGGCGATGGCATAGTCGGCGATCTTTAGTTCGCGGCTCCCCGCGCTGCACCATGTGCCGGTGGCGCGGTCGAGCGAGTCGAGCGCCACGGCGCCCGTTTCGGCTGCCGGAGGCAGCAGCGCCACGCCCGGGTCGGCAGTGTCGTAGCGGTGGCGGCGGATGTTGCCGTCGCGTATCACCGTATAGTGTTCGCCGTCGGCCGTGGAGCGGATGCCCGCGAGCTGCGCCGGACGCAGCAGGCCGTCGGCGATGTCGTCGTAGTCGAACGCCTGTGCACCGGCCGTCGTTCCGGCCGCCAGCGCGGCGAAAAACAGGGAGATTTTCAGAATTCGCATGTCGTATTCTCTCTTTATAGTGGTTCGGCCCGTCCGCCGGAGGAGCGTCTGATCTGTTAACGATGCGGCTGCGCCGTTATTGTTCATGCAGAAGACGGTCGATCGCTTCGGTCATTTTGCGGTCGCTCTCCCCTTTTGCATAGCCTCGGAAGAGGTGGCGCACGTGCCGCTTCGCGTCGAGGAGCAGGAAGACGGGCACCGCGCCGTCGAGCCGGTAGGCGCGCAGCGTCTCGTCCGTGCCGGCCAGCAGCGGGTAATCGATCCGGTTGCGCTCCGCGTAAACCCCGAGCGTATGGAGCGGGGTGTGCCACGTCTCGATGGCGGCCACCCCGAGATCGGCCGGGGCATACTGCGTCTTGAGCGAGCGCAGGAAGGGGATCGAAGCGTGACAGGCGCCGCAACCTACACCCGTGAAGTTGATGAGCAGCACGCGGCTGCGGAAGTCGCCGAGCGCGACGGCCGTCGAATCGGCGTCGACGAGCGTCCAGTCGGGTGCCTGCCTGCCTACGATGCCGCGGGACTCTTCGGAAAGTTTTTTCGGTCTGCGTTTGCGTTTCCGATAGCCGGCCGGATAATACTCCTCGAGCCGGAGCGGCTCGTGCGGCTCGTAGCTGATTTTCACGTTGCAGACGGAGCTGACGGTGATCTGATGCGTCTGCTCGCGGCGCAATTTGTACGGCATTCCGTGGCGGTCGAACACCATTTCATAGGCCGAGTGGCACGCCTCGGGAAAGAGTTCGTGCGTCGGGCGGTCGTAGTAGGGGCGGCCCCAGAACTCGACAATGCAGTCGCGGTCGATGTCGAGGCGCAGGCGGTAGCCCTCGCCGCAGGGCTCGAACGCGGTGCGGATCGGGTCGCCGGTGGTGAGCACGTAGCGCAGAATGGCTTCCGCCCGACTGAAGAAGGTCGTGGCCGTCAGGCGATAGGGTGCGCGCGGCGTAGAGAAATCGTCGACGATCATTTCGTGCCTGTCGTGATCGACGTTGACGGCGATCGTCCCGTCGTAGGCTCCGTTGATGCGCGTCGTGTCGTCCGCATCGAAATAGACCAGATAGCTGTGGCGCAGCGTCGTGTCGGCGCGGTTGCGCTGCTCGACATAGTAGTACCTCGTGCGTCGGGGAACCGTGTCGCCGGGGTAATAGCTCTCTCCGAACTGTTGATAAGAGACCCGTTCGATGCGTTCGAGTTCCGAAAGCGCTTTTTGCAGATAGGTCGACTGTTTCGGCCGGCAGCCGGTGCAGAGCAGCGACAGGACAAAAATAAAGCGGATCGGTTTCATCTTCATTCGGTTTGAGGTCGGTTCGGGGTGTGCCGCTTCGGGGCGGGAACGGTGGGTGCATGCGGGTCGCGCGACGCCCGTCGGAGGGCGGCGGGTCAGATATCCTCCACGTCGAAGTCGTAGCCCAGACGTTTGCCCGTGACGAACTTCGAGTTGTCCATGCGGGTGTTGAACTGGTCGACCGTCACGCGTTTCGAATCCTCGTAGGGCGGTGTCAGCAGGTCGAAGCCGAGCGAGTAGGCGATCGCCGTTTCGAGAATCTCCACCAGCGCCTCGCGCGTGATGGCCGCGCGGCCGAAGGCGATGGGGCGCATCGAGCTCTGGCGCTTCCCCTCGACGAAGTAGCACCGTTCGCGGTTGATGAAGATGCGGCCGATGAGATACCCTTCGTCGGCGTTGCGGTTGAACTTGAACGAATCCGACAGGAAGTTGTAGATGTCGATCATCCCGCAGTAGGAGTTGTCGTGGTCGGCCTGCACGTAGGGGCTTTGCCAGACGAGGTGGTTGGCGTCGAACTCGAAGACGTCGGTGTGCATGCGGAAGATCAGCAGGTCGCTGGCCACCTGGAGCTGCGTTTCGAACTTGCCGCGGTCGCGGTACTCGATCCGCACGCGGCGGTCGATGCGGCCGTCGAGTTCGTCGTCCCACTCCGACGACATCTCGAACAGAATCTCTTTCAGTTCGTTGAACGTGGCGAACGTGTTGTCGAACACCTGCTGTTTGAGGCTCGATTTGCGAACGACGGTCTCGAGGATCTTTGCGCGTAAGGGGGAAGAGGTCATCCGGATGTGCAATTAAAAGTGTAAGAGTTAAAAATCAAATCCTTCCGTGCGGCGGTGCGGCGCCTGTCCGTCACCGGATGCGCAGCGTCTGGCCGGTGCGCAGCGCGGCGCCCGCCGCCAGCCGGTTGAGCTTGCGCAGCGACTTCTCGCGCAGTGCGTAGCTCTGCGCCACCGAGGCGACGGTCTCGCCCGCGGAGACGATGTGCTGGCGGGCGTTGCCCTCCCAGCGCTTGCGCTTGCGGTCGATGTAGATCTGTTCGCCGCGCACGGGCTGCGCCTTGCCTTTCAGGTCGTTGAACCTGCGCAGATTGCCGGGCGAGATGCAGAAGATCTCGGACAGCGATTCGAAGGTGTCGCCCTCCTTGGCCACGACGTAGTTCACGCCGTTGGTGACATAGATGTTGTAGCCCATGTAGGCGTTGATCGTCACGCGGAAATCGTCGGGGTCGATCCGCTCCTCGCTCGCGGCGGCCACGGGCACGACGCTGCTTGCGGCGGCGAAGCCCTCCACGGCCTGTTCGTCGCGCGAATGATGGCGTGCGGCGTAGAGCGTCTCGCCCTGCGGGCGGTCGAGCAGGTAGAGCTGCGACTCCTCGATGATGCGGCAGAGGCGCTGCGCGTAGTCGGGCGCCGTGGCGTAGCCGGCGGCCTTCAGTCCGCGCGCCCAGCTGCGGTAGTCGTCGGCCGCATAGACGAAGAGCGAGTCGTAGCGGGGCTGCGCGTCCAGAAAGCGGGCGTGATCCTCGTACGACGCCTCGACCGAGCCGTAGGCGCGGAAGCATTCGCCGCGCGCGTCGTCGTCGTGGAAGACGCGGTTGCCCGTCCAGTCGCGCTTGCACTTGATGCCGAAATGGTTGTTCGACGAGCGCGACAGGCGGCTGTTGCCGCAGTCGGATTCCAGAATGCCCTGTGCCAGCGTGATACTGGCCGGAATGCCGTAGCGCTCCATGTGCGCCACGGCGATATGTTTGTAGCGGTCGATGTACTCCTCGCGGGTCTGGCGCGTCTGTGCGCGCAGGAAGCAGCACCCCGAAAGGAAGAAAATGACGATGAGTATTGATTTTTTCAAAATTAAGCGTTACATTTGTGTATAGTGAAACAAAGATAGCGATTTCTTTCGAAAATTACAACTTATAAAATGAAACTTATGTTTACGGAAAATGCGAACCGGATCTTCGACCGCGTGATCGAGGATTACCATCGTTTCGACGACGTGGATCATCCGGTGGCGAATCCTTTCGACGAGGGTTCGCTCGATCATCTGCTCTATATGAAGAACTGGGTGGACACGGTGCAGTGGCATTTGGAGGACATCATCCGCGATCCGCAGATCGACCCCGTCGCAGCGCTCGGAATCAAGCGCCGCATCGACCGGTCGAATCAGGTGCGCACCGATATGGTGGAGTATATCGACTCCTATCTGCTCGATAAGTATAAGGAGGTGGCGCCGCAGCCGGACGCACGGCTCAACACCGAGACGCCGGCGTGGGCGATCGACCGGCTGTCGATTCTGGCACTCAAGATCTACCACATGCGGCAGGAGGCGCTCCGGCCCGAAGCGGACGAAGCACACCGCGACGCCTGCCGGAAGAAGCTCGACGTGCTTCTTGCGCAGCAGGTCGACCTGTCGCGCGCCATCGAGGAGCTGATCGAGGACATCGAGGCGGGCCGCAAGTACATGAAGACCTACAAACAGATGAAGATGTACAACGATCCGGCTTTGAATCCGGTGCTCTATGGCGCTAAGAAATAAGAGGCTGCCGCGACATATTCTGGTGATCCGCAATTCGGCGATGGGCGATGTGGCGATGCTGCCGCACGCCCTTCGCGCGTTGCGTGACGCCTACCCCGACGTCCGCGTCACGGTGCTCACGCGGCCGCTTTTCAAACCCTTCTTCGCAGGGCTGGACGTCGATTTTCTGGAGGCTGATTACGACGGCCGCCACAAAGGTCTGCGCGGTTTGTCGCGCCTTGCGCGCGAAGCGCGGGAGCGGGGAATCGACGCCGTGGCCGACGCGCACGGCGTGCTCCGCTCGCGCATTGTGGGGCTGCTGCTGGGGCTGCGCGGCATGCCCGCGGCACACATCGACAAGGGGCGCATCGAGAAGTGGTTCCGGTTGGGCTGTTCCAATCCGGCCGCCGCTCCGCTCCGCCACACCGTCGTGCGTTACTGCGACGTGCTGCGCCGCCTGGGTTTCCGTTTCGACGATCCGCAGCCGGCGGCGAAACCCGTGCGCCCCAATCCGTTCGGGGAGAAGCATGGCATTTGGATTGGCTTCGCGCCTTTCTCGGCGCAGGCGGGAAAGACCTACCCCGAGGAGCTGGCGGCCGAACTGGTCGCGGGGCTGAGCGCCCGCTGCGAACGGGTCTTCATCCACAGCGGCGGCGGCGACGAAGCGGCCTTCGCTGAGCGCATGGAGCATGCGCATCCCAATGTCACGGCGCTGTGGGGACGCGTTCGCATCGCCGGCGAGCTGGACCTGATCGCCCATCTGGACTGTGTCGTCTCGATGGATTCGCTGGCCATGCACATGGCCTCGCTGGTGGCCACGCCTGTCGTCTCGGTGTGGGGCGCCACGCATCCCGCGCTGGGTTTTCTGGGCTACGGCTGCTCGCCGGAGGGGGTGGTGCAGCTCGATCTGAAGTGCCGCCCCTGCTCGGTCTACGGGCAGCGGCCGTGCAAGTTCGGCGATTACCGCTGCATGCGCATCGCGCCGCAACAGATCCTCGATCGCGTGGAGCGGACGATCACCGCGCAGCGCGCCCGATAGGGCGGCAGCGTCCGGTACGACGACGGGCGGGACTCCTTTCGGAAGTCCCGCCCGTCGGCTTGTCGGTGGCGGTCAATACTTCACCTTGATCCACGGTGCCTTCTCGGCCAGATAGCTCTTGACCGCAATCGGCACGTCGGTGCACATGTAGTCGCAGCCCAGGTAGGCGCCGAGCATGAAGTCCTCGACCGACTGCCCGGGCCACAGGCTGACGATCAGCCCCTCTTTGTGGGCCTTCTTCACAGCCTTGCGGCTCGTGCCGTCCATCGTTGCGCCCATGCGTGTGATGCCCATGGCTTTGCAGAGGTCGATCGTCTCGTCGCAGCAGGGCTTCGAGGTGATGAGCAGCAGGTCGACGCCCGGGTGCTTGGCCTGCAGGTAGCGCAGCCCGCGGTAGTCGCCCGAGGTGAAGACGAAGACGGCGTCGGCCGGTTTGATGGCCATCACCGCGTCGTAGAGCTTGTCGCAGTAGGCGTGGAGCCGCTCCTCGGGGTAGAGCTCCACGGGTTTGGTCTTCATCTCGAACTCGACGTAGAGCCCCTCCTTGCCCTTGAGGAAGTCGAGCAGCTCGTCGAGGAAGAGCATCTTGTTGCCCTGCTTGGTCCTCAGACGGCGGATCTCGGCTTCGGTCTTCTCCTCGACCGTGCCCGTGCCGTCGGTGGTGCGCTCGAGCGAGCTGTCGTGGGTGACGACCAGCGCGCCGTCGCGGGTCATGCGGATGTCGGTCTCGAAGCCGCGGTAACCGGCCTCGTAGCTGGCCTCGAAGGCCGAAAGGGTGTTCTCGTCGTGCTCCATGCGGCCGCCGCGGTGCGAGAAGCAGCGGATCTCCTGCTCCTGTGCCGAGGCGTCGAGCGTTACGGCCGCGCAGGCGGCCAGTGCCATCAGGCGAAATGCTTTCATCTGGGTTGAATTTTAGTTGTCCGTATCGTCCGGTTCGGGCGCCGCTCTGTGCGGAACCGACCGTCGGGGCGCTCCCCGATGCCGGAGATGCACCGAACAAAGGTAGCGGTTTTTTTCGGTTCTGCAAAGCGGGGCGGCCGCTCGGGCCGGCCCGCCGCGCCTCAGCGGCCGCTCTTCTTTCTGCGGCGCGCCCACTCCATCACGTTGGCCGGCGCGCGCTGGTGCATCAGCTCGTTGCGCATGAAATCCATGTAAGGCTCTACATGGCTGAAGAATCGCTGATAGCCCTTGCACAGATAGTTCAGTCCGGGCTCGCCTTCGCGCGTGCGTTCGAATCGGTTGCGGGGGCACTCGCCGTTGCAGGCGAACAGGTAGCGGCAGCGCCTGCACTGCGCGGGGAGCGCCAGCAGCTTGGCGTCGCCGAAGGCCGTCTGGCGCGGGCTGCGCATGAGCTCTGTGAGCGGTGTTTCGAGGATGTTGCCGAGCCGGTATTCGGGGAAGACGAAGTGGTCGCAGGCATAGAGGTCGCCGTTGAACTCCAGCGCTCCGGCATGTCCGCAGTTCTTCGAGAGGGTGCAGACGCCCGGCGCCTGTCCCACCCAGTTGGCCAGCGTGGCGTCGAAGAGCTGCACGAAGATGCGCCCCACGTCGTTCACCACCCATTGGTCAAAGAGCGCGCAGGTGAAACGGCCCCATTGCTCGGGCGTGACCGAGAAGTCGGCCAGCGGCGCTCCGGCCTCGGCCGCCGAGGCGAGCTGGCGGCCGTCGTCGTGAGGGAGGATGCGCTCCACGACGGGGGTGAATTGCAGGTAGCGGCAGCCGATCGAGCGGAAGAAGCGGTAGAACCCCACGGGGTCGTCGGCGTTGTGACGGTTGACCACCGCCAGCGCATTCCACTCCACGCCGTGTTTCTGCAACAGCCGCACGCCCCGCATCACCGCCTCGAAGGTCGGGCCGCCCTGCCGGTCGAGGCGGTAGCGGTCGTGCATCTCGGCCGTGCCGTCGAGCGAGATGCCCACCAGAAAGTTGTTTTCGCGGAAAAAGGCGCACCATGCGTCGTCGAGCAGCGTGCCGTTGGTCTGGATGCTGTTCTCGATGCGCCGGCCGGCCGCATAGCGGCGCTGGAGCTCCAGCGCGCGGCGGTAAAAGTCGCGCGAGCGCAGCAGCGTCTCGCCGCCGTGCCAGGAGAAGATGACCTCGTCGCCGGCCTGCGCCTCGATGTACTCGCGGATGAAGCGTTCGAGCAGCTCGTCGCTCATCGTCTGCGCCGGCGCGGCGGTGTAGAGGTTGCTTTTTTCGAGGTAATAGCAGTAGGCGCAGCGCAGGTTGCAGCGCGCACCCGCCGGTTTGGCCATCACATAGAAGGGCCGCACGTATTGTTGATAGGAGAGTATTTCGTCCATGATTTTTTCGGTTGCTTGTCGGTGAGAGTCGGTCGGCGGATGGTCAGAGGGCTCTGACCGAGCGGCAGACGATCAGCGAGGGCGGCAGGTGCCGCTGCTCCGCGTCGTCCGTCCCTCCCGCGATCCGTCGCAGCAGGATTTCCATCGCCTGCGCGCCGATCTCGTCGCTGGGCTGGCCCACGCGCGTGACGGCGGGATCGAGGTAGTCGAGATAGTCGTAATTGTCGAACGACACGAGCGAGATGTTGTCGGGAATGCGCAGCTTCAGCTCGCGCACGGCCTTGAGCGCGCCCAGCAGGATGGTGTTGCTCAGCGCGAAGATGGCCGTCGGGCGCCGTCGGGCGTGCAGCGCCCGCAGCGTCTGTTCGTAGCCGTTGCGGATCGAGAAGCCGTCGCCCACCACGCGGGCATAGGGGCCCAGGCCGTTGGCTTCGAGCGCCTGACGGTACCCCCGCACGCGGTCGGCCGAGGGGATCGAGTGGCGCACGCCCTGAATGCAGAGAATGTGCCGGTGGCCGTGGTCGATGAGGTGCTGCGTCGCCTCGCGGCCGCCGCGCAGGTTGTCGGTCACGACGTAGGGGAGCGAGGTGCCGGCGAAATGGCGGTCGATGCAGACCACGGGTGTCTGCCGCGCCGTCGCCTCCAGGAAGGCGGGGTCGTCGCCCGCCGGAGCGATCAGGATGCCGTCGACCTTGCGCGAGAGCAGCGAGCGGATGCCGTCGCGTTCGTTGCGCACGTCCTCCGACGTGTCGATCAGAATCACCTTGCAGTCCTTCTTGCGCGCTTCGTGCACGATGATGCTGGCGATGTGGGCGAAGTAGGGGTTGTCGATGCTGGGGATCAGCAGCCCGAGCGTGTCGGTGCGGCTGGTGCGCAGCCCTTTGGCCAGCAGGCTGGGCGTGTAGTTGCAGCGTTCGGCCTCGCGTGCGATGAGCGCGACGGTCTTCTCGCTGATGCGGTATTTGGCGGCCTGCCCGCTCAGCACGCGGGATACGGTCGAGACCGAAAAACGGGTGCGCTGGGCGATGCTGATGAGCGTCTCTCTGGACATAAAGGGGACTATTTGGACACAAAGTTAGAAAAATATGTGAAAAACACCGTTCCGATTTTGTTTTTTTCGTTTTCGTTTTTACTTTTGCGGAACTTGCACAAACGTTTGCGTCGATGCTGGACGCGGGGTTTGCAATCGAAAGACCGGCTGCCGGAGGGCGGTCGGCCGAACCTGAGACTTTACGGACCAAACAGATTTGAATCTATGGGAAAAATAGTGGTGATCGGCAGTGCCAATACCGATCTGGTGGTGAAGACCGAGCGGATGCCTGCGCCGGGCGAGACGATTCTCGGCGGCCGTTTCATGATGGCCGCCGGCGGCAAGGGGGCCAATCAGGCCGTCGCGGCCTCGCGGCTGGGCGGCGACGTGACCTTCGTGGCGCGCGTGGGGTGCGACCTGTTCGGCGAGCAGGCGCTGGCGGGCTATCGCGCCGAACGGATGGACGTGCGCCATGTCGTGCGCGACGAGGCGGCGCCGTCGGGCGTGGCGCTCATCTGCGTCGACGGAGCGGCCGAGAACTCGATCGTCGTGGCGCCCGGCGCCAACGAACGCCTCTCTCCGGAGGATGTCGATCGGGCGGAGGCCGAGATCGCAGCGGCGGATTTCGTCGTGCTGCAGCTCGAGGTTCCGCTGCCCACGGTGATGCGGGCGGCCGAGGTGGCGGCGCGGCATGGCGTGCGGGTGATTCTCAATCCCGCCCCTGCGGCGGCAATCCCCGACGAGCTGCTGCGCCGGTGCTATCTGCTCACGCCCAACCGCAGCGAGTGCGCCATGCTCGCGGGGATGCCCGTGGCCGATGCCGCCGACGCCGAACGGGCGGCCGGGGCACTGCTCGCGCGCGGCGTGCGCCACGTGGTGGTGACGCTCGGCGGCGAAGGAGCGCTGGTCAGAGGGCCGGAGCTCTGCGAGCGTGTCGCGGCGCGGCGTGTCGCGGCGGTCGACACGACGGGGGCCGGCGACACTTTCAACGGCGCGCTGGCCGTGGCCCTCTCCGAGGGGCGGTCGCTTCCCGAGGCGGTGCGGTTCGCCACGGCGGCTTCGTCGATCGCCGTCACGCGCATGGGCGCCCAGAGTTCCGTTCCGACGCGGGCGGAGGTCGAAGCGTTGCCGGCGGAGGTCTGAGCCCGTCGGCCGGCGGGGGAGGGCGGTGTCCGTCGGGACACCGCCCTCTTCGTGCCGGAGCGGGGCGTCGGGGCTTCGTACGACCCGATTCTGCGATATTTTCGGGCCGAAGATGTCGAATTCGGAATATTTCCCTTAACTTTGCCCGAACGTAACTCAACAGTCAGGTTAGGAAACTTTTATTATTTTTACCATTTAGCAAGACATGGGAATGAATTCGATTCACGTGGTTTTTGCCGAGGAGGAACATGCGAAGTTCGCCGACGAGATCTGTCGGCTGATCTACGAATCGGCATTGCAGCGTGGCACCGGCATCGCCAAGCGTTCGCCGGAGTACATTGCCTCCAAAATCACGGGAGGCAAGGCCGTGGTCGCCGTCGACGGCGGGCGGCTGGTCGGATTTAGCTACATCGAGTGCTGGGAGCACGGCGATTACGTAGCGACTTCAGGTCTGATCGTGAGCCCCGAATACCGCCACCTGGGGCTGGCGGCGCGGATCAAGGAGAAGACCTTCGAGCTTGCCCGACGACGATTCCCGTATGCCAAGATATTCAGCATCACCACCTCGCTGCCGGTCATGAAACTCAATTCGCGGCTGGGCTACGTGCCCGTGACCTTCTCGGAGCTGACCGACGACGAGACCTTCTGGAAGGGGTGCGAGGGATGCTGCAACTACGACATCCTCCAGCGCAACCACCGCCGCATGTGCCTCTGCACGGGGATGCTCTACGACCCCAAACGGCCGCGGGCCGAGCATTCGCGGCTGGCGCCCTACCGCATGGCGCTGCGCAACTGGCTGAAGAAGGTCTTCAGCCTCAAAACGAAGTAGTGAAATCGAAAAAACGGAATACCATGAAAAAGGAAAAAGTCGTACTGGCGTTCAGCGGAGGTCTCGATACCTCGTTCTGCGTGAAATACCTCACTGAGGAGAGGGGCTATGAGGTCCACACCGCCATCGCCAACACGGGCGGTTTCTCGCCCGCCGAGTTGAAAACCATCGAGGAAAAGGCGCTCGCCCTGGGCGCTGCGAGCCACGCCACGCTCGACATCGAGCAGGAGTACTACGAGAAGAGCATCAAATATATGGTCTTCGGCAACATCCTGCGCAACGGCACCTACCCGATTTCGGTCAGTTCGGAGCGTATTTTCCAGGCTATCGCCATCATCGAGTACGCCAAGAAGATCGGCGCCGACCATGTGGCGCACGGCTCGACGGGCGCCGGCAACGACCAGGTGCGCTTCGACCTGACGTTCCAGATTCTGGCCCCCGAGATCGGCATCATCACCCCCACGCGCGACATGACGCTCACGCGCGAGTACGAGATCGACTACCTCAGGAAGCACGGCTACGAAGCCGACTTCAAGAAGTTGGAGTATTCGATCAACAAGGGGTTGTGGGGCACCTCTATCGGCGGCAAGGAGACGCTGCACTCGGAGGAGACGCTTCCCGAGGAGGCTTACCCCTCGCAGGTGACCGAGCACGCGCCGCGCACGCTGAAGATCGCCTTCGAGCGGGGCGAGATCGCCGCCGTCGACGGCAAGCCCTACGCCGACAAGGTCGAGGCGATCCGCGCCGTGGAGGCCATCGGCTCGAAGTACGGCATCGGCCGCGACATGCACATCGGCGACACGATCATCGGCATCAAGGGCCGCGTGGGCTTCGAAGCCGCCGCGCCGATGCTCATCATCGCCGCGCACAAGATGCTCGAGAAGCACACGCTCACCAAGTGGCAGCTCTACTGGAAGGAGCAGTTGTCGACCTGGTACGGCATGTTCCTCCACGAGGCGCAGTACCTCGAACCGGTGATGCGCGACATCGAGCGGTTCCTCGACCACTCGCAACTCAATGTCACGGGCGAGGTGGAGCTGACGCTGCGCCCCTACGGCTATACGCTCGTGGGCGTACGGTCGCCCTACGACCTGATGAAGACCGACTTCGGCGAGTACGGCGAGGTCAACAAGGCGTGGACGGCCGACGACGTGAAGGGCTTCACCAAGATTCTGGGCAACCAGATGAAGATCTACTACAACGTGCAGGCACGCAACGACAAGGAGGAGCGATGAGGGTCGGCATCATCGGCGGCGCCGGCTACACGGCCGGTGAACTGCTGCGGCTGCTGGTGCATCATCCGGCCGTCGAGATCGCGTTCGTCCACAGCGACAGCAACGCCGGCAATGCGCTGAGCGACGTGCACGGCGGGCTGCTGGGCGAGACCGAGCTGCGTTTCGCGGCGGAGTACGATCTGCGAGCCGTCGACGTGCTGTTCCTCTGCTCGGCGCACGGCCGCAGCCGCGAGTTCCTCGCGGCCAGCGTGCTGCCTGAGGGGCTGCGCATTGTCGATCTGGCGCAGGATTTCCGCGACGAGTCGGAGGGCTTCGTCTACGGCCTGCCCGAGCTGAACCGCGACCGCATCCGTGCGGCGCGCCGCGTGGCCAATCCGGGCTGCTTCGCCACGGCGATCCAGTTGGCGCTTCTGCCGCTGGCGCGCGCGGGGCTGCTGCGCCATGAAGTGCACGTGACGGCCGTCACGGGGTCGACGGGCGCGGGGGTGAAACCCTCGGCCACGACCCATTTCAGCTGGCGGACGGACAACATCTCGGTCTACAAAGCCTTCACGCACCAGCACCTGCTCGAAATCGGCCGCACGCTCGGCGCGATGCAGGGCGGAGAGGCGCCCGAGATCAGTTTCGTGCCGATGCGCGGTGACTTCGCCCGCGGCATTCTGGCCAGCGTCTACACCGACTGCGATCTCGCGCAGGAGGAGGCCGAACAGCTCTACCGCGATTTCTATGCGGGGGCGGTCTTCACCTTTGTCGCCGACCGGCCGATCGACCTCAAGCAGGCGGTTAACACAAATAAGGCGCTGGTGCAGGTTGC
>USBO01000017.1 GCA_900552955.1 uncultured Alistipes sp.
ATGCGTTCGGCGGGAATCTCTATATGCGCTGGCCCAATATCCGCAAGGCTGCTTTGGCGGCAGCGACGCTGGAGGACGGCACGGTCGTCTATACCAACAGTTTCTATGAAGCCGTATTCGGCAAGAACGGTGCGCAGCCCGACGAGACGAGTCCCGATTACCTGTGGACGCAGTGGGATAACGGCAACAAGACCGACAACGATCTGTTCCACCGGTTCAAGGAGGCTGCGACGCGCAACGGCATCACGCTCTATCAGTCCAGCTCGGACGACGACGAGGGCTGGGGCTACTATTGCTACTACTTCTACTGGAACCGCCACAACGATAACGGCAACAGCGGCGTTATGGAGCAGATGGAGTTCGCTGTCGTGCGCAACAACGTCTACAAGATGGCCGTGACCAAAATCAACCGTCTGGGGCATCCCCGTCTTTCGGAAAACGATCCCGACCCCGTCGATCCCGATGATCCCGACGAGACCGGCAACGTCTATATCTCGGTCTCCGTCGAGGTGTTGCCGTGGGTGGTGCGTGTGAACGATATCGAGTTCTGAAAATGCGGACCGCAGGACGAAATAAGGTTTTACGACTCATCGGTGCGGCGTGCGGCGCCGCACTGATGATCGCCGCGCTGCCGGCGTGCGAGAGCATCTATGAGGAGCTTGAACCGTGTCCTCATGGCGTGTCGTTGCGTTTCGTCTACGACTACAATATGGAGTACGCTGATGCATTCCCCAAGCAGGTGGACTGTCTGACGCTGCTGATCTACGACGACAACGACCGGTATGTGGCCGCCCGTACGGTCACGGGGCCGGAGCTACGCGACGAAAATTACCGGATGACGCTCGATCTCGATGCGGGTGCCTACCGTTTCGTGGCTTACGGCGGTTTGGCATGCCCGGAACGGTCGTTCGCCATGACGACCGTGCCGGCTGCCGGGGCGGCGCTCTCCGACCTTTGCGTGCGGATGGATCCCGACTGCCTGACGGTGCCCGGGCGCAAGCGGCTGCACGATCTCTTTTGGGGCACGCTGACGCTCTCGACGGCCGATCTCTATGCGGAAGGCACCGTCGAGATGATGAAAAACACGAATAACATCCGCATCGTGCTTCAGCAGGAGAACGGCGGGGAGCTGTCGCCCGACGACTTCGATTTCTCGGTCACGGACGACAATACGCTGTTCGGCTTCGACAACGATCCGATTCCGGCCGGCACGGTGACCTACACGCCGTGGAAGACGGGACAGGCGCAGACCGGAGTGACGATCGTGGGCAACAATGTCGTTCCCGAAGCCGTGAAAGTGGCCTATGCCGAGCTGAGCACCTCGCGGCTGATGATCGACAACGACCCGCGGCTGGTCATCCGCCGGCATTCCGACGGCGGGACGGTCGTCGATCTGCCGCTGAAACGCTACCTGCTGTTGTTGCGCAGCGATCGTTATGATATGGGAGATCAGGAGTATCTGGATCGGGAGAGCGATTTCGAGCTCTTCTTCTTCCTGCGGCCCGACGGCTCGTGGATCAGTACGCGAATCGTGGTGAACGACTGGGTGGTGCGGATCAACGACGCGGAGATGTAAACAAGGAGTTGCGACATGAAACGATCGGTGTTAGCAGTTCTCGTATGGAGCCTCGCGTTCCTGCTGCCGGCGTGTGGCCGGAGCACGGATGAACGTGCGGCCGACCTGCCGTTTCTGGTCAACCTCGACCTCAGCGTGGCGCTCTCCGATATCGCTGTCCCCGAGTCGAGGGTCTCGCCCGACGCCGCTCCGGCGAACGACGACGAGAAGATGCAGACGTTGCGCATCATCGTCGTCCGGCCCGACGGAACGGTCGAGGCCAACCGCTTTGTCAAACCCTCCGTGGCCCTGCTGTATGATCGGCAAGAGCGGTTCAAGGTCGTGGGCCGCGAGAAGAAACGGATCTATCTTTTCGTGAACGAGGGCAACACCTTCGTCGAGACGATGGACGGTGATCCGGTGGCGACCGGCGGGCGTCTGTCGGAGTATCTTTCGGCGATCGGGACGGGCACACCGTTTCCCTCCGAGCGGCTGGCTTCGCTGGTCATCCGGCTGAAGGGCGATTCGACGCAGCTCTCGGGTGCGCTGCCCATGAACGAGAGCCATGAAATCGAGGTGGGGGCGACGGATTGCAGTTTCGAGCTCTTCGTGACGCGTGCGGCGGTCAAGTTCACCTATCGCATTACGAACAACAGCAGCGATCAGGGGTTGCTGCTGACAGGTCTCTCCATCGACAAGATGGCGCGGCGTGAGTACTACATGCCCCACGGAACCGTGTATGCCGACAACGAGGAGGGCATCAGGGAGATCGTGCGGTACGATGCCGTGCCGGCCGAATACTATACGTTCGGCTACTCGGGCAAGACGGCCGCCGGCACCGGCGTCGAGCTGCCGTATGGCAAGTCGGTGGAACTGCCGCCGATCTATCTGCTGGAGGGCAAGTACGAAGACCCTTATGCGATGAGCCTGTCGGTGAACGGCGTCGCGCAGAGCCGGTTCTTTCCCGCTCTGCCCCAGTTGCCGCGCAACACGCATGTGGTGGTCAATATCGACATTCGGAGCGATGCGAAGGTGCTTTGGGAGGTGGATGTCGTCCCTTACGACGAAGTGCCTCTGTTTCCCGAATTCGGAGTGTGACGAATGAATGAGCATGAACAATGATTCGAACGATCATAAATATTCTTTTGGCCGGAACGCTGCTGCTGGGGCTGTCCGCCTGTACGGACGATCCGCAGTGCGGCGATAATCCGGCGGGCGAGGGCGAAAGCGTCGTCTCGTTCGGTGCGACGTTCCGTCCGCTGGCTAACGCCTCGCTCGGAAAGACGCGCAGCGTCAAGGGCGACGCCATCGGCGGGATCAGCGATCTGTTCGTCGTGTGGTATCTGGAGGACGGCACGCTGGCCGGAAGCCGCTATTTCACCCGTGAGGAGCTGACGCTGTCGTATGAGGAGCGTCCCGACAGCAAGACGGAGCGCCGGACGTGGCATGCGGCGTTCGAATGCCGCATACCCTATGGGCGTTACCGCATCTATGCCGTGGCCAATGCGGGCGATCTGAGCGACTCGGAGAGCATCGGTACGGAGAAAGGGTTCCGGGCGATTCAACTGACCTGGCGCGAGGACGACGTGACGAAAAACAGCCAGATGTCGGGCTATTTCAGCGACAAAGTGTCGACGGCGTACGGCAAAGGCGAACCGCAACTGCTGTCGATCGCCGCGCCGAACGTGTCGTTGCATGCGTGGATTCGCCGTGCAGCGTCGAAGGTCACCGTTTCGTTCAATGCCGAGAAACTGAACGAAAATATCTATATCTACCTCAAGTCGGCGCAGATCAGGGATATCCCGCTGCATTGCAAGCTCGTCGACAAGAACACGCCCGCGTCGGACGATGAGCTGCTCAGCGAGGGCGATACGATCCTTTACGGCGCGGGAACCGACTATGCGGAGTGGCCGAGACTCTCGGCCGGCCGCGGTGCGAACACCTTCGGAAGTCATGCCGCGGACGCCCCCTCGTTGTTTTTCTTCGAAAACATGCAGGGGCAGCATCCCGACAAACATCAGTACAACAATTTCGACCGCAAGGACAATGTCCTCTATGGCACCTATGTCGAGGTCGAGGGGTATTACATCAACCGATCGGTCGATAATCCCTCTTACGGCGCCATCACCTACCGCTGCATGTTGGGCCGTAATATGGAGGACGATTTCGACGCCGAACGCAACACCCATTACAAACTGACGCTGGTCTTCAACAAGGATGCGAACAACCCCGACTGGCATATCGAGTACGACTATGTGCCTCAGCCGCCGGAGATCGTCGTGGCGAGTCCGATGTACATCTCCTATCTCTCGAACCAGCAGCTGACGATCCCGCTCACGGTCTATTACGACAAGAACATCACGAAGGTCACGAAGATCACGGCCGAAATCGTGGGCAACGACTGGGGCTATTCCGACCATCCCTACATTCATAGGGCGGACAACGCCCTGACCAACGGATTCCTGTCGCTGGATCTTATCAACAAGACTGCGGTGGGGAATCGTAAAACGGAGTATACGGGTATGAAAACCTATACCGTTCCGGTGAGTCAGGACGACACGCGCTATCGGTTCGACATTCCGGTTTACACGCGTCCGATGAGCCTCGGCGACGGTTTCTCCGGCAACAACTATTACGTCGGACGCCGGCGCTATGCGAAGGTTCGGTTCACCGCGTGGAACGACGGCACGAAGCTGACGGAGAAGATCGTCGAGGTGATCCAGTCGCGGCGTCTGGTCAATCCCAAAGGCATCTGGCGAAAGGGTTCGTCCGTCAAAGAGTTCCGCATCACGCTGAAGAATTCGGATTCCAATCCCAACGTGGCGAGCCTGTTCGAGGATCTGCTTTCGGACGGCCCGTGGACTGCGCGCATCCTCGACGGCGCCGATTGGGTGCGTATCAAGGATGCCGAGTCGACCGTGTGGGGCACGGAGCCGGTCACGGGCGGCACGGGATCGAAAGTCGAATTCGACTACAGGCCCGCCACGACCTTTGCGGAAGGAAGCCGTTTCGGCCGTATCGAGATCACGTTCCACAACAATACGTGTACGCACGTGATTCTGGTGAGCCAGGGACTCGGGCCGGTCGAAATCGAGGGCCGCAACTGGCACATGACCAACGTCGCGTATCTCGGGGCCGACACGGACAATCCGCTGCTCGAAGGGTCGATGTTCAAGTTCGGCAATGCGACCGATGCGATCGCCTCCTCCAACAATCTGAAGGAGGGGTACGGATTCAACATCGCCTGCTACGACAAGCCGTTCGACGTCTACGATGCTTCGGGCCGTTTCGTTTCGAAAAAGTTCAGCGCGATCCCCGCTTACCGAACCGGTTTCAACGACGCGGGGATGAAGAAGGACATCAGGAACAATGACAGACCCTGCCGTGTGGCGACGCATGCCGACTGGCAGACCCTGACCTCCGAGACGCAGTTCATTCGTTATTACGGAATTCTCTACGGCGAGGAGTGCGACCGTACGCTCGACAGCAACTCGGTTACGAATACCTATACCGAAGAGGGGCAGGAGCGCGGTATGCGGGGCTGTTTCATTTACGACAGAAAGTCGCAGAAGCATCTCTTTTTTCCGGTCGGCAACACCGGCTACGGCCGGCGCAAACATCGGGATCAGACCTCCTCGTCCAGTCCGGTGAGGGGTTACGGCGTGTTGAAATACGCCAATCGTGCGGAGGAGATGGACGCAACGACTGCCGTGAAGCTGCCCAGTTTTTACGATCTTTATACTAGTACGGGCGCTCTGTATTACTATGGTCAGCGAAGCCTGAAAGCGGGTAAATCCCCCACGTCTGATAACGATCTGGATTACGATTACGGATTTGATGTCAACTATTTCACCTTCGGGTTCGAGAGTTTCCAGACGAATATCATCAATGCGGATGCGAATTCTCCTTCGCAGATTTCGTCCGACGCGGGATTTTTGCGGCGTATCGACGAATGACGGCGCGGCGGGGAGCCGGTCGCAATGGGAGGTTCGCTCGGCGAACCTCTTTTCTTTTCGGCCGGCGGCGCGAATCCGGTGTGCCGGATGGCAAAAAAGTCCCTATATTTGTATCGGGGATATTCCCGTTGTTTTAAAGATCGGAACGATGAACGCTTCGAAGAGTGAGTTTATGAAGTTGGCGATCGCCCTTTCGGAAAAGAGCGTCGCCGAGGGCGGCGGTCCTTTCGGGGCCGTCATTGTGCGCGGCGGCGAGGTGGTCGCCACGGGAACGAATTCCGTCACGCTGCGCAACGATCCCACGGCCCATGCCGAGGTCACGGCCATCCGCGCGGCCTGCGCTGCGGTGAAGGATTTCAAGCTGGACGAGTGCGAAATCTACTCCTCGTGCGAGCCGTGCCCGATGTGCCTGAGCGCGATCTACTGGGCCGGCATCCGCAAGGTCTATTTCGCCAACACCCGTGAGGATGCCAAACGGATCGGTTTCGACGATTCGTTCATCTACGATCAGATCCCGCTCGCGCCCTCGCAGCGGACGATACCTTCGGAGGGGATGATGCGCGCCGAGGCGCTGGAGGCTTTCCGTCTGTGGGAGGCCAAGAGCGACAAGGTCGAGTACTGATCGGGGCGTGCGCCGTGCCGCGGTGTGGCGGTCGCGCCGGATGAAGACGGGGCCGGCAGCGTGAGGTGCGCCCGTGCGAAACGGCCGGCGGCCTGTGGTGCTCCCGTGCTTTTTGCGGATGTGAAATTTGGCCGCGCGGAAAATTCTCCTTATCTTTGCGCCGATGCAAAATCCGCAGAGGGTTTGCGCTTTTAACAAATAACAATTAAATTTTTTCAAGCAAATGGCTGTTAAAATTCGTTTGGCACGTCACGGAAAGAAAGCTGCGCCTTTCTATCATATCGTTGCCGCAGATAGCAGAGCGCCACGTGATGGCAAGTTCATCGAGAAACTGGGTACCTACAACCCGATCACGAATCCTGCTACGATCGAGCTCAGTTTCGAACGGGCTCTGGATTGGTTGATGAAAGGCGCGCAACCCACGGATACCTGTCGTGCGATCCTGTCGTACAAGGGCGTGCTCTACAAGAAGCATCTGCTGGGCGGTGTTGCCAAGGGCGCGTTCTCGGAGTCGGATGCCGAGGCCAAGTTCAACAAGTGGATGGAGGAGAAGCAGGGCAAGATCGCTTCGAAGGAGTCGAAGCTGGCCACCGATGCCAAGTCGGCCGAGAAGGCTCGCCTGGCTGCCGAGGCCAAGGTGAAGGAGGAGCGTGCGAAGGCCATCGCCGAGAAGAAGGCTGCCGAAGCCGCCGCTGCCGCCGAAGCCGCTGCCGAGAGCGAGGCTGCCGAGGCTCCCGCCGAGGGCGAAGCTGCCGCAGAATAGCCGGTCGGGTTTCGATCGGACAGAAAAACTTCCGTTATCCTTTCGATAACGGAAGTTTTTTGTTATTTTTGCGAAACGATCTAACCTATAATCAATGAAAGGATGAAATCTTTCTCCAAATCTCTGGTGGGACTCACGATGCTGGCTCCCCTGACGGCTTGCGACTGCGACAAGCCGGAACGTCCGAACATCATTTTCTTCTTGGTCGACGATTACGGCTGGCTCGACAGCTCGGTGGCCTACGGCGAGGAGGTCTATCCCAACAACCTGCGTATCCATACGCCCAACATGCAGCGCCTTTCGGAGATGGGTGTCATCATGACCAACGCCTATGCCTGCCCGCTCTCGACGCCGACGCGTACGAGTCTGATGACGGGCATGCATGCCGCGCACGAGAAGATCAACATGTTCACGGCGCCCGAGATCAACACGCCGACCGACTTCACGGGCGGCACCCGCGGGTTCTTCTCCGAGGCGTCGGCCCGCGAGGCGGACGACATCTTCGCGCGCCCCGAGTGGAACTACAACGGCATCAGCCCCGAGCCCGGGATTCCGCACACGCAGTACGCCACGCCGATGGTGCAGCAGCTCAGGGATGCGGGTTACTACACGATCCACGTCGGGAAGGCGCACTGGGCCTCGATGGGCACGCCCGGCGTCACGCCCTACAACATGGGCTTCATCGTCAACGTGGCGGGCAATATGGCCGGTATGCCGCGCAGCTACTATGCCGAGGAGAATTTCGGCAACCAGCCCGAGAAATGGACCTACTCGGCCATCAACGATCTGGAGGAGTACTACGGCTCGGAGATGAACCTCACGCAGGCGCTGACCGACAAGGCGCTCAAGGCGCTCGACTACCCGATCCGCAAGAAGGAGCCGTTCTACCTCTATATGTCGCACTACGGCGTCCACACGCCCATCCACGAGGAGCCGCAGTTCTATCAGAAATACCTCGACGCCGGTCTGGAGGAGCGCACGGCCATGTACGCCTCGATGGTCGAGAGCGTCGACGAGAGTCTGGGGCAGATCCTCGATTTTCTGGAGGAGAAGGGGATCGCCGACAACACGATCATCATCTTCTACTCGGACAACGGCGGCCATAGCCTCAACACGGCCAAGAACAGCGTGGCGCACACGTTCAACGCCCCGCTGCGCGAGGGCAAGGGCTCGGTCTACGAGGGCGGCGTGCGCGTGCCGCTGATGTTCTACTGGCCGGGCCGGACGGCTGCCGGCGTGCGGGTCAATACGCCGGTCATGCCGGAGGACTTCTATCCCACGATCCTCGAGATGGCGGGCGTGAAGGAGTACCGGACGGTGCAGGAGCTCGACGGACAGAGCATGGTGAAGCTCATCACCGACGGTTCGCAGCTGGCCGCCGAGGCGATGCGCCGGGGCGAGATCGCCGATCAGAGGGCGGCCAACGCCTTCGTCATTCCGGCTTCGGTGTCGGGCATCGACCCCGAGCGTGCGGTGATTTCGCACATGCCCCATCAGTGGCGTATCGAGGATCAGGAGGATGTCGACTTCCTGAGCGCCGTGCGCAAGGGCGACTGGAAGCTGGTCTACCGCATGCACGACGCCAAACTGGAGCTCTACAATCTGAAAACCGATCTGAGCGAGCGCAACGACGTTGCGGCCGAGCACCCCGAGATCGTGCGGCAGTTGGCGGCCGAGCTGGGCGGGCAGCTTCGCGCGTGGGAGGCGCCGATGCCGGTGGTGCGCGCCACCGGCCGGACCGTGCCGATGCCCGACGAGCTGTGACGGTCGGGACGTACGTCACGGGGCCGGATCCTGCGGGGATCCGGCCCTTTCGTTTCGGGATCTTTGCGGCGTGCGGATTTCGCGGTTCGGTTTTTTATGCGTACTTTTGCATCCGACGCTCCGCTGCCGCAGCGGCGGAGGTCGTGATTCGAAGATCGCAGATATGTTGCAGCCAGTTGCCAAAGTGACCAAGTTGTTCGGCGCCGAACGGGGCGGTGGCGTCGTCGTGGCGCTCTATGCGGAGTTTCCCGAGGGATTCGCACCGCAGAGCGATCCGCTCTTCGTGCGCATCGATTCGCTCGACGTGCCGCTGTGGTGCGACCGATTCGAACGCCGCGGGGCGACGGGGGCGCTCGTCGAGTTCGCCGACTGGGACACCGCACGGCGTGCCGCCGAGCTGGTGGGGCGCGAGCTCTTCGCTGAGGTCGGGGAGGCGACGCCCGACGACGAATTCTACATGGAGGACCTGATCGGCTTCGCCGTCGAGGCGGACGGCCGGCAGGGCGAGGTGACCGATTACTACGACAGCGAGGCCAACCCGCTGCTGGGCGTGACCTTCGACGGGCGCGAATGCCTCGTGCCGGCCGTCGGGGAGTTCATCGCGGGGATCGATTTCGAGGGGCGGCGCCTGCGCATGACGCTGCCCGAAGGGTTGCTGTCGCTCGACGACTGAAATTGGGGGAGGAGATCATGCAGCGTGTTGTCATCGGACTTTCGGGCGGCGTCGATTCGTCGGTTGCGGCCTATCTGCTCAAGGAGCAGGGCTACGACGTGGTGGGGCTTTTCATGGTCAACTGGCACGACACGACGGGCACGCTCGAGGGCGACTGCCCGTGGCACGACGACCGGGTGTTCGCCGAGCTGGTGGCCAAGCGGCTCGACATCCCGTTTCATGTGGTGGACCTCTCGGAGGAGTACCGGCGGCGGGTGGTCGACTACATGTTCGCCGAGTACGAGCGGGGGCGCACGCCCAATCCCGACGTGCTGTGCAACCGCGAGATCAAGTTCGACGTCTTTCTGAAGGAGGCGCTCCGGCTGGGGGCCGACTTCGTGGCCACGGGCCACTACTGCCGCAGGCAGACGCTGACGGCGCCCGACGGCACGGAGCGTTACCGTCTGCTGGCGGGCGTCGACACCAACAAGGATCAGAGCTATTTCCTCTGCCAGCTGTCGCAGGAGCAGTTGGCGCGGGCGCTCTTTCCCGTCGGGGGGCTTACGAAGCCCGAGGTGCGGCGCATCGCCGACGAACAGCGGCTGGCCACGGCCAAGCGCAAGGATTCGCAGGGCATCTGCTTCGTGGGCAAGGTCGACCTGCCGGTTTTCCTGCAACAGAGGCTCGCATCGAAGCGGGGCAACGTCCACGAAATCCGTGCCGACTGGCCGAAATACGCCCGCACCGTAGCTGCCGACGACCTGCCGTCGCTGGCCGAGCCGTGGCGCTACACCGTGCGCGACGGCCGGAAGATCGGCGAGCACGGCGGCGCGCACTTCTATACGATCGGCCAGCGCAAGGGGCTGGGGATCGGCGGGCGGCGCGAGTCGCTCTTCGTGCTGGCCACCGACGTGGCGCAGAACGTGATCTATGTCGGCGAGGGCGACGCCCACCCGGGGCTCTACCGCCGCGCGCTCTTCATGAAGGCCGACGAACTGCATTGGGTCGATCCCGCCGAGCGGATGCAGCCGGGCGAGCGGCGGCGGTTCCGCGTGCGCATCCGCTACCGGCAGCCGTTGCAGGGGGCAGAACTCGTCGTGCGCGACGAGGGCGGGTATCTGCTCTTCGACGAGCCGCAGCGGGGTGTCACCGCAGGGCAGTTCGCCGCGTGGTACGACGGCGATACGCTGGTCGGCTCGGGAGTGATCGACCGGTGACGGCGGCGCGCAGATGCGTTTTTTTCCTCCTCCGTTTGCGGAATTCCCGATTTTTACTATCTTTACATACGCTAAACCTCTCGTACGTGCCGAAGTCAGGGATCATAGCGGGGTGGATGGCGGGCCTCGGTCTGCTGGTTGCCGGATTCGCGCTCCGCGCGCAGCCGTTGCAAGGCATCGCTTTCTACGATGTCGACCGGTTGTACGACACCGTGGCGTCGCCGTTCGGCCGCGACAGGCAGTTCCTGCCGCACGGCGAAATGCGCTGGACGGGCGAGCGGTATCGCTGCAAGGTGGCGCAGACGGCCGCCGCGATCGATTCGCTGGGGCTGCCGCTCGTGGCGTTGTACGGTGTCGAGAACGAGGCGGTGGTGCGCGACGTGGCGGCAGCCTGCACGGGCGATTACGTCTATCTGTTCCGCACGACCGACAGTTACAGCGGGCTCGATTTCGCGCTGCTCTACTTCGGCGACCGTTTCTTTCCTGACCGGGTGGACGCAGGTCATTTCTGGATGACGGTCGCAGGCGAGCTGCGCGGTGCAGGCCGCGTCTGTCTGCTGCTGAGTGCGAGCGACCGCTATATCGAGTATAAGATCGACGCGCAGCGCCGGCGGTATCCCGCCGAACGGCTGCTGGTCGCAGGGCGTACGGCAGAGGTCGAACCGCAGCGCTACGGACTGTCTGAACCGCTTGCGGCGGCGCGTCGGGCCGGTCGGGGTACGCGGCGCGCGGGCAACAAATGGGAGATGCGAAGCAACTTGCTGATCGACACGGCGTTTCATGTCAGTCGCGGGGATGTCTACGCCCGCCGCTGGTTGTTCGACGCCTCGGGCGAGATGCCGTGGCCGACCTACACGCGGCGCCGGTACGACGGCGGGCCGAGCGCTAATTTGCCGGTGTTCTGCTATTTCCGCTGAAAATCTTTGGCGTATCCCGAAAAAAATGTTATATTCGCACTCCCTATGCAGAGAGAAGTTAAAAAATAGATGAATAATCTTTAGGATAGTTAAAATTTTAAGAAATTATGGCAGATGTAAAACGTGTTTACACCTTCGGCAACAAGGCCGCCGAAGGCAATGGCAAAATGCGGGAGCTGCTGGGCGGCAAGGGTGCCAATCTGGCCGAGATGAATCTCATCGGCATTCCCGTTCCCCCGGGCTTCACCATCACGACGGATGTATGTACGGAGTATTACGCTCACGGAAAAGATAAGGTCATCGAGCTGCTGCGCCCCGAGGTGGAGCGTGCGGTGAAGCACATCGAGGAGCTCACGAACATGCGCTTCGGCGACAAGACCATGCCGCTGCTGGTGTCGGTTCGTTCGGGAGCCCGCGCTTCGATGCCGGGCATGATGGATACGATCCTCAACCTCGGTATGAACGACACGGCGGTCGAGGCCGTCGCGCAGCGCACGGGCAATCCGCGTTTCGCGTGGGATTCCTACCGCCGCTTCGTGCAGATGTACGGCGACGTGGTGCTGGGCATGAAGCCCCAGACGAAGGAGGATCACGATCCCTTCGAGGTGCTCATCGAGGAGCAGAAGGCCAAGCGGGGCGTCAAGCAGGACACCGAGCTGACGACCGACGACCTGAAGGAGCTGGTCGCAGCGTTCAAGGCCGCCGTCAGGAAGCAGACGGGCGAGGAGTTCCCCGCCGATCCGTGGGATCAGTTGTGGGGCGCTGTCTGCGCCGTCTTCGGTTCGTGGATGAACGAGCGCGCCATCCTCTACCGCAAGCTCAACAACATCCCCGCCGAGTGGGGTACGGCCGTGTCGGTGCAGGCGATGGTCTTCGGCAACATGGGTAACAACTCGGCCACGGGCGTCGCCTTCTCGCGCGACGCCGCCACGGGCGAGAACATCTTCAACGGCGAGTACCTCATCAACGCGCAGGGCGAGGATGTGGTGGCGGGTATCCGCACGCCGCAGCAGATCACCGTCGAGGGCTCGAAGCGCTGGGCCAAGGCGCAGAACATCTCCGAGGAGGAGCGCCGCGCGAAATATCCTTCGCTGGAGGAGGTGATGCCGGCCGTCTACAAGGAGCTCGACGAGATCCAGCACCATCTGGAGAAGTACTTCACCGACATGCAGGACATCGAGTTCACCATCCAGGACGGCAAGCTGTGGATGTTGCAGTGCCGCAATGGCAAGCGCACGGGCGCCGCGATGGTCAAGATCGCCATGGACATGCTGCGCGAGGGGCTGATCGACGAGAAGACGGCCGTGCTGCGCTGCGAACCCGCGAAGCTGGACGAGCTGCTGCACCCCGTCTTCGACAAGACGGCCATCAAGCATGCCGAAGTGATCGTCAAGGGTCTGCCCGCGTCGCCGGGCGCCGCGACGGGCCCCGTGGTCTTCTTCGCCGACGATGCCGAGAAAGTGCTGGCGCAGACGGGCCAGAAGGCGGTGCTGGTGCGTATCGAGACCTCGCCCGAGGACCTGAAGGGTATGCTCGACGCTGCGGGCATCCTCACCGCGCGCGGCGGTATGACTTCGCACGCGGCGGTCGTCGCGCGCGGCATGGGCAAGTGCTGCGTGTCGGGCGCCGGCGAGCTGAAGATCGATTACAAGGCCCGCACGATCGAGGTCAACGGTTATACGATCAAGGAGGGCGACTGGATTTCGCTCAACGGCTCGACGGGTGAAGTCTACCTGGGTCAGGTGGCTACGCGCGATGCCGATCTGAGCGGCGATTTCGGGATGCTGATGGAACTGGCCGGCAAGTATTCGGTGCTCAAGGTGCGCGCCAACGCCGACTCGCCGAAGGACGCCCAGCAGGCGTTCGCGTTCGGTGCCGAGGGTATCGGCCTCTGCCGCACGGAGCACATGTTCTTCGAGGGCGACCGCATCAAGGCCGTGCGCGAGATGATTCTGGCTGACGACGAGGCGGGCCGCCGCGTGGCGCTGGCCAAGCTGCTGCCCATCCAGCGCGGCGACTTCGAGGGGCTGTTCAAGGTGATGAACGGCTATCCCGTGACGGTGCGCCTGCTGGATCCCCCTCTGCACGAGTTCGTGCCCCATTTCGAGAAGGAGCAGCGCGAGCTGGCCGAGGAGATGGGCGTTCCCTATGAGAAGATCGTGGCCAAGGTCGAGGCGCTGAGCGAGGTCAACCCCATGCTGGGTCACCGCGGCTGCCGTCTGGGCAACACCTATCCCGAGATCACGGAGATGCAGACGCGCGCCATCATCGAGGCCGCGATGAACGTCCGTGCCGCAGGTACGCCCGTGCATGTGGAGATCATGGTGCCGCTGGTGGGCAACCACAAGGAGTTGCGCTATCAGAAGAACATCATCGACCGTACGGCCGAGGAGGTCTTCGCCGAGCGCAACGACAAGATTGAATATATGGTCGGTACGATGATCGAGGTGCCGCGTGCGGCCGTCACGGCCAACCAGATCGCCGAGGTGGCGCAGTTCTTCTCGTTCGGCACGAACGACCTGACGCAGATGACGCTCGGTTTCTCGCGCGACGACATCGCCAAGTTCCTGCCGATCTACCTCGAGAAGGGCATCCTGAAGAACGACCCGTTCCAGATCCTCGACCGCAACGGTGTGGGACAGTTGATCCGCGAGGCGGTCTTCAAGGGTCGCAGCACCCGTCCGCAGCTCAAGTGCGGCATTTGCGGCGAACACGGCGGCGAGCCTTCGTCGGTGGAGTTCTGCCACTATGCCGGTCTGAACTACGTCAGCTGCTCGCCCTTCCGCGTGCCGATCGCCCGTCTGGCGGCTGCTCATGCCGCGCTGTGCGAAAAGTAGGATAACCCTCTGAATACCACCGACAGCCCGCTGCAGAGCGGGCTGTCGGTGTGAAAAAAGAGGAATTCCGTTGAAAAAAATTGACAGTTTGGCAAACTTTTTTCTATCTTTGGGAAACAGAATTTTAAATCTGAAAGAGTGATGAAAAAGTTTTTCTTGTTGCTTGCGGCTGCCGTTTGCCTTTCTGCGACGGCTTCGGCCCAAGATAAGGGCGATTGGGCCATCGTGCCGCGCGTGAACATCTACACGGCCTGGGATACGGATACGGTCTTCGGTATCGGAGCTGCGGGTCGTTACAACATTCTCGACCAGTTGCGCGTGGAACCGGCGCTGACGTTCCTGCTGCACGATCACTGCTCGATCGATGTGAACTGCGACATCCATTATCTGTTCCCGGTTGCCGACCGTTGGACGGTCTATCCGCTGGCGGGTATCAGCTTCAATGACTTCGGCGACTGGTCGGCCGGTATCAACCTCGGTGCAGGCTTCGATTACGCTGTGGCCGATCGGTGGGACATCACCGCTGGTCTGAAGTACATGATCGAGACGCACAAGGACTGGAGCAACCCGTTGGTTATCACGGTAGGCGCATCCTATCGTTTCTAAAAGACGGATTCGAACAAGGGAGGCTGCGACATTCGCAGCCTCCCTTTCTTCGTGCAGCGTTCCGGCCGGCGAACGGCGCGATTTTTCGCTTCGGGGAGACGCTTTCCGGCGAAAAGTCGTATTTTTGTCGGCTGTAATCCGTAATTGCAGCGAAGGATCATGACGGGACGAGTCGTGGGAGATACCGAGTGGAACGGACTGCCGATGCCGCACCGGCTGTGGGCGATTCTGGCCGTGACGTTCGGCGTGGCGCTGTCGGTGCTTGACGGTACGATCGCCAACGTGGCGCTGCCGACCATTGCCCGCGAGCTGGGCGTTGCTTCGGCCGATTCGATCTGGGTGGTCAATGCCTACCAGTTGGCGATCGTCGTGTCGCTGCTGAGCTTTTCGACGCTGGGCGATGTGGTCGGCTACCGTCGGGTCTATATCGGAGGACTGGCGCTGTTCACCCTTGCATCGGTGGGATGTCTTTTCGCCGGTTCGCTCGGAATGCTGATCGCCATGCGGGTGTTGCAGGGCTTCGGCGGTTCGGCGGTGGTGAGTGTCAACACCTCGATTATCCGCATCATCTATCCGCGCAATCAGTTGGGACGCGGCATGGGGATCAACGCCACCGTCGTCGCTGTGGCGTCGGTCGCGGGGCCGACGCTCGCTGCGGCCGTTCTTTCCGTGGCGTCGTGGCATTGGCTCTTCGCCATCAACCTTCCCGTGGGCATTACGGCCGTGTGGCTCAGCCGGCGGTTTCTGCCGCACAATCCCGTCAAACTCTCCGGCAGCCGTTTCGACTGGCGCGACGGCGTGATGAACGCGCTGACCTTCGGGCTGCTGATCGCTTCGGTCGAGGGATTCTCGCACGGACTCGACCCTCGGCTCATCGCTTGCGGCGTCGCGGCGTTCTTCGTGGTGGCCGCGCTCTTCGTGCGAAGCCAGCTTCGCAAACCGCTGCCGTTGCTGCCGTTCGATCTGCTGCGCATCCCGATCTTTTCGCTCTCGGTCTTTACGTCGGTCTGCTCCTTCGTGGCGCAAATGCTGGCGATGGTGGCGCTGCCCTTCTTTTTGCAGCAGGAGCTGGGATACGACGATGTCCGGACCGGACTGCTGCTCACGGCATGGCCTGCGGTGATCGTCGTCGTGGCGCCCGTGGCGGGTATGCTCGCCGAACGTGTCCACGCGGGGATTCTGGGCGGCGTGGGCTTGGCCGTCATGGCGCTGGGACTCCTGTCGCTCGCATTGCTGCCCGACCATCCGGCCGACGGGGCGATCCTGTGGCGTCTGGCGGTGTGCGGGGCCGGTTTCGGGTTGTTCCAGTCGCCCAACAATAGCATCCTGATCGCTTCGGCACCCGCCTATCGCAGCGGTTCTGCCAGCGGGATGCTCGCCACGGCGCGGCTGGTAGGCCAGACGACGGGCGCGGCGCTCATGGCGCTCTTCTTCCACCTCTTTCCGGCGAACAGTACCCATCTGGCGCTCTATGTCGCGGCGGCGCTGGCATCGGTCGGCGCGCTGGCCAGCAGCACGCGCATCTCGCTGGCCCTTCCCGCGTCGTTGCGTCGCGGGAGGCGCGCCTGAAATTCCCGATTCGATCGGCTGCGGGCCGGAGTCATCGGCCGTGCTCGGCGACGTAACGCCAGAGCGGTGCGGCCATCAGCGCTTGCGGAATGCGGTTCTCTTCGAGCAGCCGGCGCACCTCGTCGAACGTGAGCAGGTGGATGCGGATGTCCTCGCTCGCCTCGAGATGCTGCGTCGAGACCGGACGGACGCCCTCGGCCACGAAGGTGCGGGTGAGGTTGGTGTGAGTGGCGGGGTTGGCCGACAGTACCATGTACTCCCGCCACTTGCCGCCGCCGTAGCCGGTCTCCTCGTAGAGCTCGCGCCGCGCGGCATCGAGCGGCGAGACGTCCTGCGGATCGCACACGCCGGCCACGATCTCGTAGGAGGTGCGGCCCAAGGCGTGGCGGTATTGATCGATGAAGACGAACCGCCCGTCGTCGGTGCGTGCGATGACATTGACCCATGCGGGGTATTCCAGTACATAGTAGGAGGGGATGCGTGCGCCGCTGGGCAGTTCGACCGCCTCGCGCCGTACGGTGAACCACGGCTCGCGGGCCAGGTATTCGCTGTGCAGGACCTTCCAGGGTCGGTGTTCCGGTTGTTTCATCAGAGATCGGTTTTCGGCAAAGGTACGATTTTTTGCCGATCGGGAAGCATGCGCTTTCGCCGTACGAATAAAATCGCTATCTTTCGGTGAACTAAATTACCTTTTCCAGATGATTCCCACTTCACAGCGAAAAGCCATCGCCGAACTGCTTCGGCGCGAGGTCGTGCCGGCGATCGGATGCACCGAACCGATGGCCGTGGCCCTGTGCGCGGCGCGTGCCTGCGAACTGCTCGGTACGACGCCCGAGCGGATCGAGGTGCTGCTTAGCGCCAATATCCTCAAAAACGCGATGGGCGTCGGGATTCCCGGCACGGGGATGATCGGACTGCCGATCGCCGTGGCGCTCGGTGCGCTGATCGGCCGCTCGGACTACGGGCTGGAGGTGCTGCGCGACGTGACGCCCGAGGCGGTGGCGCGTGCCCGCGACTTTCTGGCGGCGGACGGGGTGTCGGTCGCGCTGAAGCAGGGAATCGCCGAGACGCTCTACGCCGAGGTGCGCTGCATGGCCGGCGGCCGTGTCGCTGAGGCGGTGATCGCGGGGGCGCATACACGGTTCGTCTATCTGGCCTGCGACGGCGCGGTCGTGCTCGACCGGCGGGCGGGTGCTTCTTCAGACACCGGGCAGGAGGAGGTTCCCCTGACGCTGCGGCGGGTCTTCGACTATGCCGCGACGACGCCTCTCGACGAGCTGCGCTTCATCGGCGAGGCGCGCCGGCTCAACATGGCGGCGGCCGAGATGGCGCTCGGCGGCCGTTACGGCCACTCGCTGGGGCGGACGCTGCGCGGCCGGAGGGAGTTGCACGTGATGGGCGACAGCCTCTTCTCGCGCATGCTGGCCTACACCTCGGCGGCCTGCGACGCCCGCATGGCGGGGGCGATGGTGCCTGTGATGAGCAACTCGGGCAGCGGCAATCAGGGGATCGCCGCGACGGTGCCCGTGGCCGTCTACGCCGAACAGACGGGAGCTTCGGAGGAGCGGACGCTGCGCGCGCTGGTGCTGAGTCATCTCACGGCGATCTACATCAAGCAGAGTCTGGGCCGGCTGTCGGCCCTGTGCGGCTGCGTGGTGGCGGCCACGGGGTCGAGCTGCGGCATCGCCTATCTGATGGGCGGCGGCTACCGCGAGGTGTCGTACGCCGTGCAGAACATGATCGCCAACCTGACGGGTATGATCTGCGACGGCGCGAAGCCCAGTTGCGCGCTCAAGGTGTCGAGCGGCGTCTCGACGGCCGTGATGTCGGCGCTGCTGGCCGTCGAGGGGACGTGCGTCACCTCGGCCGAGGGAATTATCGACGACGATGTGGATCGCAGCATCCGCAACCTCACGGCCATCGGCCGCGAGGGGATGGCGGCGACCGACCGGCTGGTGCTCGACATCATGACGCACAAGAAGCATTCGGGCTGCTGAGCGGCTTCCGATGCGACAGCGCCGCGACGGGAATTCCCGTCGCGGCGCTGTGGTTTCCGGCGGCGAGGAGCCGCTATTTCGTCTTGTAGGAGCAGCGGTATTTGCCCGCTGCGAGCCGTTGCAGCTTGCTTTTGAGCAGGTTGCGGCGCAGCGGCGAGAGACGGTCGGTGAAAACCTTGCCGTCGATGTGGTCGTATTCGTGCTGGATCACGCGTGCGGGCAGTCCGGTGAACTCCTCGTCGTGCTCGACGAACTTCTCGTCCACATAACGCATCCGAATCGAGACGGGACGCCGCACGTCTTCGTGCAGCCCGGGCAGCGAGAGACACCCCTCGTTGAAGAGCGAGGTCTCCTCCGACCGTTCGTAAATCTCGGCGTTGATGAATGCGCGGCGGTATTCCGCCAGTTCGGGATGTTCGTCGCCCCACGGCGTGCAGTCGACGACGAACAACCGGATGTTCTTGCCGATCTGGGGGGCGGCCAGTCCCACGCCGTCGGCCTCGCCGAGCGTGAGAAACATGTCCTCGACGAGTTTCTCCAGCTCGGGGTAGTCGGGCGCGATATTCTCGGAGACGTTGCGCAGCGTCTGCGAGCCGTAAATGACAATCGGGTAAATCATACTTCCTTCAATCTTAATTCTTTGCCGTTGCGTGCGGCGGTCTACAACTGTCGGGCGCTGCGGCTGGCCATGTAATCCTCGAGGATGATCGTCGCCGAGATCATGTCCACCAGGGCGCGGTTGCGGCGCGCCGTCTTCCGCAGTCCGCCGTCGAGCATCGCGCGGTGGGCGAGCACCGAGGTGAAGCGCTCGTCGTAGAGCACGACTTCGACCGCGGGGTGGCTGCGCTGCAACCGCCCGACGAGCGGCTGCACGTAGCGCATCGTCTCCGACGGCGCCCCGTTCATCTGCGTGGGCTTGCCCACGACGATAACCGAAACGTCTTCGCGCGCGATATATTGTGCGAGATAACGCTCCAGCTCGCGTGTCTCGACCGTGGCCAGCCCGCCGGCGATGAGTTGCAGGGGATCGCTCACGGCGATTCCCGTGCGGCGCGTGCCGTAGTCTATGGCAAGGATGCGGCCCATCGGTTCGTGCGGCGTTTTGCGGGAAGCCGGTCTGCGGCGCCGGAGTTTTCGGCGTCGCAGGCCGCTCCCTTTTTTAGAGGTTCAGTTTGCGGAACAATTTGCGGTACGACACCTCGTCGTCCACCATGCGGTAGAGGTCGTCGATGGCCACGCGCTCCTGCTGCATCGTGTCGCGGTGCCGCACGGTGACGGTGCCGTCCTCGAGCGTCTGGTGGTCGACCGTCACGCAGAACGGCGTGCCCACGGCATCCTGACGGCGGTAACGCTTGCCGATCGAGTCCTTCTCGTCGTAGACGACATTGAAGTCGTACTTGAGCAGGTCGATGATGCGCTGCGCCACGTCGGGCAGCCCGTCCTTCTTCACCAGCGGCATCACGGCCACCTTGACCGGCGCCAGCGCGGGCGGGAAGGCGAGCACCGTGCGCGTCTCGCCGTTGTCGAGCCGCTCCTCCCGATAGGCGGCCGACAGCACTTGCAGCACCATGCGGTCTACGCCGATCGAAGTCTCGACGACGTAGGGCACGTAGCTCTCGCCCGTCTCGGGGTCGAAGTACTGGATTTTCTTGCCCGAGAACTTCTGGTGGTTGCCCAGATCGAAGTCCGTGCGCGAATGGATGCCTTCGACTTCCTTGAACCCGAACGGGAATTCGTATTCGACGTCGGTGGCCGCATTGGCGTAGTGGGCCAGCTTGTCGTGGTCGTGGAAACGGTACTGGTCGTCGCCGAAGCCGAGGGCGCGGTGCCATGCCATGCGGGTCTCCTTCCACTGGGTCCACCACTTCATCTCCTCGCCCGGGCGCACGAAGAACTGCATCTCCATCTGCTCGAACTCGCGCATGCGGAAGATGAACTGTCGTGCGACGATCTCGTTGCGGAACGCCTTGCCGATCTGCGCGATGCCGAACGGCAGCTTCATGCGGCCCGTTTTCTGCACGTTGAGGAAGTTGACGAAGATGCCCTGCGCCGTCTCGGGACGCAGGTAGATCGTGTTGGCTCCTTCGGCCGTGGATCCCATCTGCGTGGAGAACATCAGGTTGAACTGCCGCACCTCGGTCCAGTTGCGCGTGCCCGAGATGGGGCAGGCGATCTCGCAGTCGACGATGATCTGCCGCAGTCCGGCCAGATCGTTGGCGTTCATCGCCTCGGCGAAACGGCGGTGCATCTCGTCGCGCGCAGCGGCCGTCTCCGCGACGCGGGGCGACGTGGCGCGGTACTTCTCCTCGTCGAACGACTCTCCGAAACGCTTGCGGGCCTTCTCGACCTCCTTCTCGATCTTCTCGTCCTGCTTGGCGAGCCACTCCTCGATGAGCACGTCGGCGCGGTAGCGTTTCTTCGAGTCCTTGTTGTCGATGAGCGGGTCGTTGAAGGCCGAGACGTGCCCCGAGGCCTCCCACGTGCGCGGGTGCATGAAGATCGCGGCGTCGATGCCCACGATGTTCTCGTGGAGCTTGACCATCGAATCCCACCAGTAGCGTTTGATGTTGTTCTTCAGCTCGACGCCGTTCTGACCGTAGTCGTAGACGGCGCCCAGGCCGTCGTAGATTTCGCTCGACGGGAAGATGAAACCGTACTCCTTGCAGTGGGCCACGAGTTTCTTGAAAAGTTCGTCCTGAGTCATAGTAGTATATCGTATATTGTTTTGCGAATGTTTTCGGTGGGTCAAAGATACGAATAAGCGAGGGCAAAAGCAAGCTTGCTTGTATTTTGCCGAGCGGGAGTATCTAAGGCGCAGTCAAAGATACGAATAAGCCTCGGAAAAAAGCAAGCTCGCTTGCATTTTTTCCGAGGCGCAGTATCTAAGACAAATTCAAAGGTATGAATTAGTCGTGTGCAATGGCGATTTTGCGAAATTTATTACATGGTTTTTCGATTGCCTTATGCGGTTTTCGGCCTGCTTTGTTCGTTCGTGTTTACCGGCACATTCAGATCGGCAAGCCTTCAACCGCGTTTCGGCGAGCGCCCCCGCCCGCAAGGGCGGGGCGCTGCGGAGTGACAGGCTTGAGATCGACTGAGGATG
>USBO01000018.1 GCA_900552955.1 uncultured Alistipes sp.
CACCACCCACTCGTCGGAGCTGGCCCACGCGGCCGACGTGCTGCTCGACAACAAGATCGAAAAGCTGCCCGTGGTCGATAACGACGGAAAGCTCGTCGGGCTCATCACCTATAAAGATATTACGAAGGTCCAGGATCACCCCAACGCCTGCAAGGACAGCAAGGGCCGTCTGCGCGTGGCGGCCGGCGTGGGCGTGACGGGCGACTCGATGGAGCGCGTCGACGCGCTCGTGGGCGAGGATGTGGACGCCATCGTGCTCGACTCGGCGCACGGCCACTCGGCCAACATCGTCGCGCTGCTGCGTCAGATCAAGGCGAAATACCCCGAACTGGACGTCGTGGTGGGCAACATCGCCACGGCCGATGCGGCGAAGTTCCTCATCGACGCCGGTGCCGACGGCATTAAGGTGGGCATCGGCCCGGGCTCGATCTGCACGACGCGCATCATCGCCGGCGTGGGCGTGCCCCAGTTGTCGGCCATCTACTCCGCGGCGAGCGTCGCACGCGGCACGGGCGTGCCGGTGATCGCCGACGGCGGACTGCGCTACTCGGGCGACATCGTCAAGGCGCTGGCCGCAGGCGGCGACTGCGTGATGATCGGCTCGATGTTCGCCGGCACGGAGGAGGCGCCGGGCGACACGATCATCTACAACGGCCGCAAGTTCAAGAGCTACCGCGGCATGGGTTCGATCGACGCCATGAAGGCGGGGTCGGCCGACCGCTACTTCCAGAAGGGCGAGGTCAACGTCAACAAGCTCGTTCCCGAGGGAATCGTGGCGCGCGTGCCGTTCAAGGGTTCGCTCTGCGAGACGGTCTACCAGCTCGTGGGAGGCATCCGCTCGGGCATGGGCTACTGCGGCGCGGCGGACATCGAAGCGCTCAAGGGTGCGCAGTTCCTCCGCATCACCGCCAACGGCGTGACCGAAAATCACCCGCACGACGTGACGATCACCAGCGAGGCGCCCAATTACAGCAGCGAACACTGATCGTCCCGCCGATCCGAAACCTACGACACTCAGACTCTATGCAGGAAAAAATCCTAATCATCGATTTCGGTTCGCAGTACACGCAGCTCATCGCCCGCCGTGTGCGCGAGCTGAACGTCTACTGCGAAATTCACCCCTTCAATCATCTGCCGGCCGTCGACGCGTCGGTGCGCGGCGTGATTCTCTCGGGCTCGCCCTTCTCGGTGCGCGACGACCAGGCACCCCGCATCGATCTGACGCCGATCAAAGGGCGTCTGCCGCTGCTGGGCGTCTGCTACGGCGCACAATACCTCGCCCAGCATTTCGGCGGCGAGGTGATGCCCGCTCCGAGCCGCGAATACGGACGTGCGATGCTCACCGTGGCCGAGCCCGACGACCGGCTCATGCAAGGCCTGCCCGCCACCACGCAGGTGTGGATGTCGCACGGCGACACGATCACCCGCGTGCCCGACGGCTACCGCATCGTGGCCTCGACGGCCGAGGTGCGCGTGGCGGCCTACCGCATCGAGGGCGAACCGACGTGGGCCATCCAGTTCCATCCCGAGGTCTACCACTCGACCGACGGCACGCAGCTGCTCCGCAACTTCGTCGTGGGCATCTGCGGCTGCGCGCAGTCGTGGACGTCGGAGAGCTTCGTCGAGACGACCGTCCGCGAACTGCGCGAAAAGCTCGGCGACGATCGGGTCGTGCTGGGGCTCTCGGGCGGAGTAGATTCGACGGTGGCCGCCGTGCTGCTACACCGTGCCATCGGCGCGAACCTCCACTGCATCTTCGTCGACTCGGGACTGCTGCGCAAGGACGAGTTCGAGAGCGTGCTCGACTCCTACAAGGGCATGGGCCTCAACGTCAAGGGCGTCAAGGCCGGCGACAAGTTCCTGGGCGATCTGGCGGGCGTGACCGACCCCGAAACCAAGCGCAAGATCATCGGCCGCGACTTCGTGGAGGTCTTCAATGCCGAGGCGCAGCAGCTCGCCGACGTGCGGTGGCTGGCGCAGGGGACGATCTACCCCGACGTGGTGGAATCGGCCTCGGTGAACGGCCCCGCGGCCAAGATCAAGTCGCACCACAACGTGGGCGGACTGCCCGAGCACATGCACCTGAAGATCGTCGAGCCGCTGCGCCTGCTCTTCAAGGACGAGGTGCGTCGCGTGGGCCGCTCGCTGGGCATCGGCGAGGAGCTCATCGGCCGCCACCCCTTCCCGGGGCCCGGGCTGGCGATCCGCATTCTGGGCGAGATCACGCCCGAGCGCGTCGAGATCCTTCAGAACGTGGACAAAATCTATATCGACGCCCTGCGCGAACACGGGCTTTACGATCAGGTCTGGCAGGCGGGCGTCATCCTGCTGCCGGTCAAGTCGGTGGGTGTCATGGGCGACGAACGCACCTATGAGAGCTGCGTGGCGCTGCGCGCCGTCACTTCGACCGACGGCATGACGGCCGACTGGGTGCATCTGCCCTACGACTTCCTGGCGCGCGTGTCGAACGACATCATCAACAAAGTGCGCGGCGTCAACCGCGTGGTCTACGACATCTCCTCCAAACCGCCCGCAACGATCGAGTGGGAGTAAGCCAAAGAAAGGGCCCGAGCATCGGCTCGGGCCCTTTCTTTGGAGTGTGCCGCCGGTCAGTTGCCGCCGGCGACGATGATGAGGCCCAGCCCAGCGATGAAGAGGGCGAACATCAGTGCCAGCAGGGCGTTGACCGTCCGGCCGCCGCCGCGGAACTCCTTCCACACGAAGACGCCCCACACGGCAGCGACCATCGGCGCTCCCTGTCCCAGCGCATAGGAGACCGCCGCACCGGCCTTACCGGCCGCAATGTAGCTGAACGTCGTGCCCAGACACCACACGGCGCCGCCCAGCATGCCGACCAGATGCGTCGTGAAACCGCCACGGAAATAGTCGCGGTAGCTGACGGGAGCCCCGTCGAACGGCCGCTTCATCACCCACGTGTTGAAGACGAAGTTGCTCGCCAGCACGCCCAGCGAGAAGATGAAAACCGCCGAATAGGGCGTCAGCATCCCGGGCGTCGGATTCTCGAAATGATCCAGATCCATCGCCGCCGCCACGAAGCGATAGAAGAGCGACATCAGCACACCGGCCACCGCCGCCAGCGCGACGCCCTTGCGGAACTGCGTGCGCTGCACGCCGCCGCTCTGCACACGCTGCGAGGCGATCCCGTTGCAGACGATCGCCGCCACGATGAGCGCCACGCCCAGAAAGAGGATGACGGGGTCGCCCTTGGGCGCACCCACGTAGTTGACGACGACGCCCAGCACCAGCGCCAGCCCGACACCCAGCGGGAAGGCCACCGACAACCGCGTTTTGGTAATGGACGGGGTTAGAAGGATGTTTGAAGGGTTGTTTATAATACTGCCCTGCACGACGCTCCACACGCCGCGCGCGTCGGCCTGCGCCAGATCGGGCAGGAACGAACGCCCCTCGGTGCCGAAACTGCCCATCGTGAAGCCCGCAACGAGCGTGAAGAGCACCATGCCGATGACATAGTCCCAATAGAAAAGTTCGTAGCGCCAGCTCTTCGAAGCCAGCTTCTGAGTGTTGCCCCACGATCCCCAGCACATCATCGTGATGAAGCAGAACAGCACCGCCAGAGAATAACTGTTGACGATAAACATAGGTTGTAGATTTTAGGTGAAAGCCTCCGCCCGCCACCGGCTTCACGAACCGAAAAACCGCGTTGCAGGCCTTGCGCAAACGTTTGTACAAAAATAGACAAAAAATCCGAACTTCCAACGTCCGCCCTCGTTTTCCCGCAGCGGAACGCCCCAGACCGGAGACGGAAGCAACGAAAAAACGTCCCGTCGCACGGCAGCGACGGGACGTTTCAGCGACAGGGGACGTCACGGGACGCCCCCGTGTCCCCGCTTCCTATTTCCTGAAGTAACGGTTGTAGAGGCCCTGAAAACCCGCACCGTGACGTGCCTCGTCCTTAGCCATCTCGTGCACCGTGTCGTGCACGGCGTCGAGGTTCTCCTGCTTGGCCAGACGCGCCAAACGCATCTTGTCCTCGCAGGCGCCCGCTTCGGCGTTCATGCGCTTCATGAGGTTGGTCTTGGTGTCCCAGACCACCTCGCCGATGAGCTCGGCGAACTTCGAAGCGTGCTCGGCCTCCTCCCATGCGTAGCGCTTGTAGGCCTCAGCGATCTCGGGATAGCCCTCGCGGTCGGCCTGACGGCTCATCGCCAGATACATGCCCACCTCGGTACACTCGCCCATGAAGTGATTCTGAAGTCCCTCCCAGAGCTCCTTCGATGCGCCCTTGCCGTCGCCGATCACATGCTCCGTCACGAACGTGAGACCCTCCTCCTGCTCGACGACTTCGACGAATTTCTCCTTGCCGACCTTACACATCGGGCACTGCTCGGGTGCCTCGGGACCTTCGTGGATATACCCACAGACGGTACAACGCCATTTCTTTGCCATAATTCCTTCTGTTTTATTTAAGTATGAGTTATTTTCCCGTGTACAAAGATACGAACTTCCCGCAGAGCTCCAAGCGTTCGTCCGATCATATTTTCTGATGCGGCCATCAGCTTTTTCTATCGTCGTGGTCGATCGCCCACTCGACGAGCCCCACGTCGACGGCGTCCTTCACCATCACCCGCTTGTCGCGGTCGAGCAGGTAGAGCGCCGGAATGGCCTTCAGGTCGTAGAGTTCCCGGTCGCGCACGACGCACCCCTTGTCATAGCCGTTGATCCATCGGGCGGGCATCTGCGGCCGGTAGGACTCCCACTCCGCGAGGTCTTCGTCGGGATAGAGCGCCAGCACCTTCAGCTTGCCGCGCTCGATGAGTTCGTTGAGCATCGGCGACTCCGAGATCGCCTCGCGCACGGTCTTGCACAGGCCGCAGCCCGGGTTGTTGATGAACAGCAGCAGGTATTCGGCGCGAATGTCGTACATGCGGCGCGTCGCTCCGTCGGCCGTCGTGTAGCGGAAATCGTTGGCCGGACGGCCGATCCTGTTCTGCGAAGCCATGCGCAGGTCGCGCTCGGGCGCGAGGCGCTCCCAGCGGTCGAGCCACGGGCTGGCCACCAGCGCTTCGAGCACCGGAATGTAGAGCTCGTCGTTGCGCACCGGAGAGTTGGGGTCGTGCAGCACCCGTTCGGCCAGCATGGCGAAATATTCGGTCATGGGTTTCGACGCCGAGGCCCGCACCATGAGCGTGTCGATCGCCGCCCGGTCGTCGGGCGCGACGAAATTGGCCACATAGGCGAACAGCGCCCGCACCATCGCCTGCGTGTCGACCTCGGCCAGCAGCGTCGTGTCACGGAAATCGAAGCCGTCCCAATAGTGGTCGCGCAGATAGGCCCCGCGCTCCTCGGGCGGAACAGCCGCCGGCACGGCGGCGGGGCGGAACGTGCGCGGCGCCGGACGGGCGGCCTCGCGTGCCGGCCGCCTCTCCCTGCCGCAGGCCGCCGACAGCAAGACGGCCAGAGCAATCCATAAGATTCGTCTCATCGGAAGGTTCGTTGGAATAGACCTCTGCAAAATTAACAAAATCCACACAATAACTCCGCAATCGGGCCACAAACTTCGCCGCGACGGGCGATTTGCACAAAAGTTGCACCTCCGAAGGCTGTGTTTCACTGCTGCGCGGCGCCCGAAACCCGTCCTGCCGTACGGCAGGGCACGACCGCCCGAACACCGAAACCTCCCGCCCCGCAATCGAAATCGAATAGATCATATATGCGTATGGATGCTAAAAAAAGTACAGGATTCAAACTCAGCGTAGCGACGCTCGCCATCATGAACATCACGGCCGTGGTCAGCCTGCGCGGACTGCCGGCCGAGGCGATTTACGGCCCCTCGTCGGCCTTCTACTATCTCTTCGCGGCGATCGTCTTTCTGATCCCCACGGCGCTCGTGGCCGCCGAGCTGGCGGCGATGTTCTCCGACAAGCAGGGCGGTGTCTTCCGCTGGGTGGGCGAAGCCTACGGCGCACGCACGGGCTTTCTGGCCATCTGGCTCCAGTGGATCGAGTCGACGATCTGGTTCCCCACAGTGCTGACTTTCGGCGCCGTGTCGATCGCCTTCATCGGGCTGAACCAGCATGCGGACACGATCTTGGCGTCGAACAAACTCTTCACGCTGGCCGTGGTGCTGGCCATCTACTGGATCGCCACTTTCATCTCGCTCAAGGGGTTGGGCTGGGTCGGCAAGATCAGCAAATGGGGCGGCATGATCGGCACGATCATTCCCGCCGCGCTGCTCATCGTGCTGGGCATCGTCTACCTCGCCACGGGCGGTCACAACCAGATGGACATGTCGCAGGGCTTCTTCCCCGACCTCACCAAGTTCGACAATCTGGTGCTGGCCAGCAGCATCTTCCTCTTCTACGCCGGCATGGAGATGATGGGCATCCACGTGATGGAGGTCGACAATCCGTCGCGGAACTACCCGAAGGCGATCCTCATCGGTTCGCTCGTCACGGTCTGCATCTTCGTGCTGGGCACCTTCTCGCTGGGCTTCATCATTCCGGCCAGGGAGATCAGCCTCACGCAGTCGCTGCTCATCGGCTTCGACAACTATTTCAACTACCTGCACATGTCGTGGGCGTCGCCCGTGATCGCCGTCGCGCTGGTGTTCGGCGTGCTGGCCGGCGTGCTGACGTGGGTCGCCGGCCCTTCGAAGGGTATCTTCGCCGTGGGCAAGGCAGGCTACCTGCCGCCCTTCTTCCAGCGGACCAACCGCAACGGCGTGCAGCGCAACATCCTGCTCGTTCAGGGCTGCGTCGTCACGCTGCTGGCGCTGCTCTTCGTGGTGATGCCCTCGGTGCAGTCGTTCTATCAAATCCTGTCGCAGCTCACCGTGCTGCTCTATCTCATCATGTACATGCTGATGTTCTCGGCCGCCATCGTGCTGCGCTACAAGATGAAGGACGCCCCGCGCCCCTTCCGGCTGGGCCGGGGCAACGGCCTGATGTGGCTGCTCGGCGCCATGGGCTTCTGCGGCGCGCTGCTGGCCTTCGTCCTGAGCTTCATCCCGCCGTCGCAGATCGCCACCGGCAACCACACCGTGTGGTTCTCGGTACTCGTGGTCGGCTGCATCGTCGTGGTCGCCGCACCGATGCTCATCTACGCCGCCCGCAAACCGTCGTGGCGCGACCCGCAGGCGCAGTTCGAACCCTTCCATTGGGAGCAGCCCGCCGCCGAAGCGGCCGCACGCAAGCCGCGCCGCAGAACGAAATGACAACCACCGACCAAAACATCGAACCTATGAAACGAGTCATAACCATTTCGGCGGTGAAAGAGGCGGTCGAGGCCGCCTACACCCATTTCCGCGAAGAGAGAGGCGGAAAGAATGCCGATTACATCCCCTATCTGAAACAAGTTCCCTCCGACCTGTTCGGCATCGCGGTCTGTCTGGCCGACGGACGCAGCGTGACGGTCGGCGACACCGACTACCGTTTCGGCATCGAATCGGTGTCGAAAGTCCCCACCGCCATACTGGCCATGAACCAGTACAGCGCCAGGAAGGTGCTCGACCGCATCGGCGCCGACGCCACGGGGCTGCCCTTCAACTCGATCATGGCGATCCTGCTGGAGAACGACCACCCCTCGACGCCGCTCGTCAACGCCGGCGCGATCTCGGCCTGCTCGATGATTAAACCCACGGGCAACGCCGAGGCCAAGTGGAAGGCCATCGAGACCTTCATCTCGGCGCTTTGCGGCGCTCCGGTGTCGGTCATCGACGAACTCTACCGCTCCGAGAGCGAAACCAACTTCAACAACCGCTCGATCGCGTGGCTGCTCAAGAATTTCGACCGCATCTACGACGATCCCACGCTTTCGCTCGACCTCTACACGCGCCAATGTTCGCTGGGCGTGACGGCCAGACAGCTCGCCGTGATGGCTGCCACGATCGCCAACTGCGGCACCAACCCCGTGACGTGGGAAGAGGTCTTCCACCCCAACCTCACCCCGCACATCGCGGCGCTGATGGCCACCGTGGGCTTCTACGAACGCACGGGCGACTGGCTCTTCAACACCGGACTGCCGGCCAAAACGGGAGTCGGCGGCGGCATCATGGCCGTCATTCCGGGCGTGATGGGACTGGCGGCCTTCGCACCGCCGCTGGATGCCGCCGGCAACTCGGTCAAGGCACAGAAGGCGCTCGAATACATCTCCGTGCGGCTCGGTCTGAACATCTTCAGCCCCGCGCGCGTGGAGGTGGCCGCCGCCGTTCCCGTCAGGGAGGGCGCCTGCAAATAACCGCCGCAGCAGCGACGCAAACGCCCCCGGCACCACATGGTGCCGGGGGCGTTTCAATCCGGTCGCTTCGGGCCCGTCGCAAAGCGCAACGTTGCGTCCCGCGGTCACTCGATCTCCCAGTCGAAGCCGTCCTTGCGATCCTTGACACGGATGCCGACGGCCGTCAGCTCGTCGCGGATACGGTCGGAGGTGGCCCAGTCCCGGGCGGCCTTGGCCTCCATGCGCATGCGCAGCAGCATCTCCACCAGCGGCGTCAGCCGGTCGAGGCCGCCGGCCGCTGCGGACTTCTCGTCGCGCAGGCCCAGAATGTCGAAGACATAGCGCCGCACGGTCGTCGCAAGCGCCTCGAGATCGGCCGCCGTGATGCGCTGCTGCCCCTCGGCGAGCTGATTGATGATGCGCACCCAGTCGAAGAGGGCCGAGATGACCATCGGCGAGTTCAGGTCGTCGTCCATCGCCTCGCGGCAGCGGCGCTCCAGCTCGGCGGGATCGACCGTCGATTCGTCCGACGGACGGATCTTCGCCAGCGTCTCGACGCCCTTCATCAGTCGGTCGAGCCCCTTCTCGGCAGCCTGCAAGGCGTTGTTGGAGAAGTCGAGCGTCGAGCGGTACTGCGCCTGCAGCACGAAGAAACGGATCGTCATGGGCGAATAGGCCTGCGCCAGCAGCTCGTGGCTGCCCGTGAAGAGCTCTTCGAGCGTGATGAAGTTGCCCAGCGACTTGCCCATCTTCTGCCCGTTGATCGTAATCATGTTGTTGTGCACCCAATACTTCGCCGAGGCGTGTCCCAATGCGGCCGTCGACTGCGCGATCTCGCACTCGTGGTGCGGGAACATCAGATCCATGCCGCCGCCGTGGATGTCGAACCGCTCGCCCAGATATTTGGTGCTCATGGCCGAGCACTCCATGTGCCAGCCCGGGAAACCGTCGCTCCACGGCGAGGGCCACCGCATGATGTGCTCGGGCGACGCCTTCTTCCACAGTGCGAAGTCGCAGCAGTTGCGTTTGTCGCACTGCCCGTCCAGCGCGCGGGTGTTGGCCACGATATCCTCCAGATTGCGGCCCGAGAGACGGCCGTAGCCGAAGTCGCGGTCGTACCTCTCCACGTCGAAATAGATCGAACCGTTCGACTCGTAGGCGTAGCCCGCATCGAGAATCCTCTGCACGAAGGCCTCCTGTTCGATGATATGTCCCGACGCCTGCGGCTCGATCGAGGGGCTGAGCACGCCCAGCGCCTCCATCGCCCGATGGTAACGCTCGGTGTAGTAGTGCGCCACCTCCATCGGTTCGAGCTGTTCGAGCCGCGCTTTTTTGGTGATCTTGTCCTCGCCCTCGTCGGCATCGTGCTCCAGATGGCCCACGTCGGTGATGTTGCGCACGTAGCGCACCTTGTAGCCGAGCGACCGGAGATAGCGGAACAGCAGGTCGAAGGTCACGGCCGGCCGTGCGTGCCCCAGATGCGGGTCGCCGTAGACCGTCGGACCGCAGACGTACATGCCCACGCGGGGCGCGTCGAGCGGCACGAACTCCTCCTTGCGGCGCGAGAGGGTATTGTATAAAAAGAGCTTCGATTCCATAATCGCAGAAATTTTCGCAAAAATAGGAATTTTAATCCACAATCCCGCGTTTGCGGCGGGGAATTTCGGCGCCGGCGCCTTTCCCTTTCGTACGGAGCGCGCGGCAGCGGATCGGCGGTGAAGAATCGGCACCTCCTCCGCGAAAGGGCTCTCTGCGAAGCGTTTCAGCGCTGCGCCCCGGAAAAAAGCAAGCGAGTTTGCTTTTTTCTCTCGGCTTATTCGTATCTTTGGCTGCGCCGAAGATACTCCCGCTCGGCAAAATGCAAGCGAGCTTGCTTTTGCCCTCGCTTATTCGTATCTTTGTCCGATTCTATGCTTTAGAGACGATCCGCATGAAACAGTACAATCGTTGGAACAACCTCGTGGGATGGGCGGTCTTCGCCGTCGCGGCACTGACCTACATCGCCACCATGGAGCCTTCGGCAAGCCTCTGGGACTGCTCGGAGTTCATCGCCACCTCCTACAAACTCGAAGTGGGACACCCGCCCGGGGCGCCGCTCTTCATGCTGATGGCGCGTCTGGCCACGATGCTGGCCCCCTCGCCCGCCTACGTGCCGCTGGCGGTCAACGTCATGAACTCGCTGGCCAGCGCCTTCTGCATCCTCTTCATGTTCTGGACGATCACCCACCTCGGACGGCGCATCTACGCCGCGCAGGGGCGCGAACTGACCCAGGCCAACATGTGGGCCGTGCTGGGTGCGGGCGCCGTCGGCGCGCTGGCCTACACCTTCACCGACACCTTCTGGTTCTCGGCCTACGAAGGCGAGGTCTACGCCCTCTCGTCGATGTTCACGTCGCTCGTGGTGTGGCTGATGCTCAAGTGGGAGGATCAGGCCGGGGAGCCCCACGCAGCGCGGTGGCTGATCCTGATCGCCTACCTCATGGGACTGTCGATCGGCATCCACATCCTCAACCTGCTGACCGTGCCGGCGCTGGTCTACATTTACTACTTCCGCAAATACGAAACCGTGACCTTCAAAGGGTTCTGCATCGCGTCGGTCATCGCGCTGGCGATCCTCGGGTTCGTCAACGGACTCATCATCCCCTACACGGTCTACATCGGCGCGATGGTCGACGTGCTCTTCGTCAATACGTTCGGCCTGCCGGTCAACTCGGGCATCGCGCTCTTCGCGCTGTCGCTCTTCGCCGTGCTGGGCTGGAGCGTGTGGTACACCCACCGCCGCGGCCGCACGGTGTGGAACACGCTGCTGCTGGCCACGACGATGATCTTGCTGGGCTACAGCTCCTACGCCACGGTGACGATCCGCGCAGCGGTCAATCCCCCGATGAACAGCAACGACCCGTCGAACCCCCACGCCCTCTTCTCGGTGCTCAACCGCGACCAGTACGGCGGCCGGCCGCTGCTCTACGGTGCCTATTACTCGGCACCGGTCGAGAGTGTCGTCGAATCGACGCGCTACTACGTCGACGACGAGGGGCGCTACGCCACGGCCACCTTCCCCACGGGCTACACCCACCCGCAGCAGTTCATGCACCTCTTCCCCCGCATGTGGAACTTCGCCAAGAGCGCCGACGAGTACAAGCAGTGGGCGGCCTACCGCACCAAGGTCGAGACGCTGCGCGACGAGAAGGGCGAGATCGTGCGCGACGAGAAGGGCCAGCCGATACGCGGCGAGGTGCTCGACTACGGCGTCAAGCGCACCTACGACGACGGCTACGCCGAACCGCGCGTCATCACGGAGCCGACGTTCCTGGAGAATCTCAACTATTTCTTCTCCTACCAGCTCAACTACAAGTACTGGCGCTACTTCTTGTGGAACTTCGTGGGGCGCCAGAGCGACATCCAGCCCGCAGGATCGACGACGATCACCGACGGCAACTGGCTCTCGGGCATCGGCGCCATCGACCGCATCTATCTGGGCCCGCAGGAGAACCTGCCGCGCGAAGTGGCCGACAACAAGGCGCGCAACACCTACTAATTCCTCCCCTTCATCCTCGGGCTCATCTGCCTGATCTATCAGCTCAACCGCGCCCCCAAGAGCTTCCTGATCGTGCTGGCGCTCTTCGTGATGATGGGCGTGGCGCTGGTGGTTTACTTCAACACCTCGCCTGGCGAACCGCGCGAACGCGACTACGTCTACGCCGGTTCGTTCTACGCCTTCGCCATGTGGATCGGCTTCGGCGTGATGGCGCTCAAGGAGCTGATCGTGCGCCTCACCAAGCGCGATAACCGCACCGCGGCCGCAGCGGCGACTGTCGTGGGGCTCGTCGTGCCGGCGATCCTCTGCGCCCAGAACTGGGACGACCACGACCGCTCGGGCCGCACCTACGCCCACGACATCGGGTGGAACTACCTGCAATCGACCCTCCCCAACGCCATCATCCTCAACTACGGCGACAACGACACCTTCCCGCTGTGGCTGAATCAGGAGGTCGACGGCGTGCGTCCCGACGTGCGCATCATGAACACGAGCTATCTGGGCGGCGAGTGGTACATCGACGAGATGAAGACCAAGGCCAACGAGGCCGCAGGCGTGCCCTTCACCCTGCCGCGCAGCAAATACTGGTACCGCAACGACTACGTGCCCGTCTACGACCGCGTGAACCGGCCCGTGGAGGCGCGCGAGGCCATCGAGTTCTTCGCCAGCGACGACCCGCGCACCAAAGTGCAGCTCTCCGACGGCTCGTCGAGCGACTACATCCCCTCGAAGACGCTCATGCTGCCCGTCAACAAGGAAAACGCCCTGCGTGCGGGCATCGTCGCCGAGAAGGACAGGGAGCTGATGGTCGACACGGTCTACGTCAAGCTGGCAGGCGACTACCTCAACAAGGGAGAACTGATGATCGCCGACATGCTCTCGAACTACGACTGGTCGCGCCCGATCTACCTCACGCAACCCTACATCTTCCAGAAGTTCGGGCTGGTCGACTACCTTCAGTTCGACGGCTACGCCTACCGCTTCGTGCCGATCCTCACTCCCTACCGCCAGGCAGGCGAGGTGGGGCGCATCGACCCGCAGTACGCCGTGCCGCTGCTGCTCGACGTCTTCCGCTACGGCAATCTGGAGGATCCGAAAGTCTACTCCGACTACTTCACGCAGTACAACCTCTCGGCCGCCCGCGCCCGCGAAGCCTTCGCCCGCGTGGCCAAGGAGCTCATCCGCCGCGGCGACGAGCGGCCCGACTTCCCCGACAGCCTCGGCATCACCGAGGCCACCAACCGCGAGCTGGCGATCCGTCTGCTCGACGAGGGGCTGCGGCGCATGCCGCCCGCGCAGGTGCGCTACACGTCGAACAACACGCTGCCCTTCATCGAGGCCTACTACGCCGCCGGCGCGGCCGACAAGGGCGACGCGCTGATGCTGGACTACGCACACAATCTGATGGAGTACGTCGACTACTACTTCCAGTTCGACGGCTGGCAGTACGACGCGGTGTCCGATGCGCTGGACGAGAAGCTCGACCTGCTGGGCAACCTCTACTCGATGGCCGGCTATCTGCGGCGCGACGCCGTGCTCGCCGAGCTGAACGACTACTACCGTTCGCTGGGCGTCACGGAGGAGGAGCTCATCCAGCCGGGCACGCCGCAACCCGCAGCCGAGAACTGACCGAAACACGAACCGGCGGGATCCATTCGATCCCGCCGGTTCGCATCTGCAAGCGCCCGCCTCACGGCAGAAACGACAGCGCGCGGCACCGCCCGCCGCGGCCGCCCGCCGCTTCGCGCTCGACGATGCCCGTGAGCACATCGGCCGCATCGTGCCAGCGGTTGGCGCGGAACTTCCGGCGGTACGTCGTCAGATGGGCCTAAAGCTCCGGCCAGCGCTGATTCCAGCCCCGCGGCATTCGCACCGTATGCAACACCGTGGCCGAATGGGAGAGGATGCGCGCCTCCTTGTTGGCGCTCTGGTGGAACCACTCCACGCGCACGGCCGGCGCCAACCGCTGCACGGCACGGGCGAAGCCGCGGCCGCCGTTGTTGCTCTCGACGGCGGCCGTACGGGTGTGGCTGCGCAGCAGCAGGTCGGCCACCTCGCCCTCAGTCACCTCCATCCGCTCGCGCGAGTAGACCAGATCGGTGACGTAGATCACCCCGTCCGCATCGACGGCGTAGGAGACCGAGCAGAGGTAGTCGTCGCCCGTGTCGGCCGTGTCGGTGTAGTTGGCGCGGCGGACGATCTCGCGCGGCAGCGTGTCGTACTCGGCGAACTGGTCGCCGTAGAGCAGCCCTTCGCGCACGGAGGGGCGTCCCTGATACATACATTCGAAACGCAGCGGGTCGAGCGCGCGCTTGGCGCGGAGCAGCGCTGCATCGTGCCGCGCGGGCCACAGCGCCTCGCCCGCCGCACGGGGGTCGATCTCGGTGGGCGCGGCCGTCCTGAGCGCCTCGAAATCGAGCGCCAGCCAGCCGTCGGCAGGCACCCGCTCCAGATCGCTCCACGCGTGCAGCTCGACGACCCGCTCGCGGCGGCGCAGCATCCCGATCAGGTCCTCCTCGTGCCAGCGGGTGAAGACCATCAGCTCGCGCGAGGCGTTGTGCATGCGGGTGCGCACCACCGAGGTATACCACTCCCAGCAATTCTCGCGGACGATCGGCGAGTTGGCCTCCATCGCATCTTTGTAGAGGTCGTCGAGCAGGAAGCAGTCCACGCGGTTGCCCGTGAGCGACCCCTCGCGGCCCACCGACAGCAGGCTGCCCTCGCGGCCCACAATCTCCACCTCATCGGCCGTGCGGATGTAGTTGGCGGGCTTCGCGCCGCGCTTGATCGTCGTCGCGGGAAAGAGCCGGCCGTATTCGGCCGACTCCAGAATGCGCTGCACGCGGCGGTTGAACTTCGAGGCCAGCGCCGCCGAATAGGAGGCGATGGCGATGCGCAGATCGGGGTCGAGCCCCAGCAGATAGGCCGGCAGCAGCGTCGTGGCTCCGACGCTCTTGCCGTGCTGGGGCGGCATGGTAATCATCAGGCGGCGGATGCGCCCGTGGGCGAAGGCTTCGAGCACGCGGTAATAGGTGCGGTGGAACCACTCCAGCTCCAGAAACGGATAGACCGCGAGTGCATAATCGGTGAAGGAGGTCATGGTCGGGAAATTGAAATTGAGAATTTGAGGATTCTTCCGCCGCGCCCGGGCATCGCCCGGCAATGCCGGCACCAGCGGGGGACAAAATGCGGATCGGTACGAAAAACAGCGGCCCCGACCGGATGTCGAAGCCGCTGAGGGCAGACCTTCGGGACGACGGCCCGGCGGGCGGTCTGCATGCAAAGGTCGGGAGCCGTCGCTCCGAGGCGGGAAGTGCGACCTTCGCCGATGAGACTACGCGAGCAGCGCAGGCCGCAGCGCGGTGAACGAGAAGTCGTTGGGCACCTCGACGCCGTCCGTCACGGTGTGGAACTCCCACCACACGGGAACCGCGTCCGTCAGACGGAGCTGCGGCCCCTCGGGCCACTCGTCGCGCCGATGGTAGAGAACGAGCGACGCCGTCAGCCGGCAATCGGTCTCCCCCTCCGCGCACTCGACGCTTCCCGAGAAGTAACCGGCGCCGCCGAACGCCTCGCGCAACCGGCGTGCGATCTCATCGTAAAGTTCGGATGAAACTCGAAACATGGTAAAGAAAAAGATTTTAAGGTGTTATTTTTGTTATTCCGAATAAATCGTTTAACTTTGCGGAGACAAAGATAGGTTCAAATATTTGATTTTACAATAAAAAGTTCAATTATTTGTATCGTTTTTTCTAATAACACGAAAATGAATCAACGGGTCAAACTGATACGGAAAGCGCTCGGGATGACGCAAGAGCAACTGGCACAACACATTGGGATCGGCAAAGCCGCTCTTTCGATGATCGAGACCGGCAAAGCGGCACTCTCGTCGCGCAACCGCAACATCCTCGTTCAGGAATTGAACGTCAACCCCGACTGGCTCGAAACGGGCGAAGGGGCCATGTTCAACGCCGAGCCCGACCTGACCTCCTACCTCCATCGCACGGACAGCTCGCTGCCGCTGCAGAGCGTGCCGCTCTATTCGATCGAGGGCACGGCGGGCCTCGTGCCGCTCTTCAGCGATCATGCGCAGCTCAAGCCCGTCAATTTCATCCACATTCCCAACCTTCCCAAGTGCGACGGCGCGATCTACATCGTGGGCGACTCGATGTACCCGCTGCTCAAGAGCGGCGACATCGTCCTCTACAAGCAGTTGCACGACATCGGCGACGTCTTCTGGGGCGATATGTACCTGCTGTCGATCGACCTCGACGGCGAGGAGTACGTCACGGTGAAGTACATCCAGAAGTCCGACCGCAAGGGCTATGTGAAGCTCGTCAGCCAGAACCCCCACCACGCCGACAAGGAGGTCGAGATCGCCCGCATCCGTGCGCTGGCGCTCGTCAAAGCCAGCATCCGCATGAATTCCATTCGCTGAGCAACGGATCGCCGCCGACGGAGAGGCCGCGCACCGGAGAGGTGCGGTTCGGCGTCCGGCGCCCGCAACCGCCCGACGCGGACGACCTGTTTTCTGCGTTGCACGAAGCGCAAAGCCGCAAAATGCGCATCGGTTTTTCGCTCATTGCGAACCAACTGCCGGAAAATTTAATATATTTGCCCACGGTTCGCCCATGCTGCGGCAGGGCGGGCCGATATTGCATCCGGCCGGAACGCGCGCTCCGAAAGAGCCGCTTCCGAAGCGGCCTTCCGCGGTTCCGCGAAACGCACGCACGGACAGGCCGGAGGCAGTGCAACCAGAAAACTAACCTTTCAACTCAACGCGATGAATCAAGAGCATGTACAAGAGCTTCGGGAGGTCGTCATCCGCTTTTCGGGCGATTCGGGCGACGGAATGCAGCTCACGGGCACACTTTTCTCCGACACCTCGGCGCTCATGGGCAACGGCATCTCGACCTTCCCCGACTACCCCGCCGAGATCCGCGCGCCACAGGGAACCGTAGCCGGCGTGTCGGGCTTCCAGGTGCATTTCGGCGCGCGCCGCATCATCAATCCGGGCGACTACTGCGACGTGCTGGTGGCGATGAACCCCGCCGCGCTGAAGGCCAACCGCCGCTGGCTCAAGGCCGATGCGACGATCATCGTCGACGGCGATTCGTTCACCGAGGCCAACCTGCGCAAGGCCGGTTTCGAGACCGACGACCCGATCGCCGAGCTGGGACTCGAGGGGCACAACCTCGTGGCACCCGACATCACGACCCTCACGCGCGAGGCGCTCAAGGGGCTGGAGCTCGACAACAAGTCGGTGGTCAAGTGCAAGAACATGTTCGCGCTGGGCATCTGCTTCTATCTGTTCCAGCGCCCCGAGGATCATGCGAAAAAATACCTCGACTCGAAATTCGCCCGCAAGAACCCGCTCGTCGCCGAGGCCAACAAACGGGCTATCGACGCCGGCTACAACTATGCGGCCAACACCCACCAGTTCGCCAACACCTACGCCGTACCGGCCGCACCGCTCGAGAAGGGCACCTACCGCTCGATCAACGGCAACGTCGCCACGGCATGGGGGCTGATGGCCGCCGCCGAGAAGGCGGGGCTGCCGCTCTTCTGCGGCTCATATCCCATCACGCCCGCGACGGTGATCCTCGAGGAACTGGCCAAACACAAGGAGTTAGGCGTGAAGACCGTACAGGCCGAGGACGAGATCGCCGGCATCTGCACGGCCATCGGCGCCGCCTTCGCCGGCAACTTCGCCGTCACGACCACCTCTGGCCCGGGCCTCTCGCTCAAGAGCGAGGCGCTGGGGCTGGCCGTCATGGCCGAGCTGCCGCTGGTGGTGGTCAACGTCCAGCGCGGCGGCCCCTCGCCGGGCCTGCCCACCAAGCCCGAGCAGAGCGCCCTGATGCAGGCGCGCTACGGCCGCACCGGCGAATGCCCCGTGGTGGTGCTCGCCGCCTCGACCCCGGGCGACTGCTTCCGCTTCGCCTTCGAGGCGGGCAAGATCGCCATGGAACACATGACGCCCGTGATCCTGCTCACCGACGGCTTCATCGCCAACGGCTCGCAGCCGTGGCGCATCCCCCGCATGAGCGACTATCCCGCCATCTGCCCGCCCGTGGTCGGGCCGCACGCCGAGGGCGAAGCCTTCATGCCCTACGCCCGCGATGCACGCCACGTCCGCGGCTGGGCCTTCCCGGGCAAGGCCGGTCTCGAACACCGCATCGGCGGACTCGAAAAACATTGTCTGAAGGGATGCATCTCCTACGAACCCTCCAACCATCAGGAGATGGTGCGCACGCGCGCCGCCAAAGTGGCGGCCGTGGCCGACGATCTGCCCCGTCAGGAGGTCGCAGGCGCCGCCGAGGGCGACCTGCTGGTGATCGGCTGGGGCGGCACGCGCGGCAACGTGCAGAGCGCCGTCGAGCGGTTGCAGGAGGAGGGCAGGCGCATCTCGCTCTGCCACTTCAACTACATCCACCCGCTGCCCCGCGGCGTGCGCGAGATTCTGGGCGGCTTCCGCCGCATCGTGGTCTGCGAGCTCAACGAAGGGCAGCTGGCCGCCTATCTGCGCCAGAAGTTCCCCGAGTTCCGGTTCGGACAGTACAACAAGTGCGAAGGGCTCCCCTTCACCGTCGCGGAGCTCACAGAAGAATTCAACCGTATCTTAAACGAGGAATAGATCATGGCAACATACAACGATACACCCGCCCCGAAAGCCTCCCTTTTCAAAGGGAGGTTTGGAGGGATTGTCGATGCGGAAGCAAAGCGATTTGAAATCGGCCGAATCTTTCCGACTTTCGAAACTCCAACCCGATAACACCGTTCATCATGGCAACATACAACTATACACCCGCCGATTTCAAATCGGATCAGGAGGTCAAATGGTGCCCGGGCTGCGGCGACCACGCCGTGCTCAATGCCGTGCAGCGCGCCATGCCCGAAATCGCCGACGCGCTCGACACGCCGCACAACCGCTTCGTCTTCGTCTCGGGCATCGGCTGCTCGTCGCGCTTCATCTATTATATGAAGACCTTCGGGTTCCACACCATCCACGGCCGCGCCAACGCCGTGGCCACGGGCGTCAAGGTGGCTAATCCCGATCTGAGCGTCTGGGTCTGCACGGGCGACGGCGACTCGCTGGCCATCGGCGGCAACCACTTCATCCACGCCATCCGGCGCAACGTCGATCTCAACTGCATCCTCTTCAACAACGAGATCTACGGCCTGACCAAAGGGCAGTACTCGCCCACGACCAAACTGGGCAAGATCACCAAGACCTCGCCTTACGGCACGGTCGAGAAGCCGTTCAACCCGGGCGAGCTGGCCATCGGCGCCAAGGCGACTTTCTTCGCCCGCACGGTCGACGCCGATGTCGAACTCACCAGGTCGTGCCTCGTGGCCGCCGCACGGCACCGCGGGATGTCGGTGGTCGAATGCCTCGTCAACTGCGTGATCTTCAACAACAAGACCCACGCCGACTTCGCTGGCGACAAGGCCACGCGCGCCGAGCGTACGATCGTGCTGCACCACGGCGAGAAGATGCTCTACGGCGCGAACCGCGACAAGGGGCTCGTGCGCGAGAACGGCAAGCTGAAGGCGGTGACCGTGGGAGAGGGGGGCTATACGCTCGACGACATCCTCACACACGATGCCCGCGAAAGCGACACCTCACTCCATCAGATGCTCGCGGCGATGAAGTATCCCGAGATGCCGGTGGCCGTCGGCGTGATCCGCGACGTGGAGGATTCCCACGTCTACGACCGCAAGGTGGCCGAGCAGGTGGCCGAGGTCAAAGCCTCCAATTCCATCCGCTGCATGGACGATCTGCTGCACGCCGGCCAGACGTGGGAGATCGCATGACGAACCGCTGCCGCCGGAGATCTCCGGCGGCAGCGTTCATCCCATTCTGAAATCGGGGCGGCGGACATCGGGGCCGCCGCTCACTCCCCGAGCCGGACGGCCGACTTGACCTCTGACTTGTTCTCGGTGACCACGAGCAGTTTGTCGCCCACGTGCAGCAGCGTGTTGCCGCGCGGCACGAAGAACGATCCGTCGCGCGCCACCATCACCACGAGCGTCGCCTCGGGCAGCACGATGTCGCGCAGATGGCGTCCCGCCCCGAGCATCGCCTCGGTGACGGTCAGTTCGGTGGTCGCATCGTCCAGCATGCGGTTCATCACCTCGTCGTTGAAGATACGTTCGCGCTCGGGATAGGCCAGCCCCAGCCACCCGGCCATCAGGCTCACCGTCGTGCCCTGCACAGCCAGCGAAAGCAGCGTCACGAAGAAGACGATGTTGAACAGCAGCCCCGACCCCTCCACACCGGCCACGACGGGATAGGTGGCGAAGATGATCGGCACGGCGCCGCGCAGTCCCACCCATGAAACGTAGAGACGCGCCCGCGTGGTGAACTTCCGAAACGGCAGCAGCGTGAGGAAAACCGCCGCGGGACGTGCGACGAAGATCATGAACAGACCCGTCAGCCCGCCCAGCAGCAGCACC
>USBO01000019.1 GCA_900552955.1 uncultured Alistipes sp.
GTCGAACTTATAGAGACAGCCGTAGAGACCGTGCGAATCGGCCGAGTAGCTCACCAGCGTCGTGGAATCGGTCGACGCGCCGCGCGTGACGATGAAGTTGGTGCACGCCGCAGCCGGAGCGCCGTCGAGCAGCAGATACGGCACCAGGGCCGTCAGCAGGCAAAAAAGAGATTTCTTCATAGATTAAAACGGGTTTGCGGTCAAAAATACGAATAATTTATCTAATTTTACGGAGCAATAACCGAAAAAGGGAGATTCTATGTCGATCGAAAGTCATTTGTCGGATGTGCGGGCGACGCTGCCCGAGGGCGTCACGCTGGTGGCCGTATCCAAGACCCATGCACCGTCTCTGATCGGAGAGGCTTATGCCGCAGGACAGCGCATTTTCGGCGAGAGCCGGCCCCAGGAGCTGGCCGCCAAATACGAGGCCCTGCCCAAAGACATCGAGTGGCACATGATCGGCCACCTGCAGACCAACAAGGTGAAACTCATCGCGCCGTTCGTCTCGCTGATCCATTCGGCGGACAGCGAACGGCTCATTCGGGTCATCAACGACGAGGCGCTCCGCAACGGCCGCGTGATCGACATCCTGCTCGAAATCCACGTCGCGGACGAAGCGACCAAATCGGGCTGGAACTACGACGCACTGCTGAAATTCGTCGAAAGCGGCGCGCTGGCTGCCATGCGGGGCATCCGCGTGCGCGGCGTCATGGGGATCGCCACCTACACGGACAACGAATTCCGCGTGCGGCTCGATTTCGAGCTGCTGGAACAATATAAGAAGGAGTTGGCCCCCTATTTCGACGCCTCGTTCGACACGCTCTCGATGGGCATGTCCGACGACTACCCGCTGGCGCTGGAGTACGGAGCGACGATGGTGCGCATCGGGTCGCTCATCTTCGGCAGGCGCGACTGCGCGCCCGTCGGGCAGGCGGCGACCGTCTGAGCGGAATCCGTCTTTCGGCTGCGCCCGCCTCACGCGATCGGCGCAACCTCCTCCCACAGATGTTTCGCAAGGTCGACGCAGCCGTTGCGGCGGAATGCGACGCCTTCGCGCTCCAGCAGCTCCCGCTGCGCAGGCCATGCAGGCGCCAACCTTCCGGAGGCGTTCACCACGCGGTGACAGGGCAATCCCTCGGGCGCTTGCACCAGCGCACGCCCCGCCCGACGCGCCCATTGCGGCCGGCCGGCCAGTCTCGCCAGCAGGCCGTAAGTCACGACCCTGCCGCAGGGAATTTGTCGCACGAGGTCGCGGATCTCGGCGTCGAACTCCGTCATCACTGATGCAACGCCTCCCACAGCATGTCCTTCAACTGCAGGATGTTGTAGCCCGTCACCGACGAAATGAAGAGCGTCGGAATCCCTTCGGGCAGGTGCTCCCGCATCTCGGCGATCAGCTGCTCATCGAGCATGTCGCTCTTCGTCACGGCCAGCAGCCGCTGCTTGTCCAGCAGCTCGGGATTGTACTGCGTCAGCTCGCCCAGCAGAATCTCGTACTCGCGGCGGATGTCGTCGGCGTCGGCCGGCACCATGAACAGCAGCACCGAGTTGCGTTCGATATGGCGCAGGAAGCGCAGTCCCAGTCCGCGCCCCTCGTGCGCCCCCTCGATGATGCCCGGGATGTCGGCCATGACGAACGACTTGCGGTCGCGGCACTCGACGATGCCCAGATTGGGTTCGAGCGTCGTGAAGGCGTAGTTGGCGATCTTGGGTTTGGCAGCCGAGACGACCGACAGCAGCGTCGATTTGCCGGCGTTGGGGAAACCCACCAGCCCCACGTCGGCCAGCACCTTCAGCTCCAGCACGAAAGCACCCTCGTCGCCCTCCTCGCCGGGCTGGGCGTAACGCGGCGCCTGATTCGTGGCGCTCTTAAAGTGCCAGTTGCCCAGTCCGCCGCGGCCGCCCTTGAGCAGCACCAGCCGCTCGCCGTCGGCCGTCACCTCACCCACCGGCACCAGCTCGGTCTCGCCCGCCTCGTTCTCCACGACGCGTTTGGCCACCGTGCCCAGCGGCACGGGGATGACGATGTCGCGCGCATCCTTGCCCGACGAACGAGCACCCGATCCGCACTCGCCGTCCTCGGCGAACTGGTGACGCTGGTACTTGAGGTGGATGAGCGTCCAGTACTGGCTGTCGCCCTGCAGGACGATGCTGCCGCCCCGCCCGCCGTCGCCGCCGTCGGGACCGCCGAAAGCCACGAACTTCTCGCGGCGGAAATGCGCCGAACCGGCACCGCCGTGGCCCGAACGGGCGAAAATCTTCACGTAATCTACGAAGTTGGAACCTGCCATAACCCTTTTGTTTCGTTGCAAAGGTAGTAATAAATCGGAGGACCCGCCATCCGTCGGGCCCCAAAAGACGGAAATCGCTCCATCGGCCGCCGCCCGCCGCGTCAGTCAGCGGACCCGAGCGCCTGCCGAAGCTCCTCGCGCCAGTCGGAGTTGCTGTGCGGGCAGAGCGTCCGATAGCCCAGCGCCGCACCCGCAGCGGCATTCGTCGCGCTGTCGTCGATGAAGAGCGTCTCGGCCGGAACGAGCGCCGCATCGGCCGCCATGCGGTCGAAGATCGCACGGTCGGGCTTCATGCACTTCAGCTCGTAGGAGAGGTAGAGTTTGTCGAAATAGGCATCGAGCGGCTTGCCGGCAGGCGAGAAGTCGCTGCTGCGCGCCCAGTCCATCACGAAGGGGTTGGTGTTGCTCAGCACGTAGAGCCGGTAGTCGCGGCGCAGCTCCTCCAGCGCGGCGAGCCGTTCGGGCGGCACGGGCAGCAGGAAAAATCCCAGCCACGCCTCGCGCGCCTCGGCGTAGCTCACCTCCCGCTCCGCGCACGCGCTCAGCCGCCGGACGAATTCGTCGGCGCCGATCCGCCCGCTCTCCAGCTCCATGAAAAAGCCGCGCTGATGGAAGCTGTCCAGATACTCGGTCGGATTCTTCAGTCCCACACGTTCGAACGCCGCCAGCGCCCGCGAAAAATCGAAGTCGGCGATCACGCCGCCGAAGTCGAAAACCAGATTCTTGATCATGATTCGAATTTTAGAAAGGCGAAGATAGGGAAATTCCGACAATTACGCAAACCAATGCGGCCGCCCGCAGGCGGCCGCATGTCCCGTCCGTACGGCGGATCACGCCTGCAGCGGTTCGTAGGGAAGCCCCCACGCCTCGGCCACCGAGCGGTAGACGACCTTTCCCTCGACGACGTTCAGACCGAGCCGCAGCTCCTCGTTCTCGGCGCAGGCACGCCGCCAGCCCTTGTCGGCCAGTTGCAGCGCATAGGGCAACGTGGCGTTGGTCAGCGCCAGCGTCGAGGTGTAGGGCACCGCACCCGGGATATTGGCCACGCAGTAGTGCAGAATGCCGTCGACATAGTAAACCGGATCTTCGTGCGTCGTGGGGCGCGACGTCTCGAAGCAGCCGCCCTGGTCGATGGCCACGTCGACCATCACCGTCCCCGGCTCCATGAGCTTCAGCATGTCGCGCGTCACCAGTTTCGGGGCCTTGGCACCCGGGATGAGCACCGACCCGACGACCAGATCGGCATGCTTGAGCTCTTCGCGGATGTTGTACTCGGACGACATGAGCGTCTTGACGTTCTTGGGCATCACATCGGCCAGATAGGTCAGCCTCCGCAGCGACACGTCGCAGATCGTGACGTCGGCACCCGTGCCGGCCGCCGTGCGCGCCGCGGCCGTCCCCACCACGCCCGCGCCGATGACGAAGACCTTGGCCGGCTTGACGCCCGGCACGCCCCCGAGCAGAATACCCTTTCCGCCGCGCGGTTTTTCGAGGAAATAGCGGCCCTCCTGCGTGGCCATGCGCCCTGCGACCTCCGACATGGGAATCAGCAGCGGCAGCGAACGGTCGCTGCGCTCGACCGTCTCGTAGGCGCAGCAGACGGCGCCCGATGCGATCATCGCCCGCGTGAGCGGCTCGCTGCTGGCGAAGTGGAAATAGGTGAAAAGGAGCTGCCCGGGCCGAACCAGCCCGTACTCGGGCGCGATCGGCTCCTTGACCTTGAGAATCATCTCGGCCGTGGCATAGACCTCCTCGATGGTGGGCAGCAGCTTCGCCCCCACGGCCTGATACTCCTTGTCCGCGAAACCGCTGTCGACGCCCGCACCGCTCTGGATGCAGACCGTATGTCCGCGTTTGACGAACTCCATGGCGCCGGCCGGCGTGAGCGAGACGCGATACTCGTTGTTTTTGATTTCTTTGGGAACTCCGACGATCATAATAATAGGTTTTAATTTTACGACAGCAATTTAGCAAAAACAAAAACAATTTCCAAGCATTTTCTTAGAATTTATAACTGACCGTCAGCGTCGCACTGCGGCCGTAGGCGTAGAGCAGGCTCGCGGGGAACGGACGATAGAAGGTTTCGGCACCGCCGCGCAACCGCCGCACGCGGTCGGATTCGTAGGCCGAATAGACCGTGCGGCGGTCGTCGAGCAGGTTGCGCACCGAGAGCGTGACCGACAGCCGCGACGTGCCCAGGCGCCACATCCGCCCTGCCGAGGCGTCGATCGCAAAGGCGTCGTCCAACCGCTGCTGAGCGGTGAACAGCGCGAAGGTCTCGGGCGAGTCGGAGGCCTGAACGGCTACGCGCGAGGTGCGGCGGTGGAACGACGGTGCGACCCGCCGTCCGCCGACCAGCGACGCATCGGCCGAGAAATACCACCCCTTGCGACCGAAATAGTGCACGCCTGCCGTGGCAGCCACCGAAGCCGTACCGCCGCGCCGCAGACCGCTCATGTAGCTCGGGACTCCTGCGGCGCGCACTTCGTTGCCCGCATCGGTGTATAGCCACACCGAGGGATTCGTCGCATAGGTGTGGCTTCCGGCCCCGACGGCGGCCGACAGACTCCACGTCCACGTGAGGCGCAGCTTGGCAGCGGCCTCGACGCCGTAGTCGAGCCGGCCGATGCCGCGCACGACCATGTCGCAATACTCGTAGGCCAGATCGTCGAAGAAACGACTCGTGCGCATCTCGTCGCGCGTTGCGGTCAGATAGCCCGTCACCCGCAGGTCGAACGCGCCGCCCGTGCGGACGAACCCCAGTTCGGCGCCGTAGCGGTGCCGCACGGAGGGATCGTCGGCCGTCCGGTTGTTGTAGAGCGGTTGCAGAAACAGATCGTCGGGATCGGGCGTCGCAGCGACCGCCGCCGCCGAGACCTCGATGCTGCTGCGGGGCGAGAAGGCGTAGCCGACGCTCGCCCGCAGCGCATAGGGCGTGAACCGCAGCCGCGCGGAGTTTCCGAAAGAGCCGCCGGCCGGAAACAGCTCCTTCTCATAGAACCCGCGCCGCCGCACGACGCTCCGGCCGATGCTCGCACCGAAGGCCGCCGTCCAGCGATCCGAACGGTAGCGCACCACCCCTTCGACCGCCGCCTCACGGCGGACGATCCGGTAGTCGTAGCCGAAACGGTCGCCCTCGCCCACGGCGCGCCCGGGGTGCCGGCAGTCGTTCTGCAAGCGATTGGAGTAGGTCGCGTCGTCGAGCAGGAAATGGTCGATGTCGGTCAGGCGGGAGGCGCCCAGCAGATCGCGCAACTGCTTGTAGCAGCGCGTGGCATCGGATTCGACACGCAGGGCGCAGGCCACCGTCAGTTGCGCGTCGACCTCGGTCTCGGCGTGCAGCAGCGCCTGCACACGCAGCGGACGTTCGACCCGATCTTCGAGCGCGTAGAGCGCCTCACCGTCGGGCTGCATGCGGTTGCGGCGGTACAGCTCCGCCCAGTCGACCTGCGTATAGCGTTCGTCGCCGGCACGCCACGCAGCATCCACGGCGTCGAATGCCGCACCGGTGAAATAGCTGGGCAGGTAGCGGTAGTTGTCGGGACGGGGCGTCGAAGCGTCGTACCACGCCAGCGAGCTGCGGCGACGGATGCCCGTCTCGACGGCCGCGGTCGCCCGCAGCGTCGTCGAACCGCCGAACCGTCCGCGATAGGTCACCGCACCCAGCGGTATCCCTTCGCGCAGCACCCGACTGTTGCGCACCTCGCCGCCCTGCCAGCCCCACGAGGGGTTATAGTGGCGCGAACCCCGCAGCACGAACGCCTCCTCGACGGACGGGGAGCGGAGTCCGCGCTCGCAGACGGGGAGGACGAACACCGCCGTCCAACACCCGTCACCCTCAGTGCGGCGGCCCACGCGCAGGGCTGCCGTCGCCTGACGCGTATAGACGCCCTCGACGAGGGCGTCGGGCCCGTAGCGTCCGTCGGCCGCCACGGAGAGATTCCAGCCGCGTGGCAGCCCGACCGTCCAGGCGGCTTCGGCTCCGGCGCGGTAATTGCGCGTGGCCGCACGCAGCGCCAGCACGCCGCCCGGGGTCGGATCGTGCTCGGCGAGCGATACGGCCGTCGCACCGGCGCCGGCCGCGAACATCCCGATCTGCGGACGCGCGCCCGCCGCATACCGCGCCTCGGCCTGCAAACGACGCAGGGCGGGAAGATAACGCCACGGCATCGCCACGCCCTCCAGCAGCACGGGTGCCTCCGCCGGATCTTCGCCACGCCGGCCGTACGCAACGTTCGAAAAGCGGAACGCCGCCACCTCTGCCCAGAGATCACCCGCCTGCTGCACGGCCCGATAGAAAAGCAGCGAATCGCACTCCAGCTCGGGCAGCCGCTCCTCCTCCGATGCGGCCGAACGGCGGTCAAATTCGTCGCCGAACGACTGCGCCGACGCAAACGGACGGCACGAGAACAAGACCGAAAAGAGTATTGCAAAGACTTTATTCATCATTTACACGACCGATTCTACTACAAATATAAACTTTTTTCCCGATTTCCCGCACACCGAGAGGCGCGGTGTTGTTTTTTCGGAAAAGAAACGATACATTTGTGGGAACCAATCCGCCGGACCGTCCTGCACCGCATCCCGCTCTGTCTATCGGCCCGAACATCCACCCCAATGAAAAAAACAACGCTTCTCCTGCTGCTGTCGCTCCTGCCTCCGAGCATGCTTGCACAGCAGAGATTCCTGCTGCGCGGCCGGATCGTCGACGCAGCGAACGACACGCCCGTCGGCTTCGCCACGACGGCCCTGCTGCGCGATTCGACGGCTGTCTCGGCCGTCGCTGCCGACGCGCAGGGGCGCTTCGAACTCTCTGCCGACGCCGCGGGCGAGTACAGGCTGCAAGTCTCGATGGTGGGCTACCACCCCGAAACGCAGCCCGTCGCACTCAGCGCTGCGACGACCGACGCAGGCACGATCCGCCTGCGGCAGGGCATCGCCATCGATCAGGTGACGGTCACCATCCAGAAACCGCTCATCACGGCCGATGCCGAGAAGACCACCTACTCGGTCGAGGACGACCCGCAGGCCGCATCGTCGACGCTCGAGGAGATTCTGCGCAAGGTGCCGCAACTGACCGTCGACGCCGAGGGCAACGTCAAGCTCAACGGACAGAGCGACTTCAAGGTGCTGGTCAACGGCCGTTCGTCGGCGATGTTCAAGAATTTCAAGGATGTGATCCGCAGCATGCCGGCCTCGCAGATCAGAAAGATCGAGGTCATCACCGAGCCCTCGATGAAGTACGATGCCGAAGGATCGGGCGGCATCATCAACATCATCACCGCCCGCAAGGAGTTCGACGGCTACAACGGCAGCCTCAACTGCAACACGGGGCTCGACAGCCGTCGCAGCTACGGCGGCGCCTCGCTCACCGTCCAGAAGGGCAAGTTCGCCGCCTCGCTCCAGGGATTCTTCTACCTCATGAACAACGAGAACCGCCCCTACACCTCCGAAAGCCGGCAGGAGAACTACGCCTCCGAGCAGCAGCGTTACCGCACCATGTCGTCGTCGGGCCACGCACGGGGCGACAACGAGTACGTCACGCTGAACCTGAGCTACCAGCCCGACACGCTCAACCTCGTCACCCTCGAAGGATCGCTTTGGACGGGGACTTGGAAGAATCGCTCCGACTCCCGAATCCGCATGCTCGATGCCGACGAGCGGCCGACCGTCGAATACGCGACGCACGATTACAGCGACTATCCCTTCACGGGATTTCAGATCGGCACCAACTACGAACGGCGGTTCCGCAAACCCGAACACACGCTCACGGTGTCGGACATGGTCGAGACCGCCCCCGACAATGGCTACAACATCGTCGCCTACGACGGCGTGCTGGACTACCCCTCCTCGCAACTCTACAAGCGCCAAACGAGCCGGAGCGTCACGAACACCTTCCAGCTCGACTACTGCAATCCGCTGACGGCGCACCACAGCATCGAAGCGGGCGGCAAATACATCTACCGCATCAACAAAGGCTATCACAACGAGATTCCGTGGGTCGATCCCGTCGGATTCGATCCCGCCAACACTGCCAAGTACGACGACCTGCGGCAGCGGCAGCAGATCTTCGCGCTCTACTTCGGCTACGGGCTGAAGCTCAAGAAGGTTTCGGCACGCGCCGGCCTGCGCATGGAACGCACGTGGAACCATGCCGACGCCGACAACAGCACCGAAGGAATCTACGATTACGGCAACCGCCTGCTGAACTTCATCCCCTACCTCAGCCTCACCTACAAACCGCGCGACGGGCACAATCTCTCGCTTTCGTACACCGAGCGGCTGCGCCGCCCCTCGATCTCGATGCTGTCGACCTACTTCGACGACAGCGACCCCTACAATACGTCGCAGGGCAATCCCGACCTGAAAGCCTCGACGACGCACACGCTGTCGCTCAAATACAACTGCTTCTCGCCCAAATGGAGCGGCACCGTCACGCTGTCGGGGCATCTGTCGAACGACGGCATCTCGAAATGGACGCGCGTCGACGACACGGGCGCCGCACACTCCACCTACAGCAACAACGTCCGCTCACGCACGGCCAGCGCGCGGCTCTCGGTCAACTTCACCCCGTCCGAGAGGTTTTCCCTCTCGCTCAACGGACAGGGCGGGTACCACCATTACCGGCTCCCCGAGGAGGAGATCTCGACCGAGGAGTTCACCTTCGACCAGAATTTCAACATGAACATCGCGCTCTGGAAAGCGGCCACCGTGTCGCTGGGCGAAGGCTACAACAGCGGCAGCGCGAATCTGGGCCGCAAGTCGGGCGACTACTTCTACTCCTACGCCTCGCTCTCGCAGAAATTCTTCAAAAAGAAACTGCAGGTCTCGCTGAACTGCTACAACCCCTTCACCAAATACCAGACCTACAGCTCTTCGGCGCAGACTCCGACCTACCGTTCGCAGAGCCGCAGCCGCAACCACGCGCGGCGGGTCTCCATCGGCGCCTACTGGCGTTTCGGCAAACAGAACATCCAGGTCAGACGCACGCGCAAGTCCATCTCCAACGACGATGCGATGGAGAGCGGCAACAAGCAGGGCGGCGGCAAGCAGTGATCGGCAGCCGCAACCGATGCAGGGCATCGACCGAAAGAGGGGAACGTCACGGTGTGACGTTCCCCTCCTCGTTAGGGCCTGCTTCGGTCAGAGACTCCGCACCACGGCGCAGAGCAAATCCCAGAACTTCTGCACGGTGGCGATCTCCAGCCGCTCGTCGGGCGAATGCACGCCGCGCAGCGTCGGGCCGAACGACACCATGTCCAGCTCGGGGTATTTCTCCAGAAACAGTCCGCACTCCAGTCCGGCGTGGATGGCCCGCACCCTGGGCTTCGCGGCGAAAAGCTCCTCGTAGCACCGTTCCGTGACACGCAGCAGATGCGAATCGGGGTCGGGCGTCCACCCGGGATAGCCGTCCGAATGGACGACCTCGGCACCGGCCAGCCGCAGCACCGCCTCGACCGTCTGCGCGGCATAGCGCTTGGCGCTCTCGACCGACGAGCGCTGCGAGGTGGTGACCACGACGCCCTCGGCGCCGAACTTCACCGATGCCAGGTTCGTCGACGTCTCGACCAGCCCCTCCACGGCGTGCGACATCGCCAGCACGCCGTTGGGTAGCCCCACGAGCGTCCCCACGAGCGCCTGCATCGTCACGGGGTCGAGCACCCATTCGACGCCCTCGATCTTGTTCAGCGTCATCTGCAAATTCGGCTCGGTGTATTTGAACTCCTCGACCGCCTCGACGGCGAACGCACGGCAACGCTCGCACACGTCGGCGGCCGACTCGGCGGGCACGCCGAAGATGGCGAAGGCCTCGCGCGGAATGGCGTTGCGCAGATTGCCGCCGTCGAACCGGTTCAGCACCAGCCCGTAGGGCAGCAGTTCGTAAAGCAGCCGCGCCGCCAGTTTGTTGGAGTTGGCGCGCCCCTTGTCGATGTCGTCGCCCGAATGGCCGCCCGTAAGGCCCTTGACGTCGATGCGGAAATAATCGAACCCGTCGGGCGCCGGCGTCACCATCGGACTGAACGTCGCCACGGTGTCCACGCCGCCGGCGCAGCCGATGAAGATTTCGCCCTCGTCCTCCGAATCGAGGTTAACGAGGTACTTGCCCGTCAGCATCCCCTCGCCCAGCCCGAAGGCTCCCGTCAGGCCGGTCTCCTCGTCGACCGTGAAGAGTGCCTCGAGCGCCGGATGTTCCACGCTGTCGGAGGCCAGCATCGCCAGCGCAGCGGCCATGCCGATGCCGTCGTCGGCCCCGAGCGTCGTCCCCTCGGCACGCACCCAGCCGTCGTCGATGCGCGTGCGGATCGCGTCGCGCTCGAAATCGAACGCCACGTCCGAATTCTTCTCGCACACCATATCCATATGCGACTGGAGAATCACCGTCGGCCGCTGCTCGTAACCGGCCGTGGCCGGCTTGCGGATCACGACGTTGCCCGTCGCATCGCACCGATGCTCCAATCCGTGCTCCTTCGCCCAGCCGACCAGGTAGTCGCGTATCTTCTCCTCCTTCTTCGAGGGCCGCGGCACACGCGTGATCGCCTCGAATTCGCTCCACACTTCGCGTGGCGCGAGTTTTGTCAAATCTGCCATTTCGTTTTCGGTTTGAATCCCTACAAAAATACAAAAGAATGGCCATTTCTAAGAATAAATTGCTTATTTTTGTCCAAATATCGAATCCTCATGATCCCAGACCACCAAACGCTGATGCGGCCGTTGCTGGAGTGCATTCAAGACGGCCAAGAACATATTTTCAAGAATATCGTCGTCAAATTGGCCGACCGATTCGAACTCTCCCCAGAGGAACGGGAGCAATTGCAGCCCAGCGGCCGCTACCCGCTCTTTTCCGGCCGTGTCGGCTGGGCAAAAACCTACATGAAAAAAGCAGGATTGCTCGAACAGAAAAAACGAGGATACCTTTCGATCACCCCTTTGGGAACAACTGCGCTCAAATCGGAAGATCGGATCGACACGGCCTATCTGACGCGCTATCCCGCCTTCGTCCGGTTCCAAGCAGGCGCCCCGCATAACGAAAAGACGGAAAACGCCCAACCCGTCCCCGCCATCGACGCAGGGTGTACGTCCGCCGTCACTCCGGAGGAGACGATCGCCCATGCCTACGAGCAGATCCACAACAAGCTGTCATCCGAGCTGCTGGACGCCGTTCTCATGCAAGATTTCGCATTCTTCGAGCGTCTCGTCGTCGAACTGCTGGTTAAAATGGGCTACGGCGGTTCGATCAAGGATGCCGGCCGGGCAATCGGCCGTACGGGCGACGAAGGAATCGACGGCATCATCAAAGAAGACAAGCTGGGATTGGACGTCATTCATGTCCAAGCAAAGAAATGGAGCCGAAACAATACCGTCGGACGCCCCGAACTGCATAAATTCGTGGGCGCACTCGCCGGACAAGGAAGTACGAAAGGGATCTTCATTACGACATCCTCTTTTACCAAAGAGGCCGAATCCTACAAACCCCAAGGCGTCAAACTGGTCAAAATCGACGGAGAAAAACTGGCACAACTCATGATCGAGCACAATCTCGGCGTGGCGACGGCGCTCTCTTACGAGATCAAACGCATCGACCGGGATTATTTCAATGATTTAGACGATTGACACCATGCTTTTCAGAATCGGACACGGATACGACGTACATGCGCTGGCCGAGGGGCTGCCCCTCGTACTGGGCGGCATCGAGATCGGCCACGAAAAGGGATGCGTCGCCCACTCGGACGGCGATGTGGCGATCCACGCCCTCTGCGACGCGCTGCTGGGCGCCGCCGCGCTGGGCGACATCGGGCTGCATTTCCCCGACACGTCGGACGACTACAAGGGGATCGACTCGAAACTGCTGCTGCGCCGCGTGACGGAGCTGCTCGCCGAAAAGGGCTACCGCATCGGCAACGTCGACTGCACGATCCGCATGCAGCGGCCCAAACTGCGCCCCCACATCGACCGCATGCGCCGCACGATGGCCTCCGTGATGGGGATCGGCGTCGACTGCGTGTCGGTCAAGGCCACAACCACCGAACAGCTCGGATTCGAAGGCCGCGAGGAGGGCGTGTCGGTGTCGGCCGTCGCGCTGATCTATCGGCAATGACGTCTATCGCCACGATGGCTGAAATCCGCACCCGCAATGCAATTTCGGGCGTGGGTGGGTGGACTCGCCGCAAGGTCACGTCATTCGCAGCAACCTATAAACTACTGATGCACAACATGAAATGATTATTTTAATAAAATTTCTGAAAAAATTATTAAAATATTTTACCAATTTAATCTGTTTCGCACTATCTTTGCAGCGGTTAAGGTTAGAAAACGGAACCGCCGCGGGGCGGATCGCAAAACAGGTTAAGTTATGGTACGAATTATCAAAAACACCGTGGTCGCATCACGGGCACTCACGAACAGCCTATCCGACAAGCTGTTGGACATGATGACCGCCGACTGGTTCGTCAACCTTCTGGCTTCGAATCAGTCGAACATCGATTAGGGAAAGATCGCCGCGAGCGATCTTTTTTCGTAAATTCAGCAGGGCAAGGCCGTCGGTTGCGGCACGGATCACATTGCGCCGAACTCATGGCCGCTCATTCCGCCGGAGTGTCATCGGGCCGTACCGGCGCGGACGCATCGCGCACAGTATCCGACAGCGGGCGCGCCTGGAAATCACGCACCGGCACACCATACATGAGCCGGATCGGCCGCAGCACCGTCACGCTGTCCTTCGCATCGTCCGAATTTTTCGCCGTCTGTCTCACCCCCGAGCAGGCGGTGCCGAACCCCAGCAGGGCGAGAAGAGCGGTTATGACTCTGGCATTCATCTTCTTACTGTCGTTTTGTCGAATTCGCTCACAAATATATGCAATATTTCGCATTTTTGGCCCGACCCCGCAAAAAACAAGCCAAAAAGTTTTGACATTCAATAGTTTTTATCTTACTTTGCCGGACAAATCTATTATTTTACTTCTATGAAAGGCAAAGTTAAATGGTTCGACGGCAAGAAAGGCTACGGATTCATTACTGGCGAAGACGGTAAGGAAGTGTTCGTTCACTACTCGGGTATCGCCAAAGAGGGCTTCAGAGCGCTCAACGAGAAGCAGGACGTCGAATTCGAACTCGGCGAAGGCAGCAAAGGCATTCAGGCGATCAATGTGAAAGTAATTGAGTAACGATCATACATTTCACCTCACGGAGGACGGTTCGCATCGTACGGACCGTCCTCCTTCATTTACGATGCATCCGGCACCGCGACGCGAAGGTGCGGTTCCGGTCCGCGATCGGATTTTTGCGGCGGAATGTTTCGGTTTCTTTAAAATATTTCGTAATTTTGGGCGCGAAAAAGACAGATACGGAACATCCGAACTATCATAACATTAAAACACTATGAAAGAGGCTATTGCAATTCTTACGGGTGGCGGCCCCGCACCGGGCATGAACACGGTGGTGGGCAGCGTCGCCAAAACGTTCCTTGCCAAAGGCTATCGCGTGATCGGTCTGCACTACGGCTATTCGGGACTCTTCAACCCCGCTCCCCGCTTCGAAGACCTGACCTTCACGCAGGCCGACTACATTTTCAATCAGGGCGGCTCCTACCTCACGATGAGCCGTTTCAAACCGACGGACAAGGATTTCGAGGAGAATTTCAACCTCAATTTCTTCACCGAGAACAACATCAAGCTGCTCGTGACCGTGGGCGGCGACGACACGGCCTCGACGGCCAACCGCATCGCCAAATTCCTCGAGGCGAAGCACTACCCCATCGCCAACATCCACGTCCCGAAGACCATCGACAACGACCTCCCGCTGCCCGCCGGCTCGCCCACGTTCGGCTACCAGTCGGCCAAGGAGGGCGGTACGGTCATCGGCCGCGCCGTCTACAACGATGCACGCACGTCGGCCAACTGGTTCGTCGTAGCGGCCATGGGCCGTTCGGCAGGGCACCTTGCCTTCGGCATCGGCTCGGCCTGCCACTACCCGATGATCGTCATCCCCGAGATGTTCAACAAGACGGAGATCACCGTCGAAAAGATCGTCAATCTGGTCGTTTCGTCGATCATCAAGCGCAAGATCATGGGCATCGACTACGGCGTGGCCATGATTTCGGAGGGTGTGTTCCACGCGCTGAGCGACGAGGAGATCAAGAAGTCGGGCATCCACTTCTCCTATGACGAACACGGGCACCCCGAGCTGGGCAAGGTATCGAAGGCCCACATCTTCAACGAGATGCTGGAAAACAAGCTCAAGGAGCTGAAGATCAAGGTCAAGTCGCGTCCCGTCGAGATCGGCTACGAGGTGCGCTGCCAGACCCCGATCGCCTACGATCTGGTCTATTGCTCGGAGTTGGGCATGGGCGTCTACAAACTCTTCTCGGAGGGCAAGACGGGCTGCATGGTTTACATCAGCCAGGACGGTTTCGTAACGCCGCTCTACCTCAAGGATCTGCAGGATCCCAAGACGGGCAAGATCCCGCCCCGTCTGGTCAACATCGAATCGGACAAGATCCAGCAGGTGATCGACAATCTGATGCACTACGTCACGCCGGCCGACTACGAAGCTGCCAAGGCGTACGTGGCGAATCCCGAAGCGTACGACTTCAAACGGATTCTCAACTGGTAGTTAACTGCCGACACCGAAAAATATCGGAGGCCGAAATTCGGCCTCCGATATTTTTTCGCACGATCGGCACGCACCCGCCCGCAAGGCGATACGCCCCGCATCCAGGCCGGATACGGGGCGTATCGTTTCGCGCGGAGACTCTACCCCGCCACGACATGCAGTTTCTTGCCCGTCAGCTTCTGGATGTCGGCCAGCATGGGCCGCTCCTCCGACGCACAGAAGGTCAGCGCCAGCCCCGAATGTCCCGCACGCCCCGTCCGGCCGATGCGATGCACATAAGTCTCGGCCACGTCGGGCAGATCGTAGTTGATGACCAGCTCCAACTGGTCGATGTCGATGCCCCGTGCGGCGATGTCGGTGGCAACGATCACCCGCGTCTTGCCCGTCTTGAAGTTCGACAGCGCACGCTGACGCGCCGTCTGCGACTTGTCGCCATGGATCGCATCGCAGCCGATGCCGGCCTTCGACACGATGCGCGCGATGCGGTCGGCGCCGTGCTTCGTCCTCGAAAAGACCAGCACCGACCGGCCGTCGAACTCCTGCAGGGCCGAGATCAGCGCCTGCTTCTTCTCGGGCTTCTCCACATAGCGGAGCCGCTGTTCGATCGTATCGACGACCGACGCCACCGGTTCGACGGCCACCCGCACGGGATCGCTCAGCAGATCGGCGGCCAGACGCTCGATCGTCTTGGGCATCGTCGCCGAGAAGAGCAGCGTCTGACGCTGTGCAGGCAGCAGCGGCAGCAGACGCCGGATATCATGGATGAATCCCATGTCGAGCATGCGGTCGGCCTCGTCGAGTACGAAGAACTCGATCTCGCGTAGCGAGACGAAGCCCTGTCCGATCAGATCGAGCAGACGCCCCGGGGTGGCGGTCAGCACGTCGACACCGCGCTGCAAACGCTCGGTCTGCGGCCGCTGGTTCACGCCGCCGAAGACGACGCAGGTACGCAGCGAGGTGTATTTTGCATAATCGCAGAGCGATTCGTCGATCTGCAGCGCCAGCTCGCGCGTGGGCGTGAGAATCAGCGCCCGAACCGGCCGCTGACGGCCGGCGAGCGGCCTGCGCAGCAGATTGGCCAGAATGGGCAGCGAGAAAGCCGCCGTTTTGCCCGTACCGGTCTGGGCCGTGCCCAGAATGTCGCGGCACTCGAGTGCGGCGGGAATCGCCTGCATCTGTATCGGTGTGGGGCGGTCGTATTCCTTGTCCCGCAATGCGCGCAGCAGTGCGTTCGGAAGATTCAATTCCTGAAAAGTCATTCGTTAATTCGTAAATCAAACATTAAACAGACACCGCTTCCCGGCCGCACGGGTCGGAACGACGGATCACGTAATAAAATACCGGGAGAAGAGCGGCCGCGAAGCCGCCGCGAAAGATTATTACGCCGCGAAGATACGAAGATTTCCCGAATAAACAAATTCCCCTCGGGCCGCTCTATGACGCCTGCGGGCCATAGCTCTTCAGCGCCAGGCGTTTGACCAGCATCACGAATCCGCCCGTGAGGATCAGATTCAGAACGATCGTCAGCACCGAGACGATCAGCACCGGCCCGCCGAGGTTATATCCCAGCGCGATGAAGATCACGCCGGCCCCCACCTCGCCGCGCGTGAACATGCCGATCGAAAGCGCCAGCCGCTCGCTCAGCTTGCGGTCGCGGTAAAAAAAGACGGGAAAGAGCTTTCCGAGATTCGACAGCAGCGAGACGATCAGCACATGCACGGCGATCGTCCCCCACGGCAGCATGGGCTGTGAACCCGTCACCGAGAGAGCGCCGACCGACGCCTCGGAGTGTTGCACGCCCACGAACAGCGGCATGCTGACCCCGACCAGAAACATGAACAGGAACGACACGGCCGAAGCGGCGCGCGCATCGGCCGCGGAATCGGCAGGACGATGACGCATCGTCATGCCCAGCACGAACGCCGGCAGCAGCACCTCGATATGGATACCGCCCGATTCGCCGAACATCGCCGCCGTCACGGCATGGAGTCCCTGCGTGAGCGCATAGACGGCCACGGCATAGACCAGCACCGCCTTCCAGTCCTGACGCAGGTCGTAGCACCCCAGTTTCCGCCACCCCACGACCAGCAGCAGCGTCACGATCGTCACCACGGCGAGCATCTGCCACCGCAATCCGACCATGGCGATTTGCAGAGGTATCATAAGCAGAATGGTGTCCAGGTCGTCGAAAATCGCCAGCACCTGAATCTTGCGGTACATCCAGCTCGATTTGAGGTGCAACGCCGCCAGCATCGTGAAGAGAATACCCGCCGAAGTGGGAGCTGCGAACCGGCTCAGCAGCAGATTCTCCTTCCACGCCTCGGCATCGCCCCAGTAGGCCGACGGCAGCAGGACGAACATATAGTAGAGCGAGATAAGTATCCACGGCATAGCGGCCGTGGCCATAGCGATGAAATAGTCGCCCAGGTAGGAGCGCCATTCGCTCTTTTCGATTTCGAACTCCCGTCCGACGTGGATCATGATGAATGCCAGACATACGTAAAGCAGCGTATCGGAACCCGCCTTGAAGACGGCGTAATCGGAACCCAGCAATCCCGGCAGCAACTGCGAGGCAACGAGCCCCAGGACGAGTAACAGGGAGAACGTAAGTACTTTTTTCATCGGACTGATTTTGACGGTTATGCGTTTTTTCGGGTTCCGCCCCACGGTCGGTACGGCAGAACAAGCGGCAAAGATAATCAAAATACTCCCATTCCGAGACATCGGCACGCTTTTGCGGCCCGCAAGCCGCACGCGGAGGACGGAAAGCGGCCGCCCGTCTCAGAACAGCTCGCCCTGACCGTCGTTCCAGAGGTTGATCCGTTCCGTCCTGCGGCGGCGGGCGTATTCCCATGTATAGCGCGTGCCGCCGCCGCTGCCGTCGAACCATGCCACCACGACAGCCGACCGATCCACCATGAATTCGTCGCGGCGCAGGTAACAGCGCGGCTCATAGCGAGGGGCGAGGAGCGTCACCTCGTCCGCACGACGCAGGATCCGTTCATACCGGATGCGGTCGGCCTCCGAATAACGATCCGCCTGCGCAGGAAAGGGCACGGCGCAGCAGAGCCGCACGCCGGGCAGCTCGTCCCGAAGAGCGAGTACTGCCTCGGCCGCCGCGAGGTCGAAGCCCGCGGCCATGCCGCTCCAGAACGCACGCAACCCGCGGGCATACAGCGACCGCACGACGGCGCGCAGCGCGTCGTCGCACTGACCGCGGTAGCGGCGATGTCCGGTAAAGGCTGCCGACAGCCTTCTATGATCCTCCGTTCGCATGAGCAGGCAGGCTGCAAGTTACATTTTTGGTCCGAACTTTGCAATCGGAAGAGATGAATTTTTAACACATTTTTACCATTATGAAAGGTTCTTGTTTTTTCTCGATGCTGGGCGGCATGCTGCTCGGCTCGGTAGTTACTCTGCTGACCACCCCGAAGTCGGGTGCTGAAATGCGCGACCAGCTCAAAGATCTCGTAGACCGCGGTGCCGACAAGGTGCGCAGCAAATATCACGAGGTCGAAGGGAAGGTCGAAGGGAAACTCGGGGAGGCATTTCCCAGAAAATAACCCGTCGAAATGAGCTCCGACTCCCCCGAACGGACCTTCGCCGGCGCGTTCGTCTTTTTCGCGGTGATGGCCGTATCGGCCTACACGCTGCTGATGACGGCGCTCGTCTGGTGGTTGGCCGAACTCCTCGGCTCCCTGCCGCTGAGTGCGGCCATCGTGGGCGGACTGACGCTCTTGCTCGCCTTGGTCTCCTACTTTCTGGGTGTTCGCATCGCCATCGCACGGATGCGCGAACGGTGGGAGGTTATGTACGACGTGATGAGGGCGTTGCAAAACGGATATCGACGCGTGTCGGGATTTTTCCACCGGCTCCTGTGGTAAGCGGTCGCGCTCCGC
>USBO01000020.1 GCA_900552955.1 uncultured Alistipes sp.
CGACGTGGAGCGAGATGCGGTCTCCGGGGCGGATGTCCATCGCTTGCAGGAGGGGAAGCGGTTTTTCGACCATCAGGTGGATGTCGAGCGGCAGCGCGGTCACACGGTGCATGGCGGCGATGAAATCGACGCCGAACGTGAGATTCGGCACGAAATGGGCGTCCATCACGTCCACGTGGAGGTAATCCACGCCGTTGCGTTCGAGTTGTTTGATGTCGCGTTCGAGATTCATCAGGTCGGAGCACATGACCGATACCGATATTTTTCCTTCGTAGGGTTGCATGGGGTGTATGAGATTTCGTTTCCGCAGCCGGAAGGGCGCCCATAGACGTCCGAATCGTTTCGACTGCTTATGCAAATGTAAGTAAAAATCCGCAAAGAACAACACAAAAAGCGGCTTTCTTTCGAAAATACGATTTTTTTCTTTACATTTGTAAGCATCCTTCGCAATGCGTTCGTATTCCGACTGTAAATTCAAGCTGATACCGGAACAATGAAGAAAGTTTTCTCTTTTGCAGCTTTGCTGCTTGCGCTGCCGCTGGTCGCGGCGGCGCAGCCTTCCGTGCATGTCGCTTCGGGCCCCTACCTTCAGGCCGTGGGCGAGCGGGAGTTCACGGTGGTGTGGACCACCGATATCGACGCCGTGGCGTGGGTCGAAATCGCGCCCGATGACGGCACGCACTTCTACAACACCGAACGGCCCAAGTACTATCAGGTGCTCGACGGCCGTCGTCCCATCGGGAAACTTCACCGCGTGCGGGTGACCGGCCTGGAACCCGCCACGACCTATCGCTACCGCGTGATGCAGAACGGCGTGCTGGTCAACGAAGGCCGCCGGCGCGTGATCTTCGGCGAGGGGTTCGGCAGCGACATCCTCCGGCACAAGCCCTACGAGGTGACGACGCTCGACCGCTCGAAGCCGGAGGTCGTCTTCTCGGTCGTAAACGACATGCACGAGCACGACGCGGTGCTGCGCACCTTATATAAAGATGTGAAGCCCGGCATGTACGACTTCGTCTGCTTCAACGGCGACATGACCACGTCGATCGACTCCGAGAGCGAATTGTTCGACAACTACCTGACCTCGTCGTCGGAGCTCTTTGCCGCCTGCACCCCGCTCTGCGTGGCGCGAGGCAACCACGAGAACCGCGGGACGTTCGCCATGGAGTGGATGAACTACTTCCCCTCGTCGACGGGGCGGCCCTATTTCGCTTTCCGGCAGGGGCCCGCCTACATCATCGTGCTCGATAGTGGCGAGGACAAGCCCGACAGCGACATCCGCAACATGGATCTGATGCGCTCGGACGACTTCCGCGCCGAGGAGGCCGAGTGGCTCGCGCGCGTGGTCGAGGAGCCCGATTTCAAGAGTGCGCCCGTGCGCATCGTCTTCTGTCACATGCCGCCTTCGCCCGGGGGCTGGCACGGCGGTTCGGAGGTGGCGCGGCTCTTCGTGCCGATTCTCAACCGTGCGGGGATCGACCTGATGCTCTCGGCGCACATCCACCGTTACAGGTTCTCGGAAAAGGGGCAGAACGGCTGCGAGTTTCCCGTGCTGTGCAACCCCAACCAGACGCGCATGGACGTGAAGGCGGATGCGCACACGATCGACGTGAGGATTTACGACGCCGCGGGTGCGCTGAAGCACCAGAACCGATTCACGAAATAGGCCGGCAATGGACTTTCCGGCTGCGCCGTTCTCCGATCGGAGAACGGCGTTTTTATTGATGCGGATGAATGCGATTCCGCGATTTTTTCTATCTTTGTGGAGTGAATGCCCCGCTCCGCGAGCAGTCGGATGGGGGAATGAAAACCAACTGATACGGCTATGAACAGCAAATATGCGTTGCCCAAAGACGGAGGACTGATCGTCGGCTCGGCTCCGAGCGACATCATCCGCCGGTATGAAAAGATTCCCACCTCGGTTTTCGAGCACGAATCCGAAGGCGTGCTCTATGTCGCCGACCTGATCGTGCGGTCGTTCAGGAAGCACAACGAATATTCGCTCTCGAACGAGATTTTCGAGGAGGTGCAGCCTTTCGTGCTGGGGCTCACCACGGGGCGTACGCCGCTGGGACTCTACCGCGAACTGGTGCGCCGCTATTGCGAGGGGGCGGTGAGTTTCTCGAACGTCGCGGTCTACAGTCTCGATGAGTTCTATCCCATCGGATCCGACGAGCCGCAGAGTCGCAACTACCGCATCCACGAGGAGTTCCTCAACCATATCGACATCCTGCCCGAGAACATCCACATTCCCGACGGAACCGTCGCCGAGGCGCGCATCTCGCGCTACTGCGAGTCCTACGATCGGGCGATCAGCCGCATCGACCTGATGATTATCGGCGTGGGCGAGCAGGGACAGCTCGGATTCAACGAACCGGGCTCCTACGAGAAGTCGCGCACGCGGCTGGTGCAGCTCTCGCACGACTCGCGCAAGATTCAGTCGTCGGCCTTCTCGGGCATCGACCGGACGCCCAAGATGGCCATTACGATGGGTATCGACACGATCATGCGTGCCGACAAGATCGTGCTCATGGCGTGGGGCGAGGAGAAGGCCGACGTGATCCGCAAGGTCGTCGAGGGGCAGATCACCGATCAGGTGCCCGCCACGGCGTTGCAGGAGCATCACAATATCGAAGTGGTGATCGACGGGAACGCCGCCGGAAAACTCACGCGCGAGGTGGCGCCGTGGCTGGTCGGTCCCTGCGAGTGGACGCCCAAGTTCACGCGCAAGGCGGTCATCTGGCTGTGCGGCGTGGTGGGGAAGCCGATTCTGAAGCTCACCCACTCGGACTACATCGAGAATTCGCTGGGCGAGCTGCTCGAGGCCAAAGGTTCCTACGACAAGATCAACATCGACGTCTTCAACGACTTGCAGCACACCATCACCGGCTGGCCGGGCGGCAAACCCGGGGCCGACGACTCGACGCGCCCCGTGCCGTCGGCGCCCTTTCCCAAGAAGGTGCTGATCTTCTCGCCCCATCCCGACGACGACGTGATCTCGATGGGCGGCACCTTCATCCGGCTGGTCGACCACGGGCACGACGTGCATGTGGCCTACGAGACGTCGGGCGACTTCGCCGTGAACGACGACACCGTGCTGCAACATCTCGACACGGCCCGCGAGCTGGGGTTCGCGGATCGGTTCGACGAAGTGCAACGGATCATCGCCGACAAGGTGAAGGGGCGCCCCGAGCCGCGCGAGCTGCTCGACATCAAGGCGGCGATCCGCCGCGCCGAGGCCAAGGCCGCCGACCGTTCGTTCGGGCTCGATCCGTCGCACATCCACTTCCTCGACCTGCCGTTCTACGAGACGGGAGCGCTCAAGAAAGCGCCGCTGGGCGACGAGGACATCGCCCGCATCGTGCGGCTGCTGCGCGAGATCGAGCCCGACCAAATCTATGCAGCCGGCGATCTGGCCGATCCCCACGGCACGCACCGCACCTGCATGGAGGCCGTGCTGTGTGCGTTGGAGGTCGCCAAAGACGACGCCTGGCTCAGGCGCTGCCACCTGTGGCTCTACCGCGGCGCGTGGATGGAGTGGGATTTGGGGATGGTCGATATGGCCGTTCCCCTGTCGCCCGACGAGCTCATCAAGAAACGTCACGCCATCTACCGCCACGTCTCGCAGAAGGATATCGTGCCCTTCCCGGGCAGCGACTCGCGCGAGTTCTGGCAGCGGGCCGAGGAGCGCACGCAGCAGACCGCCCGCCTCTACGACAAGCTGGGCATGGCGGAGTATCAGGCCATCGAGGTCTTCGTGAAAATGTTCTGAAACGCAAAATAAGCATTCTATGAGACTCATTATCGAAGAGAACGACGCAAAGGCCGGCCTCTGGACGGCCCGCTACATCGTCGCACGGATCAGGGAGAAGGCGGCCGCGACCGACCGGCCGTTCGTGCTGGGACTGCCCACTGGCTCGACGCCCGTGGAGACCTACAAGGAGCTGGTGCGCCTCTACGAGGCGGGCGAGGTGTCGTTCCGCAACGTCATTACGTTCAATATGGACGAGTATGTGGGCATCCCCGAGGAGCATCCCGAGAGCTACCACAGTTTCATGCGCAAGCACTTCTTCGACCATGTCGACGTGCCGGCCGGGAATATCAACATCCTCGACGGCAATGCCCCCGATCTGGCCGAGGAGTGCGCCGAGTATGAGCGCAGGATCGTGGCTGCGGGCGGCATCGACCTCTTTCTGGGCGGCATCGGCGAGGACGGCCACATCGCCTTCAACGAGCCCTATTCGTCGCTCGTGTCGCGCACGCGCGTGATGACGCTCACGCCCGAGACCGTGGCTGTCAATGCGCGGTTCTTCGGCAACGACCCCGATAAGGTGCCCAAGCAGGCGATGTCGGTGGGAGTGGCCACGATCATGGATGCCCGCGAAGTCATCATTCAGGCTTTCGGGCACAAGAAGGCCCGCGCGCTGAAGCACGGCGTCGAGGGGTGCTATTCGCACGAGTGGACGATCTCGGCGCTGCAGGTTCACCCCGCAGGGATCGTCGTGGCGGACGAGGCGGCCGTGGGCGAGCTGAAGGTCAGCACCTACCGCTATTTCCGCGAGTTGGAGCGGGCCGAGCGTCTCTGAGCGGCGCAGGCGAACGACGGACAGGCCCGAAGGAGTTGCGCTCCTTCGGGCCTGTCTGCGTCGGTGAGGCGACGGCGCCATGCTCGGGGAAAACGAATCGGGGGTCGGAACGTTCCGATCCCCGATTGCATGATTGCGAACCGCGCTATCGGTTGAGCAGCTTTTTCACCTCTGCGGCGACGGTCTGGCCGTTGTAGCCGAACTCCTTGTCGAGCACGGTGTAGGGGGCCGAGAAGCCGAACATGTCGTGGCCGTGGATGAAGCCCTTCTCGCCGACGAGACCCAGCAGCGTCACGGGCAGCCCCGAGGTCATGCCGTAGCGCACGATGCCGGCGGGCAGCACCGACTCCTGATAGGACTGGGGCTGATCGCGGAAGAGTCCTTCGCTCGGCACGCTCACGATGCGGGCCTTGATCCCCTCCTCGGCCAGCAGCGCGGCACCTTCGACGAGCGTTGCGACCTCCGAGCCCGAGGCGACCATCACCACGTCGGGTTTCGCTGCATCGGCGACGATGTAGGCGCCCTTTGTGAGCTGTGCGGCCTCCTCGCGGCGGCTCGCGGCCAGCGCGGGCAGGTTCTGGATATTCTGACGCGAGAGGACGAGGGCCACGGGGCGCTTCTCCTCGAGGGCCAGACGCCATGCTGCGATCGTCTCCTCGCCGTCGGCGGGGCGCAGCACGACCATCGACCGCTGGCCTGCGTGGTTGCGCAGATGCTCCATCAGACGGATCTGCGCCTCGTGTTCGATGGGCTGGTGCGTCGGGCCGTCCTCGCCCACGCGGAACGAGTCGTGTGTCCAGATATAGATCACGTGCAGCTGCATGAGCGCCGACAGGCGCACCGCAGGTTTCATGTAGTCCGAGAAGACGATGAAGGTGCCGCATGCGGGAATCACGCCGCCGTGCAGCGCCATGCCGTTCATGATGCAGGCCATCGTCAGCTCCGAAACGCCCGCTTGGAGGAACTTGCCGCTGAAGTCGCCCTTCGTGAAGGCTTTGGTCTTCTTGAGGAAGCCGTCGGTCTTGTCCGAGTTGGAGAGGTCGGCCGAGGCGACGATCATGTTCTCGACCCGCTCGGCCAGCAGCCCCAGCACCGTGGCCGATGCGGCGCGCGTGGCCACGCCGGCCTTCATCTCGATGGCTTTGTAGTCGATGGCGGGAAGTTCGCCCCCGAGGAACATGTCCAGTTTGCGGGCCAGCTCCTTGTTGGCCGTGCGCCACTCGGCCTCGACGGCCTTCTGCGCCTTGACCCATGCACGCAGCTCCTCGCGGCGTGCGGCATAGAGCGCTTTCGACTCCTCGAAGACGACGAACGGATTCTCGGGGTCGCCGCCCAGCCGTTTCACGGTGGCGGCGATGTCGGCGCCGGCGGCCGAGAGCGGCTGCCCATGCGTCGAGACCTTGTTTTCATACGACGTTCCGTCGGCGGCCACGGCGCCCTTGCCCATCACCGTGCGGCCGATGATGATCGTGGGCCGCTCGGTCTCCGCGTTGGCTGCATGCAGCGCGGCGCGGATTTCGTCGGCCGACTGACCGTCGACGTGGAGCACGCGCCAGCCCCATGCCTCGTACTTCGCACCTACGTTCTCGCCGTCCACCTCGTCGACCGTGGTCGAGAGCTGGATGTTGTTCGAGTCGTAGTACATGATGAGATTCGACAGCCCCAGATGGCCCGCGATGCGGCCCACGCCCTGCGAAATCTCCTCCTGCACGGCGCCGTCCGAGATGTAGGCATAGGTCTTGTGAGCCTGCCACTCGCCGAAACGCGCGGCCATGAACCGCTCGGCGATCGCCGCGCCCAGCGCCATCGCGTGGCCCTGACCCAGCGGGCCGGAGGTGTTCTCCACGCCGCGCAGCACGTCGACCTCGGGGTGTCCCGGCGTGCAGCTTCCCCATTGGCGGAAGGCTTTGAGGTCGTCCATCGTGTAGTTGCCCGCCAGAGCCAGCACCGAATAGAGCATCGGCGACATGTGGCCCGGATCGAGGAAGAGCCGGTCGCGGAAAGGATAGCGCAGATCGTCGGGATCGTAGCGCAGGAATTCGCTGTAAAGCACGTTGATGAAGTCGGCGCCGCCCATCGCGCCGCCCGGATGGCCCGATTTCGCCTTCTCGACCATCGAAGCCGCGAGGATGCGGATGTTGTCCGCCGCCCGCGTCAGTTTTGCATTGTCTGCCATATTCTCGGTTGTTTAGTAGTTGTCTTCATCGGCCGAAGACCGTGCGCGACCCCTGCGGTCGGTCGTGTCGGCGCTTCGAGCGGGAATTCTCCTCGGCAAAGATAGTAATATTTTATTATCCTACCTTTTTAAGTTCGGATAAATTTGCTTTTTCTATCTTTTCTTTGGCGTATGGCAGTGTCACGCGAAACTCCGTGCAGCCGGCCGACGGGATGTCGAACATCGTGTCCGTCATCACCGCCTCGCAGATCGAACGCAGACCGCGGGCGCCCAGTTTGCAGACCGCGGCGCGGTCGACGATGTAGTCGAGCGCCTCGTCGTCGAAGGCGAGCTTCACGCCGTCCATCTCGAAAAGCCGCACGTACTGCTTGACGATGGCGTTCTTGGGCTCGGTGAGGATCGAGCGCAGCGCCTCGCGGCCCAGCGGCTGGAGGTAGGTCAGCACCGGCAGACGCCCCACCAGCTCGGGAATCAGCCCGAACGACTTGAGGTCTTGCGGCATGACGTACTGCATGAGGTTCGAGCGGTCGATGGGATCGGCCGTCGTGCGGCCGTAGCCGATCGCCCGCGTGTTGAGCCGCTGGGCGATCTTGCGTTCGATGCCGTCGAAGGCTCCGCCGCAGATGAAGAGGATGTTGCGCGTGTCGACCTGAATGAATTTCTGGTCGGGATGCTTGCGCCCGCCCTGCGGCGGGACGTTGACCGTCGTCCCTTCGAGAATCTTGAGCAGCGCCTGCTGCACGCCCTCGCCCGAGACGTCGCGCGTGATGGAGGGGTTGTCGCTCTTGCGGGCGATCTTGTCGATCTCGTCGATGAAGACGATGCCCCGCTCGGCGGCCGCCACATCGTAGGAGGCCACCTGCAACAGCCGCGAGAGGATGCTCTCCACGTCCTCGCCCACGTAGCCCGCCTCGGTGAGAACGGTCGCGTCTACGATGGTGAAGGGGACGTCGAGCAGCCGCGCGATGGTGCGGGCCATGAGCGTCTTGCCCGTTCCTGTCGGGCCCACGAGCACGACGTTCGACTTGTCGATCTCGACCTCCTCGTCGCCGGCCGTCTTCGACAGGATGCGTTTGTAGTGGTTGTAGACCGCCACCGACAGGTAGCGCTTGGCGGCATCCTGACCGATGACGTACTGGTCGAGCATCGCCTTGATCTGCGCCGGTTTGAGCAGCTCCTCGTAACGTAGTTGCGACTGCGACTGCGACTGCGACTGCGGCGCAGCGCCGGCGAGCGGGTCGGCGATCACGCGGTGCTCGACGAGCGTGTGGTAGCCCTGTTCGATGCACTCGTTGCAGATGCGGGCTTCGCCGCTCTGGAAGAGCATCAGCACCTCGCTGTGGTGCTTGCCGCAGAAGGAGCAGTGCTCCTCCGTGTTGCGGGACGATCCGTTCCTGGGGTTCTTCGTATGTGTCATTCTTCGTATTTTCGTATGGGTAGGCAGCGTGGGGGCTACTTGCGTTTTTTGAGCACCTCGTCGATCAGGCCGTAGCTCTTGGCTTCGGCGGCCGTCATCCAGTAGTCGCGGTCGGCGTCCTTCTCGATCTTCTTGACCGGCACGCCGGCGTGCTTGGAGAGGATTTCATACAATTCGCGCTTCGTGCGCAGAATCTCGCGGGCCGTGATCTCGATGTCCGACGCCTGGCCCTGTGCACCGCCCAGCGGCTGATGGATCATCACGCGCGAGTGGGGGAGCGCCGAGCGCTTGCCCGCGGTTCCGGCCGTGAGCAGCACGGCGCCCATCGAGGCGGCCAGTCCGGTGCAGATGGTCGCCACATCGCAGTTCACGAGCTGCATCGTGTCGTAGATGCCCAGACCGGCCGATACCGAGCCGCCCGGCGAGTTGATGTAGAGCTGGATGTCCTTCTCGGAATCGGCCGATTCCAGGAAGAGCAACTGCGCCTGAATGATGTTGGCCGCATCGTCGTAGATCGGCGCTCCGAGGAAGATGATGCGATCCATCATCAGACGCGAGAAGACGTCCATCGTGGCGACGTTCAACTGCCGCTCCTCGATGATGGTGGGCGACACGTAGTCGGCGACCACGGAGCGGAAGTCGTGCAGGCGCAGGCTGCTGATGCCGCAATGCTTGACGGCGTATTTTTCGAATTCGGAAGACATAGCTGTACGTTTATGTGTTTTACATCTCTGAACGGGCCGGCCGGCTCCGGTTCAAAAGAAGGACTCTGCAAACATCACGCCCGCAGAGTCCGAAGTCGATCATTTTTCCGGGAACCGGGCAAGCGGGACTACATCTCCTTGACCAGTTTTGCGAATTCGTCGGCCGAGACCGACTTCTCGGTCACCTTGATCTTGCCCTTCACGTCTTCGACCACCTTCGTTTCGTAGAGTTTCTCGTAGATCTTCTGCGACTGCTCCTTGTTGGCGAGGATCTGCTGTTTGGCGAAGTTCTCCAGCATATCGTCCGGTGCGGCCGGCATGCCGTACTGCGCGAACTGCGCTGCGGCGAACGCCTTGGCCTCGGCCAGCGCCTCGTCGGCCGTCACGGTGAGGTTGTCCTCCTTGATGAAGTGTTTCTGCAGGTAGTTCCACGTGAACATCTTGAGGAACTGATCGAAATCCCTCTCGATCTCCTCCTTCGAGAACTTCTCCTCGTTGATGACGTAGAGCCAGCGCTTGAGGAAGGCGGCGGGCATCTTCAGAGCGGCCTTTTCGATCAGGAAGTCGCGCAGACGGAGCGTGAAGAGATAGTCGCTCTCGCGCGTGAGCTCCTTGGCGATCTCGGCGTCGACGAAGGCGTCCAGACCGGCCTCGTCGGTGACGTTGCCCTGCGGGAAGGCGAGCTTGAAGAACTCCTCGTTCAACTCCGGCTCGGCGAATTTGCGGATCTTGGTGATCTCGAGCGTGAAGGCGGGGTTGACCTCCGCCAGTTCGTCCTCCTTGAGCTGCAAGGCCGCCGCACGCTGCGCGGGATTCTTGTAGAGGGCGTTGATGTCGACCTCCATCTTGTCGCCGGCCTTCTTGCCCTTGAACGGAGCGCGCTCCTCCTCGCTCATCGAGATCAGACCCACGTAGGCCTCCTCGATGTGCAGATCGCCGTTGTCGAGCACCACGGTCAGCGCCTCGTCGTCGGCCACCTGCTCCACGTCGGCCAAACGGCCGTAGCGGCGCAGGAAGTTCGAGCGGTAGTTGTCGTGCATCTGCTTGTCGATGGCGATGCTGTGGTAGGTCACCTTGTCCTTGGCCGAGAGTGCGAGGTCGATGGCGGGCGCCTCGCCGATCTCGAACATGTACTCGAACTCGGTGTCGTTATCGAAATCGAAAGCTCCCTGCTCCTCGGCGGGAATCACGTCGCCCAGATAGTCGATGCTCTCCTTCTGGAGGTACTCGAAGACTGCGTTCGACGCCGTGCGGTACGACTGCTCGGCCACCACGCCCTTGCCGTACATCTTCCTGACGATGCCCATGGGCACCATACCGGGGCGGAAACCCGGAATATTGGCCTTGCGACGATATTCGCGCAGCGATTTCTCGACGGCTTCGCCGTAATCCTGCTGGCCCACCTTGACCGAAATCAACGAGGTCTGCTCCTCTTTTTGTGTTCTTTTGATCTCCATAACGTATTTATTTGCTTGTTTTGACCCGCTTTGGCGGGCAAAGATACGAAAAGTCGCGCGCAAAAGCAAACATTGGTTTGCAATTTAGAACCGTGAACTGAAAATTGAATCCGCTTCGTTTTCGGCGGTGCGTGCGCCGCAGCGATCGGCTGCCGTGCGGCGGCGCCGGCCGCTGCGCATGGACCGGCGGGGCGGGAGACAGTTCGTCGGGATTTTTTCGCGGGCATGGTCGTGCGGCAGCGGATTTGCGCTACCTTTGCGCCGGAATGTTCGCGCGGAAGAGGCCCGGCCCCTTTCCGCCGTAAGCAATGCGACCATGAATGTCAGAACCAAAGGATTCGTCTGCGGCGCGGTGGCGGCCGCGACCTACGGCATGAATCCGCTTTTCACGCTGCCGCTCTACCACGCGGGGATGACGCCCGATTCGGTGCTCTTCTACCGCTATGCTTTCGCATTGCCGATTCTGGCCGCGATGATCTGTTTGCGGGGCCAGGATTTCGCGCTGCGGCGCGCTGCGGTGCTGCCGCTGGTGGCGATGGGACTGCTCATGGCCGCCTCGTCGCTGTTCCTCTACATGAGCTATAACCATATGGATGCCGGCATCGCCTCGACGATTCTGTTCGTCTATCCGATTCTCGTGGCGCTCATCATGGCGCTGGGCTTCCGCGAGCGCATCACGCCGCTGACGATCTTCTGCATCGCGCTGGCCGTCTTCGGAATCGGACTGCTCTACCGGGGCGGCGGACAGACGCTCAGTCTGACGGGCGTGGTGCTCGTCCTGCTTTCGTCGCTCTCGTATGCGATCTACATCGTGGGTGTGAACCGCTCCGGTCTCAAGACGCTGCCGACGGTCAAACTCACCTTCTATGCGCTCCTGTTCGGCCTTGTGATCTACGTCGTGCGGCTCGACTTCCTCACCGCGCTGCAGGCTGTGCCGACGTGGTGGCTGTGGGGCAACGTGCTGGCGCTGGCGGCATTGCCCACGGCCGTGTCGCTGCTCTGCACCACGCAGGCCATCCATGCCATCGGTTCCACGCCGACGGCCGTCCTCGGGGCGCTCGAACCCGTCACGGCGGTCTTCTTCGGCGTCGTGATCTTTCACGAGGAGCTCTCGGCGCGGCTGGGGCTCGGCATCGCGCTGATTCTGGTCGCGGTGACGCTCATCGTCGCCGGAGGGCATATCGCTGCCTTCCTGCTCCGGTTCCGGCGGCTCTTTCCCAAACGGCACAGAAAAACGGGAGCCTGATCCGGCTCACGCGGCGACGGTTGTCCCGTCTATTCCAGCCACCCGCGGATGGTTGCGACCGCCTCGTCGCGCATGGCGTCGGGCAGCGTGGCGATGCGCGTGCGGTGCGAGCCGCGGGGTTGCACGAAGACCTTCATGTTGCGTTTGCGCGGCGTGACGGCCCATGCCGCACCCGAAGCCGTCCACGGGTCGTCGCCGCCGTAGATCATCACCATGCGCGGGTCTTGGCGCCGCAGATAGCGGCGCATGCGCCGATAGAGCGTGCGGTCGAACGGAGTCGAGCGCAGCTCGTCGGGCAGAAAGATCCGCCGCAGGTAGTCCTTGCTGCCGTCGATTGAGAGATAGCGCCGGAAGGGCTTGGTGTCGTAGCCGTAGTAGCCCAGTTCGCGGGCCGCCTGCACGAAGAAGGGGGTGGTCGGCGTCTCGCGGACGAAGTAGGAGGGGGCGACCGCCGTCACGAGGTGGCCGAACAGCTCGTCGTCCGAAGCCGATGCGGCGGGGATTCCGTCGATCGTCGACCCCCATTGCCAGAACGAGAAGGCGTACTCCAGCACGCAGAGGTCGTAGATTTCGGCCAGCGGCGCACGGAATTCGTAACCCTTCTCGCGGCAGAACGCCTCGAAGCGGGGCATCAGCCGCTCGCGGCGGCGCAGCGCCTCGGTCTGGAACCGCTCGACGGCGGCGCGTTCGCCGGCCGTTCCCACACGACGCAGAAACCGCTCGTGCCGCCCGTCCTCGCGCGAACGGTTCACCGGTCCGACGTAGGGGACGTAGCCGTCGACGTCGTCGGGGAAGAAGGTGGCGTAGAGCATCGTCGTCGTGCCGCCCTTGCTGATGCCCGTGGCGATCCATTTGCCCGGGTAGATCGTGCCGAGCAGCCGCCGCACGTCGTGCAGGTCGCGGGCCGAGGCTTCGGCCGTGAGGTGGCGCCAGTCGCGCGGCTCGGGCGTCGAGCCGAGGAAATAGCGGTGCTCGACGAAGACGATGTTGGCGTCGAAGAGCTGCGACAGCTCCTCGCAGTAATCGGGCCGGTAGGCGTATTTGGCCCCGTAACCCTCGGTGATGAGGATCGTCGGGCGGTCGAAGCCGGCGTGGAAGATCACCACGCGGTGGGCGAAATCGCCCTTTTCGGGTGCCTGCCAGTCGAGCGGCTGGCGCAGTGTGAGTTCGTACTTCTCGTCGAAGCGGGTCGATTCGAGCGGGGTCACGGCGACGGCGCGATCCAGCGCCCCGAGTCGCTCGCGCAGCGTGGTCTGCGCCTGTGCCGTCAGCGCCAGGAGTGCTGTCAGCACCAGAGAGAACATTCGTTTCATCATCGTACAGGGTTTCGGTGTGGTTTCTCTGCGGGCAAAGATACGCAAAGTCGAGGGCAGAAGCAAGCGTGCTTGCGTCTGCCGAGACGAAGTATCTAAGGCGCAGCCAAAGTGCGTAAAGTCGAGGGCAGAAGCAAGCGTGCGCTTGCTTCTGCCGAGACGAAGTATCTGAGGCGCAGCCAAAGTGCGTAAAGTCGGGGGCGGATGCAAGCCCGTGCTTGCGTCTGGCGGGAGAAGGGGCGGGGAGTTGCGGATAACCGTTAAATTTGCCTATCTTTGTCCGACCGGCATTGCTGTTGCCGGATCGGAAATGTGCTGCAAACGAAAAATGAACGAAATGAATTTTCTGGAGTTGGCGAAGACGCGTTATTCGGTGCGGAGTTACCGGCCGCAGACCGTCGAACGGGAGAAGGTGGAGTATCTGCTGGAGTGTGCGCGTCTGGCGCCTTCGGCGGTCAATTTCCAGCCGTGGCGGTTTTTCGTTGTGGAGAGCGCGGCGGCCAAAGAGGCGCTGCGGCGCTGTTATCACCGCGAGTGGTTCGCCGAAGCGCCGCTTTACATCGCCGTGTGCGCCGATGAGACGGCGTCGTGGAAGCGCAAGGGCGACGGTCGCGACCATGCCGATGTCGATGCGGCCATCGCCGCCGAGCATATCTGCCTCGCGGCGGCCGAACAGGGGCTGGGCAGCTGCTGGGTCTGCAACTTCGATGTGCCGCTCTGCCGCGAGGCGCTGCGGCTGCCGGCGGAGCTGCGTCCCGTGGCGCTGATTCCCGTGGGCTATGCGGCGGACGAAGCGGCGACCAAAAAACGCAAACCGATGGAGGAGATCGTCGCATGGCGCTGAGGGGCGGCGGAGCGCCGGAAGGGCACGGGGCTCCGAACGGGACGCCCGAAACGGGCCGTCTCTGTTATTTCTCCCCGACGGGGACGTCGCGCCGTGTGGCGGAGGCCGTCGGCCGTGGGCTGAACGCGTCGCGGACGGCGGCCTGCGATGCGACGCACGGTGCGGTGACGTGTGCCGCCGCACGGGAGGATGTCGCGGTCTTCGCCGTGCCCGTCTATGGGGGTCATGCGGCCCCCACGGCGTTGCAGCGGCTGGAGGCGGTGCGCGGCGACGGCACGCCGGCCGTGGTGATCGTGCTCTACGGCAACCGTGCCTACGAGCGGGCCGTGCGCGAACTGGCGGACTTCGTGACGGCGCGGGGCTTCGTGCCTGTGGCTGCGGCGGCTTTCGTGGGCGAGCACTCCTACTCCACGGCGCGCTGGCCGATTGCGGCGGGGCGTCCCGACGCGGCCGACCGTGCCGACGCCGAGGCGTTCGGTCGTGCGGTGGCGGCGAAGCTCGCGGCCGAAGGGGTGCGGGCCGTCGATGCGGCGCAATTGCCGGCCGTGCGCAACGGGATGCTGGCGACGTGGCGTTTCATCCGCTTCGTGATCGGTTACCGACGCCGGCAGAAACGGCATCCGCAGCGGGTGACGGTCGCCGCATCGGCCGACCGGTGCACGCATTGCGGTCGTTGCGCGAGCCTCTGTCCCACGGGTGCCATCGTCGCCGGCGGGGAGGAGCGCACCGACACGGCGCGGTGCATCCGTTGCTGCGCCTGCGTCAAGGGATGTCCTGTGGGTGCACGCAGCTACGATTCGCCCTTCGCTCCGGTGCTGTCGCGCAATTTCGCACGGCGCAAGCGGAATCTCATGCTTTTGTAAAGCGGGTTATATCCTTTCGAGCGGCTGTTCGAGCACGATCATGTCGCGCAGCGGCACACCCTCCTCGACGATCGGATGGTCGTAGTTGCGGGTGAAGAAGTCGGGAATGCGCCCCACGGGCCGGAAGCCGCAGGCGGCGTAGAAACGCAGCGTCGAGGGTGTTTCGCCCGTGCCGACGCGCAGCGTGCGGTAGCCGCGGAGGGCATAGCGCCGCACGATGTGGGCGACCATCCGCCGGCCGCAGCCCTGCCGCTGGCGGGAGGGTTCGACGGCCAGATTCTTCAGTTCGCAGCGGCCGCCGCCCTCGTCGGTGACGACTGCCACGGCGCACGGATCGGGGTCGAAGAGCACGAGCAACGTACCGCGGGGCAGATAGCGCATGACCATCTCCTCCTGCTCGTCGCCCAGGAGCAGCAGCGGCAGGAAGCGCCGTTTTCCCTCGGTTATTTCGCGGATTTCCATTTTCAGTCGGACTCTTCGGCGCTTTGCGTCCGCACGACCACGCCCAGCAGCGGCAGCAGGTCGAGCGCCTGCATCGGAGCGACGATCGCACCCCGCAGGTCGTCGATCCGGAGCCGCAGATCGCCCAACTGCGTTTGTCGCAGGTCGATCCCGCGCAGCGACGTGTGCGCGAATTCGGTGCTGCGGAGCACCGACCCGTCGAACCCCGCGCCGTCGAGGCGGCAGTCGTTGAACGCCGCCTCGGTCAGATCGCACTCGTCGAACCGCACCTGCCGCAGGCGGCTGCCCGAGAGGTTGAGGTAGCGGCCGTTGCAGCGTTCGGCACGCACATGGTTGAGCGTGGCGCCGGTCAGCGCGGCGCCCAGCAGTTTGCAGCCGACGAACTCCACGCGGTTGAGCGCCGCACCGTGGAGATCGGCGTTCGAGAGGTCGCACCCCTCGAAACGAATGTCGCTCAACTGCGCGCCGTGGAGCTTGCATTCGGAGAAGACGACGCCCCGGAAGAGGCAGTCGTGCCACACGGCGTGGGCGGCCGCCAGCGGGCCGACCGTGCAGCGCTCCACGCTCCGCTCTGTCCAGTCGTCGGCGTGGCGGCCGAGGGCGTCGGCATCGGCGGCGCGCAAGGCGCCGAGTCGGGGTGCGGCGGGGCGTGCGCCCGCCTCTTTCTTGGGGGATTTCATCGGGTCACCATTCGATTTCGGGAATGCCGTGCGCCCGCAGGTAGGCGTTCGTGCGGCTGAAGTGGCGGCAGCCGAAGAATCCGCGGTCGGCCGACCGCGGCGAGGGGTGTGCCGCCGTGAGGATCAGATGACGGTCGGGGTCGATGAGCGCCGCTTTCTGCTGGGCGGCGGCGCCCCAGAGCAGGAAGACCAGATGGTCGCGCCGCTCGCTGAGGCGCCGGATGACGGCGTCGGAGAACTCCTCCCAGCCGCGGCCGCGGTGCGATCCGCTTTGGTAGGCGCGTGTGGTGAAGATCGTGTTCATCGACAGCACGCCCTGCGCGACCCACCGTTCGAGTCGTCCCGAGGCGGGGACGGGGCGTCCCGTGTCGTCGTGCACCTCACGGAAGATGTTCTGCAGCGACCCGGGGATGGGCACGCCGTCGGGCACCGAGAAGCAGATGCCGTAGTAGAAACGCGGATCGGGGTAGGGATCCTGCCCGAGAATCACGACGCGCACGCGGTCGAACGGGCAGAGGTTGAAGACGCGGAAAAGATCGCGGTTGACGGGGCAGACCCGCTGCGTGCGGTACTCCTCGCGCACGAAGGCGGCCAGTCGGGCGAAGTAGGGTTTGTCGAACTCCTCCTGCAACTGCGTGCGCCAGCTCTCTTGGATCTTCACCTGCATGGGTCGGTAGTCTCTTCGGAAGTCATGACTTTCCGGTCGGAAATGCAACTCTTTCGGGCAGTCCGTCCGGGCCGTTGCGGATGCAGGGCCTTCGGAACGGATCCCGCCGTTCGGGTTTCGGAAGCGGGATCGCTGCGGTGGGGGGAGGTTATTTCAGCTCCCGGGCTTTGATGCAGACGACTTTGCCGTCGCGGACGATGACCAGTTTGCCGTTCTCCTTCTTGGTCTTTTCGATCAGCCGTTTGCGGGCCAGAAGGATGCCGGCGTTGATCTTTTCCTGGAGTTGTTTGATTTCAATTTCGCTCATAGCTTACGAATTGTTGGTAGGCTAACGGATTTTCGATGTGCTTTGTTGTGTCGTTCTCGCCCGATGCGATGATGCGGATATCGGCATCGGCGGAACTGTTGTCGTAGATGACCCAGTAGTCGCACAGCGGAGCGTAGAGTGCGACCATGTTGCGCATGCCGGTGGCGTAACGGCGGCGGATCACCTCCTCGGGGATGTCGTGACCGCCGTTGCTCACCCGCGTCGCAACGCGCACGATCGCCAGTTCCGGCGTGGGAAGCCAGAAGAAGAGCAGCGAAACGAAATACCCCATCGCATGTGCCTGGTCGATGAACTTCACGTAGGAGCGGGTGGCCAGCGTCGTCTCGAAAGCGAAATCCTCGCCTGCGATCAGCAGGTCGTCCATGCGTTGCAGCATGAGCCGCCCCGCGTCGATGGCGACGCTTTCGGGATTGAAGGGTGAAAGACCTTTGGCGATTTCGTCGGCATTGACGAATTCGCGGCAGTCGAGCATCTCGGGCAGCACCGTATAGGAAGCCGTGGTTTTACCGGCGCCGTTGCATCCCGCTATGATGTAGAGTTTCGGCATGTCTGGCATGATCGTGGGGACAAATATAAACATTAATTCGGGAATTGCCCAAATCCCGTTCCAGAAAATGCCCGAGCTCCGTTGCAGCGCCGCCGGCCGCCTTTATGCGTCGAGCATCCGCTGGATTTCGGCCCTGGGATCGTCGGCTCCGAAGACGGCGTTGCCGGCCACCAGCACGTCGGCGCCCGTGTCGAAGAGCAGGCGGGCGTTGTGGGCCGAGATGCCGCCGTCGACCTCGATGAGCGTCGGCAGTTGCGCCTCGTCGATCATGCGGCGCAGTTGCGCGATCTTATCCAGCGCGCCGTCCATGAACTTCTGTCCGCCGAAACCGGGTTCGACGCTCATGACGAGCACCAGGTCGAGCGACGGCAGCAGGTCGCGCAGCACGTCGGCCGAGGTGGCCGGTTTGATCGAGATTCCCACGCGCGCGCCGGCGGAGCGGATCTCGTCGATGCAGCGGCGTGCGGCGTTGGTCGCCTCGTAATGGAAGGTCACCAGATCGGCGCCCGCCTCGACGAAGCGCGTGACGTACCGTTCGGGTTCGACGATCATCAGGTGGACGTCGAGCGTCTTGGCCGTGGCCTGCCGGATGGATTTGAGCACGGGGAAGCCGAACGAGATGTTGGGGACGAACAGACCGTCCATCACGTCGATGTGCAGCCATCGGGCGGCGCTTTTGTCGATCATCCGCGTGTCGCGGTCGAGGTGGCCGAAATCGGCCGAGAGCATGGAGGGGGCGATGATGCGTTGCATAGGGTGTGGCGTTATTTTTTGAAGCAAAGATACGAAAAGTCGAGCGCAGAAGCAAGCGTCAGCTTGTTTATGCCGAGACGGAGTATCTAAGACGAAGTCAAAGATACGAAAAGTCGAGCGCAGAAGCAAGCGCCGGCTTGTTTATGCCGAGACGGAGTATCTAAGACGAAGTCAAAGATACGAAAAGTCGGGTGCCGAAGCAAGCGCCGGCTTGAATCTGCTGCGACGACGTCTCTGAGGCATGGCCGACGTGCGTAACGGATTGCCGATTCGCAATTTTTTTTGCCGTCCGTGCCGTGGGACGGGGCGGTTTGTTTGGGCGGCGCTTGCCGGAACGCTGCGGAGTTCGTATATTTGCGTTCGTATGGAGACACTATCGATCGTCATTGCGATTGTGGCCGCGGCCGGATGCGCCGCGGCGGCAGGGATGTGGCTGCGGGCAAGGGCGGGTGCCGCCGATGTCCGGTCGGCCTGTGCGGCCGCCGAGCGGCGTGCGGCCGAGATGGAGGC
>USBO01000021.1 GCA_900552955.1 uncultured Alistipes sp.
CATGACCGAAACGGAACGCAAAACATTGGTCGTTGACGAGAGCGGTGCGGGCGACTACCGCACGCTGACCGAGGCCGTTGCTGCCTGTGCGGCCACGCCGGACGAGCCGGTGCGGTTCTACATCAGGCACGGCATCTACGAGGAACGGCCCTTCATTGAGTTGGCGGACTATGTCATTGAGGGCGAGTACCGCAACGCGACAGTTATCACGGCGTCTGTGGGCGGGCGTGACCCGTGGCCGGGCGAGGTCAAGACCGGCACCTTCCGCAGCGCAACGCTGTTTCTGGGCGGCGGCAGAGCTGTTGTGCGCAACCTGACCGTGCAGAACAACGCCGGGGACGGCGCAAAGGCCGGTCAGGCGCTGGCCGTCTACGCCGACGCAAGCCGCGTGCTGATGGAGAATGTGAACCTCTACGGCAACCAGGACACGCTGTTTACCGCTCCCCTGCCCCTGCAGGAGCGCGAGCAGAACGGTTTCCGCGGCCCGCGGGAGAACACGCCCCGGCTGGACACCGTGCAGTACTACAAAAACTGCACGATCCGCGGCAACATCGAAGGGCTCGAAGCCCCCTATGTCTACCTGATGACCTTCGACGGCAAACCCGTTGTCGTCGACTCGGCCAGGGTCGAGGCGGGCGCCTTCGCCTTCGCGGGCAAAACCGAACGGCCCGAAGTGGCCTACCTGAGCCTGGACAAAGAGCAGCCGCTCGTACGGTTCTTCCTCGAAAACGCCGCGATCGGCATCGGCGGCAACGTCTACAACGCCAACGAGGTCTTCCCCACCGGAACGCCCTCCAACGAGGCGATGAACGCCTTCAACGAACTGACCTACGACACCGGCGAAGCCTACAACGTGACCGAGCTGGAGTCCGACCGCGAACGGCTGGTCGACGACTACAAGCAGCACATGCGCAAGCTCATCAGACGCAACCGCAACAACATCTGCGGCATGATCGTGCTGGCCGAGACGGGGTCGATGTTCTTCACGCCGGAGGAGGTGCTCGACGAGATCGGCCGTTTCCCCGCCGAGTGGCGGCAGCGCCCCGAGCTGACCGACCTGCGCCGCGTCATGGAGCATCGGCTCCGCACGGCCGTAGGCCAGCCTTACACCGACATCGTCGCACCCGACGCCGACGGAACACCCGTATCGCTGCGCTCCGTGGTGGAGAATCCCGCCAACAGCTACGTCCTCGTCGACTTCTGGGCTTCGTGGTGCGGCCCCTGCCGGATGGAAATGCCCTTTCTGCAAAACATCTACGACACCTACCGCCAACGTGGCTTTCAGATCTATGCCGTGTCGCTCGACACCGAACGCGAAGCGTGGCAGGCCGGCATCGCCGCCTCGGAGCCGAAATGGATCCAGGTCTGCGATTTCAACGCCTTCGACAGCCCCGCTGCCCTCGACTACGCCGTGGAGAGCATCCCGTCCAATGTCCTGATCCGCTGCTCCGACGGGCAGATCGTCGCCACGCAGCTGCGCGGCCGCGAACTGGCCATACGTCTCGAGGAGCTGCTCGGGAAATAACGCGCACGAAAACGGCATGACATCTCCGAAAACCGAATCCTACCGCATCATGGGCATCGACCCCGGCACCAATTTCATGGGGTACGGCGTCGTGGAAGTCACGGGGCGCGAACTGCGTTCGGTGGTGATGGGTGCCGTCGACCTCCACAAGCTGACAGACCCCTACGCCAAGCTGCGCCGGATCTTCGACCGCGTGGGGGCGCTCGTCGACGAATACACCCCCCGCGAGGTGGCGCTCGAGTCGCCCTTCTTCGGCGAAAACGTGCAGAGCATGCTCAAACTGGGACGCGCGCAGGGCGTGGCGATGGCCGCCGCGCTCTGCCGCGACATTCCCGTCTTCGAATACGCCCCGAGCCGCATCAAACAGTGCATCACGGGCGGCGGCGCAGCCGCCAAGGAGCAGGTAGCGGCCCTCGTCACCCGCATGCTGGGGATCGACAGCCAGCCCGAACGGCTCGACGCAACCGACGGGATGGCAGTGGCCCTGTGCCACTATTTCATGTCGTGCAATCCGCTCAACGCCGCGCTGGGCGAAGAGCGCCGCAAGGGGCTCGGCGGAGGGCGCAAGGCCGCTTCGGCACGCGGCTCCAAATCGTGGGAAACGTTCCTCAGAGAGCATCCCGACCGCGAAATCAAACGCTGAACCGCCGCCGCTCTCCCTCCGGCGCCCCCTCCGGCGCACGTCATCGCACCATGTCACCGCACATTGCGTGAATCCGCCGACCGCGGACGCTCTGAATCAGAGGGTTCGCTCCGTCTGTGCAATTTCGGTTACAGTCCGCCGCATTTAGCCCGAATTTACTTACGAATTGACATTCCGCCGAATATTTTTCCGTTACTGTGTCATCAATTCGCAAAAACACGGAAAAAATTCCGTATATTGCGGGGGGGGGTAATGAAAAAATACCTATCTTTGTCGACTACATATAATATGTATATCAGCGTCCGAAAACGGTGAAAAGGCAATGCGCATCCTGCAAAACGATTCACCCAACGAAGAAACGAAAGACGAATACAATATTAACAATTTTTGCGCATGAGAAAATTCTTACTACTGCTCGTATTCTGTCTGGGCACCGTCGGCGCGACGTTCGCACAGATAAAGATCTCGGGAAAGGTTGTTGATGCCGAAGACGGACAGCCGATCATCGGCGCCACCGTCATGATCGGCACGACCACGGGCGTCGCAACGCTCGTAGACGGAACCTACGTACTTCCGGTTCCCGCTTCGGCCGGCGAGCATCCGGTGCTGACGTTCACCTACGTGGGATACGAATCCCTGAACGTGACGGTCGGCAAAAATCACGTCATCAACGTCAAGTTGAAGAAATCGGCCATCGGCATCGACGATGTCGTCGTGACGGGTTTCAAGAACGCAAAGAAAGAGAGTTTCACCGGCTCGTCGGTCAAGATTTCGGCCGATGACGTGGCCATCGCGGGCGTTACGGACGTGAGCCGCATGCTCGAAGGACAGGTGGCCGGCGTATCGGTTCAGAACGTATCGAGCACCTTCGGCAGCGCCCCTAAGGTGCGTATCCGCGGCGTGACGTCGCTCAGCGGCGAGAACAAACCGCTGTGGGTCGTCGACGGCGTAGTGCTCGAGGACGTGGTCAACATCTCCAACGACCAGTTGTCGTCGGGCGACCCCACGACGCTGCTGGGTTCGTCGGTGGCGGGAATCAACGCCTCGGACATCGAGACCTTCGACATCCTCAAGGACGCCTCGGCGACGGCTCTCTACGGCGCCCGCGCCATGAACGGCGTGGTGGTCATCACCACCAAGAAGGGTAAGAAGGGTGCGCCGCGCATCAACTACACCGGCAACTTCACGATCCGCACCAAGCCCCGCTACTCGAACTACGACATCCTCAATTCGGCCGACCAGATGGCCATCACCTCCGAAATCGCCCGCAAGGGTATGCTCAACGAGAGCATTCTCAACTCCGCGAGCTACGGCCCCTACGGTCTGATGTGGAAAGCCATCTCGACCTACGACAAGGAGAACGGCAAATTCGGCCTGATAAACACGCGCAGCGCACGCGAGGCCTTCCTGCTCAAATACGCCAAGGCCAACACCGACTGGTTCGACGAGCTCTTCACGCACAACCTCCAGCAGGAGCACACGCTGAGCATCTCGACGGGTTCCGACAGGTCGCGCACCTACGCCTCGATCGGCTTCCTGCGCGACGACGGCTGGTCGGTGGCCGACGAGGTGAGCCGTTACACGCTCAACTTCCGCAACGACTACACCGTCAGCGACAAGATCTCAGTCGGCGTGCAGGCCGTGGCTTCGTTCCGCGACCAGAAGGCTCCGGGTTCCTACTCGCGCAAAGTGAACTCCGTGACGGGCGAATGGTCGCGCGAGTTCGACATCAACCCCTTCAGCTACGCGCTCAACACCTCGCGCGCCGTGCGTCCCTACGACGACAACGGCAATCTGGAGTACGTCCAGATGAACTACGCTCCGTTCAACATCTTCAACGAGCTGGCCAACAACCAGATCGAGCTGAACGTGGTGGATGCCAAGCTCCAGGGCGAATTCAACTGGTCGATCCTCAAGGATCTGAAGTTCAACTTCACGGGCGCACTCCGCTACGTGAAGAGCGACCAGCTGCACAAGATCACGGAGGATTCGAACGTCGCCAACGCCTACCGCGCCGACGGCACATCGACCATCCGCGACAACAACCCCTACCTGTGGCACAATACGGAGGATCTCAATGCCGAGCCGATGGTCGTGCTGCCGCTGGGAGGTTTCTATAACACGAACAACTACCGCATGCTCAACTACGACATGCGTTACTCGCTCAACTACAACAAGGTTTGGGACGGCGCCCACATGCATGAGCTGAACGCGCTGGCCGGTATGCAGATCAAGTACACCGACCGCCGCATCACCTCCGCCACGCAGCCCGGCTACCAGTACAAGATGGGCGGCGTGGTCTACAACGACCCCAACTTCTACCGCATGATGGCCGATCGCAAGACCGACCTCTACTCCGCCAACGAGCTGTTCGACCGCTTCGTAGCCGCCTACGCCAATGCCGACTACTCGTTCGACCGCAAGTACTCGATCTCGGCGACGGTGCGCGTCGACGGTTCGAACGCGCTGGGCAAGAGCGCCGACAAGCGCTGGCTGCCCACGTGGAACTTCGGTGCCAAGTGGAACATCCAGAACGAGGCGTTCATGGAGAACGCCGCTGAGTGGGTCGACGTGCTGAGCCTGCGCGCCAGCTACGGTCTGACGGCTTCGATGCCGCCGATGGCCAGCGCCGGCGTCGTCTTCCGCAACCAGCAGTCCTACAACCCTGGCCACAGCGAGAACCAGATCTACATCGAGGCGCTCGAGAACTCCGACCTGACGTGGGAGAAGAGCTACCAGCTCAACGCCGGTCTCGACGTCACGCTGTTCAACAACCGGATGAACTTCTCGTTCGACTACTTCAACCGCAAGGGCTTCGACCTGATCGCCACGATCAAGACGTCGGGTATCGGCGGCGAGTTCTGGAAATACGCCAACTACGCCGACCTCGACTCGCACGGTTACGACATCACGCTGGGCGGTACGTTCATCCGCTCGAAGGACTGGACGTGGTCGGCCAACTTCACGCTGGGTTATACGTGGAACCAGATCAAGAACGCCCGCAACCTGACGCAGGCCAACGAGCTGATCCGCAACGAAGGCGGCAACCGCAACGGCTACCCCGTCAACAGTCTCTTCTCGATCCCCTACGCAGGTCTCGAGCCCGGCACGGGTATTCCGTTGTACATCAACGAGAAGGGCGAGATCACCAAGGAGATCGACAAGCAGGGCACCGACACCGACTACCTGATCTACGAAGGTCAGGTCGACCCGAAGTGGACGGGCGGCTTCAACACCACGGTTCGCTACAAGAACCTTTCGCTCAACGCCTTCTTCACCTATCAGGCCGGCAACGTGATCCGTCTCGACCCGATCTTCAGCCAGTACTACGGCGACCAGACGGCCCTGACCAACGAGTTCAAGAACCGCTACGTCATGTCGGGCGACAGCGACGTTCCGGCGATCCTCGACTACGTTCACTCGTCGCTTTCGATCAGCGATTCGGGAACCTACGCATCGTATAACTACACAAGCAAGCGCGTGGCCAAGGACGACTTCTCGGCGGACTGGATCAGCAAGAGCCGCTTCTTCAAGACCGCCAGCGTGCGTCTGACGGTCAAGGATCCGTGGCTGATCTACTCGGACAAGGCGCTCAACGGCCGCGACCCCGAATTCTACAACACGGGCGGTGTGGCCATGCCGACCACCACGCAGTTCACGCTGTCGCTGAACCTCGGCTTCTAATTCCGTAAAAAAGAGAAAGAGATATGAGAAAATTACTTATCGCACTGATCGCCTCGGCCGGAGTTCTTTCGGGCTGCTCCGAATTTCTGGGCACCGATCCGGACAACCGCACCTACATCGACACGCCGGAAAAAGTCACCGCGCTGCTGGTTTCCGCCTATCCGACCTCCACGTTCTATTCGGTCGTCGACGCGCGTTGCGACGGTTTCGTCGACTACGGCACCTCGATCGCCGGAGTCAATTCGCTCTATACCTTCCAGGAGGACGCTTTCCGCTGGCGCGAGTATTCGCTTGCCGGCGAGGGCGTGTGGGACGGTTACGAAGCCTACTGGTCGGCGGCTTACAATGCCATCTCGGCAGCCAACCACGCTCTCGAGGCGATCGACGAGCTGGAAAAGAAACACGGTCAGACCACGCAGCTCTCGCGCTCGCGCGGTGAGGCGCTCCTGTGCCGTGCCTATGCGCACTTCTGCCTGCTGACGCTCTACTCCGATTTCTTCGATCTGGAGAACATGGCCAGCAACCCGGGCATTCCCTATGCCACCGATCCCGAGAAGACGACCTATGCCGACTATTCGCGCGAAACGGTCGCCGTCACCCTCTCGAAGGTTCTCAAGGACCTCGAGGACGGCATGAAGACCGTGGGCAGCGCAAGCGACTATTCCGAGCCGAAGTATCACTTCACACCCCAGTCGGCGCTGGCCTTCGCTACCCGCGTGGCGCTCTTTACGCGCGACTATCAGAACGTGCTTTACTACGTCAATCAGCTCTTCCCCGCACCGAGCGTCTTCGACAAGCCCGGCACGACGAACACGACGACCAAGACCCCCGTACGTTTCCCGTCGGCCAGCGATCCCTGCCGCACCTACTGCCGCAGCTACCTCACCGACTGGAACCGTCTGGGAAGCTACAACGACAACGCCGACAAGATCGGGCAGGAGTTCTCCTCGGCCGGCAGCAACGCTAATCTGCTGCTGAGCGAGCCGATGACGACCCTCCCCTCGACGATCATGGCCAATATCTACACCCGCTACCAGCTCAACGAGGACATCATCACCAAACTGGCCTCGAAGAACGCCACGGGCGTGGACTGGAGCTACACGAACTGCGTCTACGGTTACAGCGGCGGCGTCAAGGGCAAGGTGCTGAAGAAGTATTATCAGGACTTCTACTACTCGGACATCGTTCAGGGTATCGGCCGTTCCTACACGAAGCTGGCGCTCTTCCGCAGCGACGAGTTGCTGCTGGCACGCGCCGAGGCCAACACGATGCTCGGCAAGTTCGACGAAGCGCTCGACGACCTGAACTGCTTCATCGAACTGCGCATTCCGGCCAAAGACTTCGACATCGCCACCACCTCGCTCACGCAGGCCAAGATCCTGAGCTACTATTCGTCCCAGTTGAACGGTGCGAACACCTTCATCAACAGCGACTTCAACAAGAGCCGCTTCCTGGCCGGCGAGCAGGGACGTCTGCAAAAGGCGCTGATCCTGACGATCCTCGACTTCCGCCGCATCGAGTTCCTCTACGAGGGCCAGCGTTACTACGACATCCTGCGCTGGAACATCCCCGTCACGCACCGCGACAACGCGGGTCTGAGCAGCACGCTGACGCCCGACGACGATCGTCGCGTCCTGCAGGTTCCGCAGACGGCGATTCTGGCCGGCGTTGAAGCCAACCCGATGAATAACATTCCTCAACCTTGGTAAACGACACCCCATACATGACAGAGAAAACGATGAAAAGATTCAATCACATATTCCTCGCCGCCCTCTTCGGAGCATCGCTGCTGCTGGGCGGATGCCGCGAAGAGGAGAAGATCGCCGACGACCTCTATATCCCGGGACTGGGCGGCGAATACTATGCTCCGAACGAACTCGACAAATGGCTCGAGCAGCACTACACCGAGCCCTACAACATCGAAGTCGTCTACCGCTGGGATGCCGCACAGTCCTACAGCAGTCTGTCGGAGGTGCAGCTCGTTCCCGTGAAGTTCGAGGCCGTGCAGCCGATGATGGCCGCGCTGCGCGACGTATGGTTCGAGCCTTACATCCAGGCCACGGGCAATCAGGACTTCCTCAAGGAGGTCGCCCCCAAGAAGATCGTCCTGGTCGGCAGCCCCGAGTACCAGAACGGCTCCTTCAAGCTGGGCCAGGCCGAGGGCGGACGCAAGATTCTGCTGCTGAACGTCAATAACTTCGACGCATCGAACGAGAACGAATTGAAAGAGTCTCTCCACACGATCGTCCACGAGTTCACGCACATTCTCCACCAGACCAAGCTCTTCGACAAAAAGTATCAGGAAATTTCGACCGGTCGCTACAACTCCAACTGGACGTTGCTGAACGACAACGAGGCCCGTCATCTGGGATTCATCACCAACTACTCGATGCTGAACAAAGACGAGGACTTCGCCGAGATGGTCTCGGGCATTCTGGTCTTCGGCAAGAAGTGGTTCGACGAGACCGTCCTGGCCGAAGCTGCCAAATCGACCGAGAACCCCAATGCGAAAGCCGATCTCGAAGCGAAACTGGCCATCGTCGAGAGCTATTTCCGCGACACGTGGAACATCGAGTTCTTCGACAACAAGACCACGGGCGAGAAGGGTCTGGAGACCTATTTCCGCCTCGCCATCGAAGATGTCGTTTCCAATCCTCCCACGGAATAGCGAACGCACCACGGTAATTTAACAAGCAAGAAAACGACAAGACACTATGAGAAACTATATCAGCATACTCATTCTGATGGCTTCGGCGGCCGTTTACACGGCTTGCAACGAGAGCACGGTCACCATGGACGACAGTGTGGACGTTCGCGTGGATTCGGCCATGAAGGGGTATCAGGCGCAGCTCGCCGGAGCCGAATTCGGCTGGCTGGCCGACGTCGAGACCAGCAAAGGCTTCTACCGCTTCTGGATGGACTTCGCCGACAACAACATGGTCACGATGTTCACCGACAATCTGGATTATCCCGAGTATAACGGCATTCCGCGCACATCGACCTTCATGTTCCACGCCTATCAGCGTCCGGTGCTGACGTTCGACACCTACAACTACCTCCACATCATCAGCGATCCCAACGATGCGATCAGCGGCGGTTCGGGCAACCTGGGTCTCAAGACCGACTTCGAGTTCGAGATCGAAGAGGTGACGGAGGATCAGCTCATCATGACGGGACGTATCAACCGCATCAAAGCCAAGCTGACCCGAGCCACGGAGGCCGAGATGCAGGCTGTCAAGCAGGGCAAGCTGCAGGAGGTGCTGCGCAATGCACCGACGTTCAAGCCCAACCTCTACTGCTACCTGGAGGTCAACGGGCTGGCCGTCGACGTGAAGTTGAGCACGCGCACCGTAATGTTCCTCTACAAAGCGGGCAACGAGCCTCAGATCGAAGCCGTCGAGACGCACACCGACCTCATCACCAAAGACCTGGTGTTCGACACTCCCGTCACGATCAACGGCGTGGAAATCCGCGGACTGAAGTATCAGGCGGGCGACGGCAATACGGACAGCTTCACCACCGACAGCGACACCCCGATTCTGGTGCGCGCCAAGTCCAAGGCCAATATCGGCATGGAGGCCTGCTTCGGCGTCGAGAAGTACTACACGATCATGCGCGTGGAGGATGGCATGTTCCCCAGCACGGAGCCGTCGGACAACTATCTGGGCTATCTGATCCACAACATCATGCAGATGAAGATGCTGCTCACGTCTGGCGTCGCCTCGTTCTCGCACATCAACCTCTACTTCGGTCTGGACACGGAGGGCAACGCCCAGCTCACGATCGCTCCGGTGATCGGCGGCATCGGCCAGGAAATCCGCTACACCTACCAGATCAATTTCAATCAGGCGGGCGACAGTTTCACGATCGACGGTTCGACGCTTTCGATGGACAATATCGCCAGCAGTTTCAACGACGGCAGCATAAACAATCTGACCGAGTTCCTCAAGAACAAGACCTTCAAAGTCGAGTGGACGAACATCGGTTACGACGTCTATACGATGGGACAGCTGCGCGTTACGAACAGCAGCCAGCCGGCCGTTCTCTACGGCGCACTGATGCAGGAGTAATTTCTGCCCATTCGAACGAAGCGACCGGACACAGATTGTGTCCGGTCGCTCTCTTTTACCCTCCTCTCGTTGCACACTCCGGCCAGCACAGCTCCGAGAGTTGCGAACCAGGGCTTCCCGATTATAAAAACAGCTATTTTCGGACGAAACACACCGACAGAAGGGAGTGTTGCACCGTCACGCGCGGCTACGAACGCGGCACATGCCACCGTGACGCACAGGCATAAATGAAAAAGAGGTCACGATTCCTCGTAACCTCTTCAAAAATCTGTGACTCCGACAGGATTCAAACCTGTAACCTCTTGATCCGTAGTCAAGTGCTCTATTCAGTTAAGCTACGGAGCCATTCCCTTATTGCGAGTGCAAATGTAGGGCATTTTTCCGGAATATGCAAATTTTTTCACATATTTTTCGAACATTTCTGAAAATAACTTTCCCGAAAGCTCTTTTCGGCCCGTTTCCCGCCTGCCCTCCGCTCCTGGCGGTTTGCACCTCCCGCCGTGCGGAGGCTCAGCCCTCCTCCGCTGACCGCTGCTAACAAGCTCAACTGCACACCTCCGCTGCTGCAACTTCCGCCGTCACCGTCCGCCGTCGGATCAGAGGCTCCGAAGCCGGCACAACGAAAACAACGTGAAGCGCCCCGAACGGCGCTGCCAGCGATCTGCAACGGATCGGAGCGCCTCCACCGCTCCCGAGCGGCCCTCGCCGCACCCGACGAAAAACGGGACGGCCTTCGGCCGCCCCGTCCCCCAAAACAGACTTTCCGTCACTTTCCGAAAACGTCGTTCAGCACCGCTGCCAGCCGGTAACCCGCCTTCACGAGCTGGCTCTCGGCCAACGGCTTGTATCGCTTGATGAAATCGGCGCCGATCGTATCGCCCTCCTGCACGTCGTAGATGCACTTCGACGCCGCAGCCGAGTCGCGGCCCCAATCGCTGACCGTACCGGCCGTGATGGCAGCCTGCTCCGCCTTCGTATAGCGGTCGAGCAGCCATGCCAGATCGGAGAAGCTCCACGGATGGGAGCGCTGGATGACCGCCGAGTCCCAGATGGTGTGATAACGCATCTCCTGACCGAAATAGTTCACCTTGTAATACCCGATGGTCGTATTGCCCGGGTAGCGGATATGCGCCGGACAATGCATGTCGCCCACGCAGTGCACGATCAGCTTGATGCGCGCCTGGCGCGTCGAGTCGTCCAGCTCGCGGACGTGGTTTTTCAGCATGTCGGCCGACTCCTCGATATAATGGAGGCAGTTGGCCAGATAGTCGTTGGTGCCGGGCCAGCGGTTACCGGGCACGACCTCGCCCTCGGCGTCGACCGAGAAGGTGTGGGGCAACTGGTGCATGCGGTTGCCTTTGGTGGGATCGTAGCCCAGATCGACGAGCATCTGAGGCTTGTATTCGTCGAGCCACGATGCGTAGTAGACGATCGACTGGCCGTCGAGCCACTTGTCCAGATTGGCCTTCGCCTTTTTCGTCAGATGTTGTTCGGCGATGCGCGCCACGGTCGCATGCCCCAGACGTCCCCATGCCATCATGTTCTGCGTCGCAAACAACGCAATCAGGGTGAGGAACAGAATCGGTTTCTTCATTTTTCTAATTTTTTCGGTTCAACGGAGAGCGATCCCTCCGATTGTAATATACGTTTCCGGCGGAAAAAAGTTTTGGTCGGAGCGTTATTTTTTGATCTCATGCCGTATTTTTCGGGCTTCACAGCGGAAATCTCCGCTCATGACCCGACAGCGACTGCGCACCGCCCCACTCGTCCGACCGCGACACACCGCCGCTGCAAGCGAACGAAAACCGGCTGCGAAGTGGCTCCGCAGCCGGTTCGAATCCGTTCCGTCCGATCACTCGGCATCGAGTGCCGCTGCCAGCAGCGACAACGGATGCTCGACCCGCTTGGAGGTCGACATCTCGATCTGCCACTTGCAAGTCTCGCAGTCGGTGGCCACCACGTCGCAGCCCGACGCTTCGATCTGTCGGAACAACCCCTCGCCGATGCGCTGCGAGGTGGCGTAGTTCTCCTTCTTGAAGCCATAGGTGCCCGCGATGCCGCAGCATTGCGAGTCGAGCACCGTCAGCTCCACCGAGGGGATCATCTTCAGCAGTTCGATCGAATAATACGACCACCCGAGCTTCTCCATGTGGCAGGGCGTGTGGTAGGCCACCTTCACCCTGGGCGCATCCTTGCGCCAGCGCAGCGTCGCCTCGCCCGACTCCAGCAACCGGTAGATGTAGCGCGTGGCCAGCTCCACCCGATCGCGCACGTCCGACGTATCGACGCCCAGCAGGTGAGGATACTCGTCGCGCAGCGTGAAGGTGCAGGTCGACGAGGTGCCCAGCACGGGCAGCCCGCGCTCCACGACCGACTTGCGGATCGACGCCACGTTGACCTCGGCCTGCCGCTTGGCCTGTTCGATCAACCCGTTGGAGATCAGCGCCACGCCGCAGCACTTCTCCTTCTCGAGCAGCTGCACGCCGATGCCCAGCGCATTCATCACCTTCACGAAATCCTTGCCCAGCGGCGGATTGTTGTAGTTGACGTAGCAGCCGTGGAAGTAGCTGACCTGCCGCGGGAAGGCCGCCTGCGCCGCACGCTGCTTGCGCATCCACCCCTCGAACGTCCCGAAGGCGTATTTGGGGAAGGTGCGGCGGTGGTCGATCCCGATCATCTTGTCCATCATCAGTTTCACGGGCTTCAGCCCCACCGTGGCGTTGACGATCGGCGCCAGCGGCGTCGAGAGCGTCCCCACCAGATCGGTGTTCGCCAGCATGAACTCGCGCAGCCCGGGCCGTTTGCGGCCGTGCCTGATGCGCGCGAGCTGGATGATGTCGCCGATGCGCACGTTCGACGGGCAGGCCACCTCGCACCGTTTGCAGTTGAGGCAGTATTTGAGCGCCTCGTCATAGAAGGCGGGCTGCTTCAGACGCAGACGCTCGCCGTCGGGCCCCGCCTGCTTCGGCCCCGGGAAGAGCGGATTGGCAGCCGCCGCAGGGCAGTAGACCGTGCAGACGGTGCATTTGATACACTGCTCGAAATTATTTTCGCTGTATTCCGTCATGGCTTCTCCTTATTTACGTAAAATTTCCTCGGCGGCGGCCAGCGCCGTGAGCATCGACACACCTGCGCCGCACCCCTCCTTCACGGGATTGAATCCCGCCAGTCCGGCACCGATCGCATAGAGGTTCTCCACCGCGCGGCCGCCGCGCAGTCCGCGCAGCCGCCCGTCGCACTTCACGCCGAACTGCTCGAACGGCTGCGCCGCGAACAGGTCGCGGTCGTACCATGCACCGCGGTCGGCGGCACAGGCCACATCCAGCCCGAAAAGCGGCTCGCGCACGCCCTCCGCCGCAGCCACCAGCCCCTGACTGAAATAGCTGCCCGTGGCCAGCACGTAATCGTCGGCCGTGAAGGCGATGTCGCCGTGATCGGCCGTGTAGAGCGCCGCGACGCGGTCGCCCTCGGCGTCGTACCGCACGGCCGTGTCGCCCAGCATGTAGACGCCGCCCGCCTGCTGGAAACTGCGGCGCAACTGCAACTGCGCCTGCAACCCGGGCACCGACGGCGGCAGCGTGGCGACCACCGCCACGGGGCGGCCGATCCGCCGGGCGAGCTCGGCCGCCGCACCGCGCCGGTCGATCCCCAGCACGGCGGGCAGCAGCACCGCTTCGGCGTCACCCGCCTCACGTGCGAGGATGAGCGCCAGCTCGTCGAGATTCTCCTGCCGGTCGAAGATGCGGGCGATGTTGGCCGAACGCATCTCGCTCGGGTTGTTGCGGATCGTCCCGAGCGCCGGCAGGTTGAACGTGCGCACCGCACACTCGGTACCCATGCGGCGGAATCCCTCCGCGAGAAACTGGGTGTAGAAGTCGAGGAAGCCCTCGGCATTGAACAATGCCACCTTGCGCCACGGCAGCGCATCGGGCGACGAACTGCGCACATACCCCTCGAGCGTCAGCCATGCAGGTTTGAGCCCGCCCATCGGCGTGAGGCGGTAATGGTTGCGCGCAGCGTCGCCCTCGACGGCCACGCCCGCTTCGGCAAGCAGCGCGGCCGCCTCGGCCGCCAGCGCACCGAAACGTTCGGCACCGATCCTGGCATAGGGATGTTCGGGCGCCTGACGGATCGTCTCGCCCACCGACTCCGCAGGAGAGGTCACGGGCGTACCGTCGGGCAGCGCCCCCAGCAGATCGAACGACCCCGACGAGAAGTGCAGCGCGCTCTGCCCCGACGAGACAATGGCGCAGCGCCGGCCCGCTTTCGCAAGGCGGATGCCGCAGACGAGCCCCGCGAGGCCGCCGCCGATGATTACACTATCGAATTTCATATCGTTATTTCGTATTGTTTTCACTCGTTAACCCGCACACGCCGTCGTAGAGCCACATCGTGAACTCGCTCTCGCGCAGCGTATCGCCCCACGCCACGGGGGCCATGCCCTTCCAGCGTTCGTTGAGGAAGGCCGCCAGATCCTCCTTGGCGCGCCGCACGCAGTACTTGCCCGCAGCGGCCATCAGCCCCGCGGCGCGGCAGGCGCACAACTCGCCCTGGCAGGTTCCCATCCCCACGCGGGTGCGGCGGCGCAGGTCGACCAGATTGTTGACGTCCAGCTCGTTGAGCGCATATTCCACCTCGCCGACCGACACCTCCTCGCACTCGCACACCAGCGACCGCCGTGCGGCATCTCCGGCGGCCACTTTGGCCGCCATGTCGCCGTGCCGGTGGATCGACGACGCGCGCTGCGCCGGCGGCACCGAGATCAACCGGCGGTTGACCTCCTCCTCCGGCTCGCGCGAGCCGGGCAGCTTCTGCTCGGCGGTGGTGCACCGCGCCGTGAGGTTGAGTTTCTTGCAGAGCAGATCGGTCGTCCACTCCGCCATCAGGCGGTAGGTCATCAGCTTGCCGCCCGTGATGGTCACGAACCCCTCCAGCCCGTCGCGCACGGCGTGGTCGAGCACCACGATGCCGCGGCTCACGCTGCGGCCGCTCGGATCGTCGTCGGAGGCCACCAGCGGCCGCACGCCGGCATAGGCGCGCAGGATGCGCGTATGCTCCAGCGACGGGGCCAGCTTCATCCCCTCGCGCAGCAGCAGGTCGACCTCGTCGGCCGTCACATACATGTCGTCCACCTCGTCGAAGGGCACCTTGCTCGACGTGGTGCCGATGAGCGAGATCGTGTCGCCCGGCACCAGAATATCGGCATCGGCCGGCTTGCGGCAGCGGTTCAGCACGATGCTGTTCACGCGGTGGCCGAAGATCAGCAGCGACCCTTTGGCCGGCAGCATGTTGACCGTCACACCTGCCTTCCTGGCGAGTTCGTGGCCCCAAATGCCGCCCGCGTTGACCACCACCTGCGCCCGGTACTCGGTCGTCTCGCCCGTCTTGCGGTCGAGCACGCGCACGCCCGCAATGCGGTTCTGCTCGCGCACGAAATCGAGCACCTCGTGGTAGGTCAGCACCTCGGCGCCGTGCGCCCTGGCATCTATGACGTTGGCGGCCGTCAGCCGGAACGGGTCGACCGCGCCGTCGGGCACGCGCACCGCACCGATCATCGCCGGATTGGCCGAAGGTTCGAGCAGCAGCGCCTCCTTCGGGTCGATCACATCGGCGCGGATGCCCGCCGCGCGGCACGCCTCGACGAACCTGGCTTGGAACTCCAGCCCATCCTCGGGCAGGCTCAGGAACAGACCGTCGGTCGGCTCGACGCAATGGCTGGCGATCCGGCGCAGGATCATGTTCTCCTTGATGCACTCCTCGGCCGATTCGCGGTCGGTGACGGCATAGCGCGCGCCGCTGTGCAGCAGGCCGTGGTTGCGGCCCGTGGCACCCGTGGCGATGTCGCCTCGTTCGAGCAGCAGCGCGCGAATCCCGCGCAGCGCGCAGTCGCGGGCCACACCGGCGCCTGTCGCGCCGCCGCCGACAATTATCACATCGAATTGCTTTGTCATGGTATTTTCGTTTTCGATTCCTTTCCGCACACAAAGGAACGCATAAAACGAAAAATTTCAAAATAAAACCGTAAAATTTTCAGAACGAAACCGCACGAAAACGGGACGGCGCTCCGCCGTCCCGCTCCGCAGTTCCGTCCGAAAAGCCGATCAGCGACCGGCCCTCAGCGTGAAATCGCCCATCAGACCGTAATCCTGCTGCACATAGTCGCTGCCCGGGGGATAAGACTCGACCTTGCGCCAGAAATGGGGCGCCACACGTCCGAAATGAGCCTTGTGCAGCGGCCCCAGCAGATTGTAGTTGCTGCCCACGACCTTCACCTCGATACGGTTGCGACCCGTTTCGATCCGCTCCGTCACATCGAGGGTGTAGGGCTCGGCATAGACGATGCCGGCCGAACGGCCGTTGACGAGCACCTCGCAGACCGTCCCCTTCCACTCGCCCAGCGCCACTTCGTAGCAGGGCGCCTTCTCGGCGATGTCGAACTCGCGCGCATAGGTCACCTTGCCCGGATAGCAGGGCCAGCCCTGCGCTTTCCAACTGCCGGCGGCGAAATCGCCCGCAGCGACGATGTTCCACCCCTTGACCGCCGGCTCGAGCCGGAAATCTCCCCGAATGTAGACCGGTTCGATCTCGGCCAGCACCCGCATGGGCGAACACTCCAAAGTCAGCACATTCTCGCCCGTGCGCAAGGCATCGCCGAGGGGCAGCAGCCGCATTTCGGGGTCGATCCAATGCCGGTCGGGCAGCGCTTTCAGCTCCGTGCCGTTGAGCGTCACACGGTAAAGCTCGGGTTGCTCGACGACGGCCTGCATCCGGCTGCCGTCGACGCCGGCTTTCACCGTGAAACGGTACGACGCCCTGAATCCGCCCATCGTGAAGGTGTCGCGGCGGATCGTATGGTCGCGGAACTGCACCGACGTGCTCCACGGATTGCCGGCCTCGAAGCCGTGACGGCGGAACGCCAGATCGGCCGCGTCGCAGACGTGCAGATCGGGATGGAGCTCGTCGCCCACCTCCAGATCGCAGAAGTCGATCGTCATCACGTTCGGCGCATCGGGCCGCGCCGTCAGACCTCCTGCGGCCGCCACCTCCGTCAGCGCACCCCGCGCAGGCGGAGGCGTGAGCCCCTCGCGCTCCTCGTCCAACACGTAGAGCAGCAGACTGCCCGCCGGATAGAGATCGTAGGCGATTGTCAGCCGCTCGCCGACGCGCTGCGCGGCGTACCCGCCGATCCGGCCCGTGCGCGTGTCGAGCAGCGCGGCCTGACGCCCGCGCAGCGTCACCGTCCCCCGCACGGGCTCCGTGAGGCTCGAGTTGACCAGGAAGAGCACCTGCCCGTCGTCCATACGGCGGCGGTGGTGGAAGAGGCAGTTGCCCTGCGGCAGGTCGAACGCGATCTCGGACGAGGCGTAGAGCGCCGCATCGACGGGCTCCGACGCATCGGCGCGCGTCACCTGCGCAGCGTCGGCGAAGAAGGACTCCGCCTCGGCGCTCGGCACGCCGTCCACATACCGCGGCGCACCGTAACAGATGATGCGGCCGCCTTTGGCGGCGAAGCGCCGCAGCAGCGCGAACGTCGCAGCGTCGACATTCTCCATCTGCGCCGGCAGCACCACCGTTCCATAGGCGCGTTTGCCCACGATGAAGCGGTCGCCGCGCACCGAACCGTGGTTGAGAATGATGTTCTCCGACCCCAGGTCGAACTCCACCTGCTGTCGCTCGAGTGCGGTGATGAACTCCTGGAACTGCGCACCCATCGTCCGCCAATGGTTCCGGCGCGGCGCATGCTGCGTGTAGTACATCCAGATCGAGGTGGTCGGTTCGAGCACCAGCACGTCGTTGTACTGGCCGCCCGACGAGAGCGCAAGCGACAGACGCGCGAAATGCATGTTCAGCTCGCGGTAGTACTCCCACCACGGCGAATGAGGCGTGAAGGTGGGCGGATAGTCGTACTTGCGCGCTCCGGCGATGCTCAGCGGCGCGATGTGCTGGTTCATGAAGTTCACGCCCAGCGCATACTCCCAGTCGCCGAGCCGCTTGAGGTCGCGCAGCGTGACGTCCCAGCCGGCACCGCCGTACGATTCGCTCAGCTTGCGCACGCGTCCCGTCTGGTTGGCCGCGCTGTTGACCTCCTTGACCGAACGCACGTTGCCGAAATGGGCATTGGGCGAATCGAGATCGAACTTATTGTACAGCAGGTCGATGCCCGGCATCTGCTGCCATGCGTACATGGCCATGTTGTCGGGATTGTGCGCCATATCGGGCCACCCGTGCTCCCAGAAGTGGCCGGTGAAGGCCAGCTCGTTGCGCTCGCAATAGGCATGGCAGACCTTCATGAAGCGATCCAGAAAGAGGTTCATCAGCACGTCGCGGTAGTTGTGCCGCACCTGCCGCCACGGGCCCACCTCCTCCCAGAGCGAGACCAGATGGGGCGTGAGATCGTAGCCCCAACGGGCGCGGAAGGCGTCGAACAGGTCGGGCGTCCAGCGGATCGCATGGCGATCGGTCACCACGACCTGCGGCTCGTCGGTGAACCAGCCCGGCACGAGGCCGCCGAACTCCCCGCCCGCCGTCTGCTTGTAGCCGTCGAGCGTCAGTTCGATGAATTTGTCGGTCACCCCCTCGCGCAGCAG
>USBO01000022.1 GCA_900552955.1 uncultured Alistipes sp.
GTCGCTGGACATTTACGACGTCGTTTTCCTGGGGGTGAGCGGCCCCAACGGCGGCGGAAAGACATCGCTCGTGCGCGCGATTCTGGGCAATATCCCCTACCGCGGCACCGTCGCTTATGCCGCAGAGCTCTATCGCGGCGGGGAGAGGCTGATCGGCTATCTGCCGCAACAGCAGGTGTTCGACCGCGCATTTCCCATCTCGGTCGCCGAGACGGTTCTCTCGGGCCTGCAGGGGCGCAAACGTTTTCGCGCCCGCTACACCGCTGAAGAGCGGCGGCAGGCACTCGAGCTGCTCGAACGCACCGGCATCGCCGAGGTCGCCCAGCGTGCCATCGGAGAGATTTCGGGCGGGCAGATGCAGCGGGCACTGCTATGCAGGGCGATCATCTCCGAGCCGCGGCTGCTGATTCTCGACGAACCGGCGAATTTCGTCGACAATCAGTTCGAAAACGAACTTTACCGCATCCTCCGAACGTTGAACCGGCACATGGCGATCGTGATGGTCTCGCACGATCTGGGAACGATCTCGTCGGTCGTGAAGAGCATCGTGTGCGTCAACGGGCATGTACACCGCCACGACTCGAACGTCATCGACGAGGAGCAATTGCGCAACTACGGCTGTCCGATCCAGCTCGTCTCGCACGGCGATGTTCCGCACACCGTGCTGAAACGGCACGACCGCTGACCCCTTCGCATTCCGAAAAAAACGGGAGGCGACGGTCTCCCTTCGCCTCCCGTAAACCTGCACCCGAGAGGGCGCTACCCTACTGCTTCGCCTCGTTGATCTTGCTCAACTCCTCGAACAACGCTCCGAACGACCGGACGATATCGGCACGCAGCGCAGCGTAATATTTGCGCACCAACGACTTGTTATGCGGTTCCGAGGGATTGCCGGCTTTGGCGATCAATTCGTTGCGAAGGGCTACGGCCTTCTGCATCAGTTCGAAAATCTCCTGCTCCTTCGACGGCTGGAATGCAATGGCCATATCGCAATCGAAAACCACCTCTTCCAGACGATAGTCGATCTCCTTCTTCAGCTCTCTTAAATTTGCCATAAAAATCGGAATGTTTGATAATTGCAGACAAAGATAATAAAAACCTCCGACAATCATCGCATCGGCTACTGTTTTTTTCCGTACGCCACCGCCGGATTGCCTCACGGCAATCCGGCGGTGATGACGAACAGGCGCCCGATCGCACTGCTCACATACAATCGAACTCGTCCATGTCGATAATCAGTCCGTCGGGCTGATCGTCGACGATGATATAGGTCGTATGGATGATCCGTTCGACCTCGGGCAGCGGAACGGGCGTACGTTCGGTGACGACATGGCTCTTTTCATAGGTGACGGCCATCTCCACATGACGCATCGGCGGCAGAATCCGCCGGCGCATGTAGTTCCACGCCGAGGGCAGGCGTTTGAGCCGCATCCCCTTGACCGCCGCCGTGTCGTCGCCGTTGAGAATTCGGAGCACCTCCTCCTTGGAGGGAATCGACGAGGCCTCCACGGCCGGAACCGCCGACCTCCAATCGTCGACGACGGCCGACACCGTCAGCGGATACCTGGCCGAAAGCCCGTATTCGGAATCGACGTAATTCCTGAAATCTTCGGCCCGCTTGCGGGCCAGCCGCTCATTGGGCCCGTACGAACCGTCGGGCGAAGCGTATCCGGTGATCGACACCTCCGTCACCCGCAGCGACTCGTCCTGCGCGATCCGGTCGATGAAGGCTTGCAGATCGTTCAATTCCCGGGCATTGCCGGCCAATGTCGCCGAAAGCTGCGCCACATCCATCCGGTAACGCACGGCATAGTCGGAATTGAGATCGCAGCGCTGTTTCACCAAATATTTGCGCACCAGACACGCACCGTCGAGTTCGGCCGACAGCAGCACGGTGTCGGGCCGGAGACAGGCAGCCGTCGCTCCGCTTCGCTGCTGAGCGACCGCAGCCGCACACGCGGAAAAGGCGCATACGATTGTGGTAAAAGTTCTTTTCACGTCATGAACGATTTAGGGATTGGACTCTTCCGCCCACCCCGTCCAACAATCGCGCCGAAGCGACGAAAACGGCTCCGGCAGAGCGCCGAAGCCGTTCACACAATACGTCTTGCCGCGGGTGCCGTCCCAACGGCGCCTCACTCCGCCACGCAGCGAATCGCCTGCGCAAAGGAGCGATTCCCCGGAGCAATGACGGCCCCCCAGTCGTCGACGATGAAGCGCTCCGAGAAATAAAAGGCCGAATCGCCACTGCCAATAGACTGCACGGTCGACGTCCAGGCGAAAATCTGTCCGAAAATCGTCAGGTACCCGCCGATGTCTCGGTTGCCGCATCCCTGCCACCACGTCTGCACGCCGTTCTGCGTGAAATTGAACCCGCCGGTGACCGCATCGAAATCCGCCGCGGAGACCGACTCCAGATCAGAGAGTTCGGCCGTCGTCGGAACACGATAGCCTGCCGGACAGGGATCGTAATCGGTCTTGGCCCTGGCCCACAGCGTCTCGTTGTGCTCGGCGAGCCAGTCGTGTTTGGGGGCATGGAAAAAATGGGTCGGTTCGGCCGCAGCGCGGAGCGGGTCGGCACCCTCGTCGACGAACTTCCATTCGAGGCCGTAATCGGGATTCATGATCGTATTGTTGACCGCGACCGTGAAAGGCGGTTCAGCGTAATCCTCGCAATCTTGCGCATCGACACCGCCGAAGAACGGGTCTTTGCGCCCCCACTGATAGAGCAGACCAAACGAACCGCGCGCACCGGGAGCCGTATCGACCGCTCCGAGCCAGCGATCCTGGAAGACGCTGCCGTTGGTGTGCGTGCGGGTCTGCGGCTCCTCCGTACACCAGATATGCCACGACCAGACGATCGAACCCGATGCGCTGAACGCCGCGAGCACGACATTGCCCCGCTCGCCCGTGGCCGTAAAACGCACCTTCCCGTTGCGATACGCCACATCGCTCACGAGCTTCTGCTGATTGCCGGCGCCGACCTTGGTCGACCAGATCCATGCGACCGAAGAGATATTCTCGACCGGAAGTCCGTTCACATGCTGCGGCACAAAACTGTAGTCGCCCGCCTGCGATACGATGTAACAGTTGGCACCGGCCCCCAGATCCGTCGAGAGATCCGGTTCCTCGCCTACGGTCAGCTCGACCGAAGCCGCGGCATACAGCCCGTCGCCGCTCGCAACGGCAGCGATCACGACATAAGTCGTGTTCCACTTCAGCGCCCCGATCCTGACGGTCGTCGCGGCGTCCGCAGCGATCCGATTGCCGCCCTCGGCGAGAATCCGCTCGGCCGACGGCAGCGGAGCGCCTTTTTCGACATACGTATAAGCACACGCCGTCGCCTTCGCAGGCACGATCGTACATGAAATCGCATTCGATTCCACGCTTCCATCCACGATTCCTACCTCCGGCTCGACCCGTACGCTCTCCCCCTCATCCGAACAGGAGACACCGGCGAATGCGACCGCAACACCGACAAGCAAACACACAAATTTTCTCATAACCTAACCGATTAACATTAAATGTCCCAAAATTAACCTTCCTTCCGGAATACGGAGATCCGGAACCCTTTTTTCGCATACCCGCTCCTGCAAAACCGCACGGTCGGTTTCCCGAAACGACGGAAAACCGGCCGTGCAGGGAGCGTCGCTGCGCCTACATCCGTTCGGGAACGTCGATGCCGAGCAGCCGCATCGACAGACGGATCACGCGCGCCACCTGCTCCGAAAGCCGGAGCCGCATGGCCCCCACCGCGGCCTCCTCCTCGCGCAGGATCGAGTGATCGTGATAGTAGCCGTTATACTGTTTGGCCAGCTCGTAGGCATAGGCCGCAACGATCGAGGGAGCGAAGTTCTCGGCCGCCGCCTTTACGACGTTGGGATAGTCCGCCAGTTGCTTGACAAGCGCCACCTCCTCGGGCAGATAGGCCGCAGCCGAAGCGCCGTCGCAGGCGATGCCCGCCTCCTGCGCCTTGCGCAGCACCGAACGGATACGCGCGTGCGTGTACTGTATGAAGGGGCCCGTATTGCCGTTGAAGTCGATCGACTCCCGCGGATCGAACAGCATCGTCTTTCTGGGATCGACCTTGAGGATGAAGTACTTGAGCGCCCCGAGACCGACCGTCTGCGAGATCGCCGCGGCCTCCTCCTCCGAGCAGCCGTCGAGCTTGCCCATCTCGTCGGACATCTCGCGCGCCGTGCGCACCATGTCGTCGATCAGGTCGTCGGCGTCGACCACCGTCCCCTCGCGCGACTTCATCTTGCCGTTGGGCCGCTCCACCATTCCGTAGGAGAGGTGGGTGATGTGGTCGCTCCAGTCGTAGCCGAGCTTCTTGAGGACGAGTTTGAGCACCTGGAAATGGTAATTCTGCTCATTGCCCACCACGTAGATCATGTCGTCGAGATGATTCTCCTCGAAACGGCGGAAGGCCGTACCCAGATCCTGCGTCATGTAGACTGACGTGCCGTCGCCGCGCAGCAGCAGCTTTTGATCCAGTCCGTCGCCCGTGAGGTCGATCCACACCGAACCGTCCTCCTTGCGGAAGAAGATCCCCATGTCCAACCCCTTCTGCACGATGTCCTTGCCCAGCAGATAGGTCTGCGACTCGTAATAGACCTTGTCGAAATCGACGCCCAGCGCCTTGTACGTGATGTCGAAACCGTCGTACACCCAACCGTTCATCATCTCCCACAGCCCGTAGACCTCGGGATCCTTGGCCTCCCAGCGGCGCAGCATCTCCTGCGCTTCGACCATCAGCGGCGCCTGCCTCTTGGCCTCCTCCTCCGGCATGCCCGCAGCCGTCAGCTCGGCGATCTGGGCCTTGTAGTGCTTGTCGAACTCGACATAGTACTTGCCCACCAGATGGTCGCCCTTCATCCCCGACGAAGCGGGCGTCTCGCCGCCGCCGAAGCGTTTCCACGCCAGCATCGACTTGCAGATGTGGATGCCGCGGTCGTTGACCAGATTGACCTTGATGACGTTGTGGCCGTTGGCGCTCAGAATCTGCGCGACGGAGTAGCCCAGCAGATTGTTGCGGATATGCCCCAGATGGAGCGGTTTGTTGGTGTTGGGCGACGAATACTCGACCATCACGTTGCGGCCCGTCGCCGGAGCCTGCCCGAACCGCTCGTCGGCCGCGATCTCGGCGAACCGCTCGGCCCAGAACCCGTCCGAGAGGGCGAGGTTCAGGAATCCTTTGATGACGTTGAACGACTTCACCTCGGGCGTATGCGCCGTGACGTGCTCGCCGATCTCGGCGGCCGTCGCTTCGGGCGATTTGCGGCTTCGTCGCAGCAACGGAAAGACGACCAGCGTATAGTCGCCTTCGAACTCCTTGCGGGTCTTCTGAATCTGCAACTGCTCCTCCCCCAGCGGGCCGTAGAGCGCTTCGACCGAGCGGCTCACCGCCTCCGAAATAAAGTGATCGATATTCATTTTCCTCGATAGTGTTGATTACGTCTGCAAATTTAGCGTTTTTCGGCGAATAATCCATCTCCTGCGGGGAGATTCCGCGCAAATCGCCGCCGCATTTTCCGCAATGCGAAACATTACGTATATTTGCCGCGCGGACGACGGCCGACACGGACGGTGCGCACAGACTTAACACGCGATACAACGATGAAGATAGCAACTATCGAACTGGGCGACAAGCCGCTGTTCCTGGCCCCGATGGAGGATGTCACCGACCCGTCGTTCCGCGCCATGTGCAAGGAGTTCGGCGCCGACGTGGTCTACACCGAGTTCATCTCGTCGGACGGACTGATCCGCGACGCGGCCAAATCGCTCAAGAAACTCGAAATCACGGAGGCCGAGCGCCCCGTCGGAATCCAGATCTACGGCCACCTGATCGAACCGATGGTCGAGGCGGCCCGCATGGCCGAGGCCGCCGGCCCCGATATCATCGACATCAACTTCGGCTGTCCGATGAAGAAGATCGTCGGCCGCGGCGCCGGCTCGGGCATGATGCGCGACGTGCCGCTGATGGTCGAGATGACGCGCCGCATCGTCCGTGCGGTAGACCATACGCCCGTGACGGTCAAAACCCGTCTGGGCTGGGACGACGAGAACAAGAATATCGAGGAGATCGCCCTGCGGCTGCAGGACACGGGCATCGCGGCCCTCACCATCCACGGCCGCACCCGCGCGCAGCTCTACCGCGGCGAGGCCGACTGGACGCTCATCGGCCGCGTGAAAAACAACCCCGCGATCCGCATTCCCATTATCGGCAACGGCGACGTGGATTCGGGTCCCAAGGCCGCCGCGATGTTCGACCGCTACGGCGTGGACGGCGTGATGATCGGCCGCGCCACCTACGGCCGGCCGTGGATCTTCCGCGAGATCCGCCACTACCTGGCCACGGGCGAGACGCTCCCCCAGCCCACGGTCGCCGAGCGCGTGGAGATAGCCAAACGCCACCTGCTCCGCTCGGTCGAGGTCAAGGGCGACTACGCGGGCGTGCTGGAGATGCGCCGCCACCTGTCGAACTATTTCAAGGGACTGCCCGATTTCAAGCCGATGCGTCTGCAACTCGTCACGCTGACCGACATTCCCGCCCTGATGGCGACGCTCGACGCGATCGCCGAGCGCTGGGGCGATTTCGACACCTCGCAGGTCGTGCCCGCTCCCCTGTCGCACGAACTCTGACCCCTACCCTTCGCGGAACTGCCGCCACCGCTCCTCGGCCGACCGGCGCAAGCGCACGGTGGGCTGCCTCTCACGGGCGAACGGCTCCACATCGACCCCTGCGCCCTTGCGGCTCCAGCAGCCCACGATCCGGCCGTCGTGCAGCACCACGGGCCGGAAGATGCCGAACGTGTTGAACGCCCGTGCGCGATGCTCGGGTGCCAGCACCTCCGAACGATCCTTATAAGCGATCAGATACTCGTCGAATGCCGGCAGCAGATGCGTCTGCACGGGCGCCGGCTCGCACGCCGCCCAACACGCATGCAGCAGGTACTCCTGCCCGCCGAACGTCTCGCGCAGCAGCTCCCCGCCCAGCGCCGCGACGCCGCAGCGCGCCTCGCCGACGCTCAGCCCCGACCACCAGACGAAATCGGCGAACGTCGCGGGGGCGTGGCTGCGGAAATAGCGGCGGGCCAGCAGCGCCAGCGCCTCCTCGTCCGGCAGGTCGACCGCCTGCGGTACCCGCTCGGCCAGCAGCGCATAGGTGGGCTTGCCCGCCCGATCGGCACCGCTGCAAACCACGCCGTCGGTCTCGGCGCGCATCATCAGCCGGTTCAGGCGCGGCGGCGCGGCCGCCATCCCCTGCCGCTCCAGTTCGTCGGCGATCTGCTGACGGGTCAGATGGTTCCCGCCCTCCAGTATCCGCTCCAACAGCTCGTTGCAGCGCAGGTAATCCGCTTCATCCAATCCGCTGCCGCTGCCGTTGGCATACGAAGCGTTGGCGGCGCGATTCCGTCGCGCCGACAGGCGCAGCATCCACCGCACATCCTCTGCCGCGATGAGATGCCACGTGGGGCGCATGATGTGCATACGCAGAATGCGCCCCTCGCGCAGCGCCTCCTCCACGGGCGCCGAAGCAGGTGTGCGCAGCCGCAAGGCGACGGCCCATTTGGCCGAGCCGTACTCCTGCGCCTGCACCATCCCCATCCAGCGGATCAGGTCGGCCGGATCGTCGAACTGCGGCGCCGCGAGCTGCTGCGCACGCTGCCGCATGTCGGTCAGACGGTTCATCGGCGGCAGCGTCACTTGTCGACCGAGAATTTGTAGATGCAGCGGCTGCGGTAAGTCTCGCCCGGGCGCAGCACCGTCGAGGGCCACTGCGGTTTGTTGGGCGAATCGGGATAATGCTGCGTCTCGAGGCAGACGGCCGTGCGGCGCGCATAAGACACCCCGCCCTTGCCGCACACGGTGCCGTCGAGGAAGTTGCCCACGTAGACCTGCACGCCCGGTTCGTCGGTGAAGACCTCCAGCGCGATGCCCGTCACGGGCGACACGAGGCGCGCCGCCGGACGCGACAGGTCGCCGGCGGTCGACAGCACCCAGTTGTGGTCGTAGCCGTGGCCGTTGCGCAACTGCTCGTCGTCGGCATCGATCCGAGCGCCGATGGCCGTCGGCAGCCGGAAATCGAAGGGCGTGCCCTCGACCGGATCGATCCGGCCGAGCGTCATGAAGGTCGAATCGACCGGCGTATAGCCGTCGGCGGCGATCGTCAGCACATGGTCGAGAATCGGATGCTCGGGGTCGCCCGACAGGTTGAAATAGGAGTGATTGGTCATATTGACCACCGTCGGACGGTCGGCAGTCGCCTCGTAGCTGATGTCGACGGCATTGTCGTCCGTCAGCCGGTAGACGATCTTCGCCGTGACGGCGCCCGGGAATCCCGCATCGCCGTCGGGCGAATGCAGCGTCAGTGCGAGCGTCTGCGGATCGGGCCGGTGCGCATCGCATACGCGATACTGCCACCCGTCGGGCCCGCCGTGCAGACAGTGGCCGTAGTTGTTCACGGGCAGGCGCACCGTATCGCCGTCGAGCACGAACCGCCCGCGGGCGATGCGGTTGGCATAGCGGCCGATCGCCGCGCCGAAATCCGACGGGATGGTGCGGTAATCGTCGATGTTGTCGAAGCCGAGCACCACGTCGCGCAGCACGCCCGTGCGGTCGGGCACCATGATCGAGACGATGCGCGCACCGAAATCGGTGATGCACACCTCCATCCCCTGCGCGTTGGTCAGAGTGTAAAGGTCGGTCCGGCGGCCGTCCGCCTCGGAGCGGAACCGCTCGCGCGACAGCCCCGACAGGGTCGTATCGCCCGCAGCGTCGCCGCAGGCCGGCATCACGGCCGCGGCGCCGAGGGCCGCCAGCCAGCAAAGGAGAGTTCTTTTCATCGTTCGGGATAGTTTAGTCGGATAAAGATAGGAAAAAATACGTTTATAAACAACTGTTCCTTTCTCTGCTGTCACCGCATCGCTGCGCGATGTCAGCGAGTTGCAGGTCGCGCCGCCGACGGCGAACAGCATAACAGTCCCAACGGGAGTGCACCGAAAACCGGCCCGCCCCTCGTCCCGGACAAAAAAAGAGAGCCGCGCCGGCCCTCCTCTCGCCGGCGTTCCGTGCGCCGTCACTCCAGCACCCGCTCGATGTAGGAGGTGTAGTCCTTCACATCGGGCCGATAGTCGTCGAACTCGAACAGCGGCGACGAGATCAGAAAGTCGGCCGACGAACGATTGACGGCCGTCGGCACGTTGTAGAGCGTAGCAAGGCGCAGCAGCGCCTTCACATCCACGTCGTGCGGCTGCGCCGACATCGGATCCCAGAAGAAGATCAGCGCGCCGATCCGCCCGTCGGCGATCATCGACCCGAGCTGCTGATCGCCGCCCAGCGGCCCCGATTTGAGCAGCGTGATGTCGAAATTCGACGTCTCCCCCTCGCTGCTCCGCCGCAGCAGCGACCGCGTGACCATCTTGCCCGTCGTGCCGGTGCAGCCCAGATGATGCCGCAGCAGAATCTCCCAGTTCCAGTCGACCCACTCCGCCAGATCGCGTTTCATGTTGTCGTGCGCCACAAGCGCCACTTTTTTCCGCTCTTCCATGTCGATCGTTTTTACTGCATCCCCACGCAAAAACGATACAAAAATCGCGGCCGGCCGGAATCGCACACCCCCGCCGACGAAAAACCGCCCGCTGTACAGCGGGCGGCCGGACGTTTTGCGGACGAGTGCTATGCCTCCTCCGTCTCGGGCAGCTTGAACTCGGTGAATCCCGCACCGAGCAGGATGTTGTACCACGCGAAGACCTTCTTCATGTCCGACACGTGCACGCGCTCGCGGTCGTACTCGGGCAGCACCTCCGCGAAAAAGGCTTTCAGCTTCTCGGGCGCCTCCTTGTGGCTGATCGCCTCCTTGCCGCCCGTATGGTCGTAGATGGCGGTGAACAGATCGGCCAGCGGCAGGTCGTCGCCCTCGGTGAAGATCGAGATCTCCGTCAGAGCGCTCACCTTCGACGAAGCCGAAGCATTCATCCGCCGCCCGTCGAGCAGCGACTCGACGATCACGCCTTTCGTGGACTGCGCCACATACTTGTACAATCCGGGCTGACCCGATATTGCCAGAATCTCTTTCAATTCCATAACTATCTAACTGTTTAATGACACTCTTCAGTTCTTGCCGGCCGATTCCCCGGGATCGGGCTCGATAGGACCGGACACGACATACTCCACGGGAACCGATGCGGCATACGTGCGATGCTGCGTGGTCACTTCGATCACGAAACGCACCTTGCGTCCGGTCAGCTCCGTCGCGGGAATCGTCGCCGTAAACTCGAAGGGCTGCCCCGCAAGGGTCGAGTGCACGGGATCGGTCGAGCGATAGCTCTCCTCCTTATTTTCCCACTCCTTGTCGAGTTTGGCGACCTGATAGACCACACAGGCCCGAATCGGGCAGTGCTCACTGAGGATGCTGGCCGTGACGGTCACATCGTCGGACTTCCCGGGGTTCTTCGGCTGGTACTCCACCTCCGAAATCACGGGAGCCGGACACGACTCGCCGCCGTTCTTCGTACAGGCCGGCAGCATCGCAACTCCTGCGATCAACGCCGCCCAAATGATCGTCGTTTTCATTGTTCAGACTTATTCAGATGTACGTCCAGTTGCGGGAACGGGAAATGCAGCCCTTGCTCCGGCAATTCATTGTAGAACCGTTCGTTCATATCGAAAAAGAGATCCCAGTAGTCGCCGTTGAGCACCCACGCCCGCGCAACCATGTTGATCGAACTGTCGGCCAGCTCCGACAGCGCCACGAAGGGATCGGCCGGCGCATCGGGCCGGCGGAGCACCCGTTCGTCGGATTCGAGCATGGCGAGCATCGTGCGCTTGGCCGTCGCCACGTCATCGCCGTAGGCGAGCGAGATTTTCCAGTCGACGCGGCGCATCGTCTCCGACGAATAGTTGTTGACGATGGCATTCGAGATCGAGGAGTTGGGGATGTAGATGCGTTTGTTGTCGGTCGTGGTGACCACCGTCGAGAAGAGGCGGATCTCCTTGACCGTGCCGGCCTGCCCCTGCGCCTCGATGTAGTCGCCGATGCGGTAGGGGTGCATGAACATGACCATCACCCCGCCCGCGAAGTTCTGCAGCGTCCCGCTCAGCGCCATGCCGATACCGAATCCCGACGCCGCAAGCAGCGCGACGAGCGACGTGGTGTTGAAGCCCAGCAACTGCACGATAATCAGCAGCAGCAGCGTATAGGCCGCACCCTTGAGCAGGCTGCGCAGAAACGACTGCAACGACCGATCCACCTGCCGGCGGTCGAACGAAGCATCCATCAGATGCACGATCCGGCGGATGACCCACCGTCCGACGGCATAGATCGCAATGGCAACTCCGATTTTGAGCACCACCCAGATCAACTGTCCCGTGAAATCGCGCAAAAACGTCTCGGCATCGAGCGACGTGAACCGCTCGACCATCTGCTTCCACTGCGCCTTCTGCACGCTGTCGGGTAGAATCAGCCGCTCCGCCTCGAGAAAAAGTCCTGTCATAATTTCCCCTTGTTTGCGCAACAAAAGTACTATTTTATTCGAAAAAACCACTATTTTTGTCTGCACATTTAACATACGGAACATGCAATCCCAGGTAGAAATCATTCAGATCAACATAGCCGGAAAGGATCAGGCCGGTCTCACCTCGTCGCTCACGGACATTCTGGCCCGCTACGACGCCTTCATCCTCGACATCGGCCAGGCCAACATCCACCAGTCGCTCACGCTGGGCATCCTCATCAAGACGACCTCCGACAAATCGGGCTCCATCATGAAGGAGCTGCTGTTCAAAGCGTCGGAGCTGGGCATCAACATCCGCTTCACGCCCATCAGCGAGGAGCGTTACACCGCATGGGTGGGTCTGCAGGGCAAGAACCGCTACATCATCACGCTGCTGGGGCGTCAGCTCACGGCGCGCCACATCGCCGACGTGGCGGGCGTGATCTCGCGGCAGGGGCTCAACATCGACGCCATCAAGCGCATGACGGGCCGCGTGCCGCTCCACGAGGACGAACGGGCGCCCAAGTCGTGCATCGAATTCTCGGTGCGCGGATCGCTCACCGAAGAGGCGACGACGGCCATACAGGAGCAGTTCATGTCCTTCTCCAACAACGGGGTCGACATCTCGTTCCAGCGCGACGACATCTTCCGCCGCAGCCGCCGCCTGATCTGTTTCGATATGGATTCGACGCTCATCGAGACCGAGGTGATCGACGAACTGGCCGAGCGGGCGGGCGTCGGCGCGAAGGTACGCGACATCACCGAACGGGCGATGCGCGGCGAGATCGACTTCCGAGAGAGCTTCACCGAGCGCGTGGCGCTGCTCAAAGGGCTCGACGTCGCCGTCATGGAGGAGATCGCCCAGCGGCTCCCCATCACCGAGGGTCTGGAGCGCATGATGACCATCCTCAAGCGCGTGGGCTACAAGACGGCGATCCTCTCGGGCGGATTCACCTACTTCGGCAATTACCTGCGTCAGCGCTTCGGGTTCGACTACGTCTACGCCAACGAGCTGGAGATCGCCGACGGCAAGCTCACGGGCAACTACGCGGGCGAGATCGTCGACGGCCGCCGCAAGGCCGAGCTGCTGCGGCTGCTGTGCCAGTTCGAGAACATCAACATCGCCCAGTCGATCGCCGTGGGCGACGGCGCCAACGACCTGCCGATGCTCTCGCTCGCAGGTCTGGGCATCGCCTTCCACGCCAAACCCAAGGTGAAGGCCACCGCCGGCCAGTCGATCTCCACCATCGGCCTCGACGGCATCCTCTATTTCCTCGGGCTGAAAGATTCGTGGATCGAACGCTGAGCGGAATGAAACGGTCGGCGATCTCGGCGCTGCTCGCCCTGTGCGGCCTGGCATGCGGATGTCAGGAGCGTTTCGATGCGCCCGACACGCCGGCTGGAGCTCCTGCGGCCAACATCACGATCGCCTCGCTGCATGCGCTCTACCGCGGAGAGCCGGTCGTCGTCCGTGAGCCGATGGTCGTGGGCGGCACGGTCGTTTCGAGCGACGAAGCGGGCAACTTCCACCGCACGCTGGTGCTCGACGACGGTACGGGCGGCGCTGAGTTTCGCATCGACGAATACAATCTCCACACGATCTATCCGATGGGACGCTGCCTCACGGTCTCGCTGCAAGGCTGCGCGCTGAGCGAACGCAACGGCGTGTTGCAGATCGGTCTGCCGTCCGAGCCCCACAGCCCCTACCCGACCGACTATATCTCCTCGCGCGTGCTGCGCGAACGGATCGTCCACCGCACCGACCTATGGCGCGAAGCCGCGGCGATCCCCTGCACGGCGGCGCAACTCGGCGCAGCGCTTTGCGGCCGTTTGGTACGCATCGACGGCCTGCGGCTGCGCCCCGATCCCGCGACGCTCACGCCCACGTGGGAAGGCTACCGCCTCTTCGAAGACACGGCGGGGCACGCGGTCGCCGTCTGCACGAGTGGGTACGCCCGCTTCGCCGGCAGCGAGGTGCCGCAGCAGCGGTGTTCGCTCACGGGCATCCTCGAATACGGCACAGCCGGCAGCTACGGCAAACGGTTCATTCTCCTGATGCGCGATGAAAACGATTGCGCTCTTTAGTCTCTGCGCCCTGCTCGTCGCGGGATGCCGCGACGATGAGCGCCTCTCGTACGGAAAGGGTGCGCTGGAGGGCGAAGCCCCGCCGAGCGGCGTGCAGAGCGTCAGCGTCCTCAAATCGCTCTATCACGACCGCACGACGCGCATCGTGCACGACATCTCGGTGCAGGGGCACATCGTGGCCAACGACACCTCGGGCGAATTCCACAAGGAGATCGTCGTCGAGGACGACACGGGCGGCATCGTCCTCTCGATCGACGACGAACGGCTCTACCGCACCTGCCGGCTGTTCGATTTCGTGACGATCCACTGCCAGGGGCTGGCGCTGGGCAGCGAGGGCGGGACACTGCTGCTGGGATGCTTCCCCACGGGCGGCTACTGCGTCGACCGCATCCCCGCGACCGATGTCGCGCGCTACCTCTCCGTGACGCCGGCCGCCGCACGGCGGCAACCGCTGACGCTCCGTTTCGACGAGGTCGCGCCCCGTCATATCAGCCGCTACGTCCGCTTCGATCGGGTGCGGTTCGCCGACGAAGGGACGACCTGGTGCGACTTCGACCCCGAGAGCGGCGACCCCGTCACCACCGACCGCACGCTGCTCGATGCCGCCGGCCGGCAATTCGTCGTGCGCACCGACCGCCGCTGCCTCTACGCCCGCAAACCGCTGCCCGCCGGCGAAGGGACGCTCTGCGGTATCATCGAATCGTTCAACGGCCGCTATCGGCTGCGCGTCACCAACCACGAAATCCTCTTCGAACCCTAAAAAAGACGGGGTGCACATGCACCCCGTTTCAAGTGTTTCTGCACACGGCCGGTCAACGCTCCGGCACCGCGGCCGCGGCCTCCATCACCCCTTCGTTCATCGTCGGATGGGCATGGATCGTGTGGGCGATCTGCCGCGCCGTGGCCCCCAGACGGCAGGCCAGCGTGGGTTCGGCCAGCATCTCGGTCACGCTGGCACCCACCAGATGGGCGCCGATCAACCGGTCCTGGGCATCGAACAGCAGCTTGACGAAGCCGTCGCGTTCGCCGGCGGCCGCAGCCTTGCCCGAGGCCATGAACGAATAGCGCCCTACCGTATAGGCAATCCCTTTCGCCTGCGCCTCCCGCTCGGTCAGCCCCACCGACGCCACCTCGGGCGCGGTGAAGATGCACGATGGGACGACGGTGTAATCCACCGGCTCCGATTCGACGCCGCAGATATGCTCCACGCAGTGCTGCGCCTCGGCCGACGCCACATGCGCCAGCGCCGGACCGGGCACGATGTCGCCCACGGCATAGAGCCCCGCGACGTTCGTGCGATAGTGCTCGTCCACCGCGATCTTTCCGCGTTCGATGTGCACGCCCAGCTCCTCGAGCCCGAGCCCTTCGAGGTTCGCCTGGATGCCGACGGCCGACAGCACTTTGTCGGCCACTAACTCCTCCTTGCCCTTTTTGCCCTCGATGCGCACGCGGCACCGGCCGTCGTCGCCGACCGTCACGCCCTCGACCGTCGCGGAGGTCAGCACCGTGATGCGCTGCTTGCGGAACGCCCGCTCCATCGTGCGCGCCACCTCCTCGTCCTCGAGCGGCATCATCTGCGGCAGGTATTCGACGACGGTCACCCGCACGCCGAGCGCGGCATAGAACGACGCGAACTCGCAGCCGATGGCCCCCGACCCCACGACGATCATCGTTTCGGGCAGTTCTTCGAGCAGCAGCGCGTCGCGCGACGAGAGAACGTGACGGTGGTCGATCGGCATGAAGGGCATCTCGCGCGGCCGCGCGCCCGTCGCCAGGACGATATGGTCGGCCGAGACCGTCCGCTCGCCCACGACGACCCGTCCCTCGCCCGCCAGTCGGGCTTCGCCGCGCAGCACGTCGATTCCGTGCTTCTCCAGCAGGAACTCGACCCCCTTGCGCATCGTCTCCGAGACGCCGCGCGAACGGGCGACCATCCGCGCCAAATCGGGTTTAGCCTCGCCGTCGAGCATCACGCCGAAGGTGTCGGCCGTGCGGCAATAGTGGTAGACCTGCGCGCTTTTGAGCAGCGCTTTGGTGGGGATGCACCCGCGGTTGAGGCAGACACCGCCCAGTTCGGCACGCTCGGCGAGCGCCACTTTGCGGCCCAGTTCCGCAGCACGAAGCGCCGCACCCATACCGCCCGGGCCGCCGCCGATGACCAGAATGTCGTAGTGGTTCATAAGTTATAAGCGATTAATTTTCAATCACTTTCAGAATCTCTCCGTTATCGGCCGCCACGGCGCGCCGCCACTTCTCATCGTAGCCCGGGAAGAGAATCTCGCCCGGGATGTCGCGGCCGTGGCCGTTATCCTTGAACTTGCCGGGCTCGGTCTCGCCCTTCACATTGCCGTCGATGTACTTCACCAACAAATATTCGTCCATCTGCTTCCACAGGTCGAACAGCGTCTGCGCCGTCATCAGCGAATAGTCGGTCACGTACTTCACGCGCGCGCGTCCCTTGAGCCGCTGCGCCTCGGCCACCACCTCGCGCACCTCGCCGAGCACCCGATTCTCCCACCGGTCGGCCACCGCCTGCAAATCCTTCGCCATGCGGTCGTAACGCAGGTACGCGAAATTGGTCACGCGGTTAAAGAGCCAGAACATCGACGTGGGCGAATACTTCAGCATCGAACCGTTGCGCTCGCTCAGGCACTCGGGCACGCGGTCGACCGAACAGAAGATCGGGGTGAGGCACGACGTGGCGGCATCGTCGACGCCGAACCACAGGATGCCCAGATCGTCGCCCGACCGACGGCTCGCCTGCCCCACCATCCAGAAACCGGTCTGCTGCGTGGCTGTGGCGCGCTCGTTGACATACTCCGTGCCGTCGACCTCGAACGACATCGGACGCCAGCGGTACGGCAGTCCGCAGCCGCCGGCACCCAAATCCCTGGTCATGTCCATCGGCGTCCCCTCGTAGTGGTCGCGCATGGCGTCGAACACCTCCTTGGGCGAGACCTTGTGTGCGGGTTTCACCCACAGCGGCATCCGGTTGGCGGGATTGTGTCCCATCGCATAGTCGACATAGGCGTCCATCCCGTCGGCCACGCGGCGGAAGAAGCTCCACACACGGGCCTCGCAGGCGCGCAGCGCCGAGAAATCGGCCGGCGCATAGGCGTCGCAGAAGCTGAACCCGGCATCCGGCCCCTCGTAATAGCCCCTCTCGCGAGCGAAGGCGATCACGTCGGGCGCATAGAGGCAGTTGTCGGGGTCGTCGAGCGGGAAGGTCGTGATGCGCGCCTGATTGGCATGGCCCGACACATAGCCGTCGGGGATGCGGCGCGCCACCCACACGATCCCCTTGCGGGCGTTGCCGCCCCTGCCGTCCGGCTCGAAGCCCTTGCCGATCACCTCCATGATCCACGCCTCGTCGGGGTCGGCGATCGAGAACGACTCACCCTCCGACGCATAGCCGTAGGTATCGGCCAGCTCGGCCATCACGCGGATCGCCTCGCGCGCCGTGCGGGCGCGTTGCAGCGTGATGTAGATCATCGAACCGTAGTCCATCCGCCCCGTCGAATCGGCCAGTTCGCTGCGGCCCCCGTAGGTCGTCTCGGTGATGATGAGCGAATGTTCGTTCATGTTGCCCACCGTGGAGTAAGGGTGTTCCACCTGCGGGATGTCGCCCAGATAGCGCCCCGTGTCCCATTCGTAGACCGAGAGCATCGTGCCCGGGCGGCAGCCGCCGCGCGGAGCG
>USBO01000023.1 GCA_900552955.1 uncultured Alistipes sp.
CATGGCGTCGGTCGCCTCCCACGAGCCCGAAAAGCGCCCGTTCGTTTCGTCCACGGCGATCTGCGCGCGGCTCTCGGGAAGTTCCGCCCGGAGGCTGACTTCGACTTTGCCGGATGCGAGCGGCGTCCGGTCGGCTGCATCGTCGGTCGAGCAGGCCGAGATGAGCGTTGCACATGCGGCAACGAGCAATCCTTTGGTAGATGCGTATTTCATAAGTCGTCTGTTTTTTCTTATTCTTCGATCGGCTCGCCGAAGGCGTCGAACATCCGGTCGCCCCATGCGTCGAGAGGTTTGGCCGTTCCGGCAGGGAATTCCTCGCTGGCAGCGAAGCCCTTTTCCACGACGATTTCCGACGTGATGAGTTCAGGGCGAAGGTAGGGCTGCAACCCCCCCCCGAAATTCATGGCATTTTCTTTCATGATCTTATTGGGTTAAGATAGGTTATTCGATGGGTTTGGCTTCGCCGCCAGGGTACTCCTGCGCGGGGCCGTCGGGCGCCGGTTCCTCCTCGTCGGTGCTGTAGACCATGACGGTTTCGGTGGTCGGCTGGCCTTCGTTGTCGATGACCGTCAGCACGAAGTCGCTGTCGCCGCTGCCTAACAGCGGGATCAGCCCCATGAACTGCGTGATGTCGAACAACACTTCGCTGCGGTCGGTCACGGCGTCGCCCGTGGGGAATCCCAGGGCTTCGAGCATCTCCTGCAAATCGGCGGGGTGCGTGAGGTCGAATTCGCTGCGCAGACCCACGGACTCCAGCACCTCGGGCGTGAGCACCTTCTCGGAGACGATCCGCACGGCGAAGGAGCGGATGCCGGCCGGTGCGGTGACGCGGATGCGGGCGTCGAGACCCTCGACGGCGCGGTAACGCTGCCTGATGTCGTGGCCGATCCATTCGATGGCCGGAGCGGCGAGCGATCGGCTGCGGACATCGAACCGGTACTCCTGCCCGGGCTGTACGTCGGTGTAACGGCGGGTGTAGGCGATCGGCATGCCGTCGACCGACGTCGCATCGACCTCGAGGGTCAGCGTGCGCGCTTCGCCCACCGTGAAATAGGCCGTCCGGCTTTCGGCGGGAGTGAAGACGAGCCTTTCGCCGCCGCAGCCGACCGTCACGGTCGAGCGGGCGCCGAAGGTTGCGTCGAAAGCCAGCGATACGGCCACGGCGGCCGGTGTGCAGAGCACCTTGCCGACTTCGAGGGGCGTGTTGCGGTCGACGAGCAGCTCGTGACGGCCGATGTAGACGGGTGCGTCCCAGGCCGCGGATTTCATCTCGGCCGAGCTGACCGTCAGGGTGTAGGCGCCCGAGGGAAGGCTGAGCGTTTCGGGACGCCGGTCGTAGGCGAATTCGGCGACGGCGGTTCCCGCAGCGTCGGTGACGACGCAGTCGTAGCGTGCGCCGGCACGGGTCGCACGCTGAGCCCGACACCGCTCGGGCGTTGCGTTTGCGGCGGTCGCGCCGTCGGGGCGCACGACCGCGTCGATCGTTTCGGTGTCGGCGGAGAGTGCGACGCTCATCGCTCCCAGCGACAGGGTGCCGTCGGTCGTCCCGACGGGCGGTCGTTCGTCGCCGTATTCGGCACTCTCGCGCTCGCACGACACGGGTGCGAGGGCCGATGCCAGCAGGGCGGCGACGCTCAGGAGAATCTTTTTCATCATCATTATCGTCGGTGCGGCTGCCGGTTGGGCGGTCGACGAGCAACGGTTTGTATACATTTTCACGATTGCAAAAGTAGCCGCTTCAGTCCTATATGAGAAATAAATTCAATGAACACCCCTTTTTTTATCATGAACAGGCAACGGCCATCTCAAATAAAATCGGGAACATCCCCCGTTTCGGCGGAGCATGTTCCCGATGGCGGACGTGCGTGGAAGGGCTATTCCGCCCCTTTGACGTAGCGGTCGAGCCACCCGAAGAATTCGCGGTTCCAGACCAGCGAGTTCTGGGGCTTGAAGACCTGATGCGCCTCGTCCTCGAAGGCCACCAGACGTGACGGTATGCCGCGCAGGCGGGCGGCGGTGAAGGCCTCGAGCGACTGCGTGTAGGGGATGCGGAAGTCGTATTCGCCCGTGACGATCAGCATGGGCGTGTCCCACCGGTCGACGAACCGGTGCGGCGAATTGGCGTAGGAGCGCACGGCCGTGGGGTTCTCCTTCTCCCAGTAGGCCCCGCCGTAGTCATGGTTGATGAAGAAGAGTTCCTCCGTATGTCCGTACATCGATTCGAAGTTGAAGATGCCGCAGTGCGAGATGAAGGCCTTGAACCGTTTCTGATGGCAGCCGGCGAGGAAGTAGACCGAGTAGCCGCCGTAGGAGGCGCCCACGCAGCCCAGCCGGTCGCGGTCGCACCACGGCTCGCGCGCCACGTCGTCGATGGCCGAGAGGTAGTCGCGGATGTTCTGTCCCGAGTAGTCGCCCGAGATCTGGTCGAGCCACTCCTGTCCGAACGAGGGGACGCCGCGGCGGTTGGGCGCCACGACCACGTAGCCCTGCGAGGCCATCAGCGCGAAATTCCAGCGGTAGCTCCACCCCTGCGAGACGACGCTCTGCGGGCCGCCCTCGCAGAAGAGCAGCGTGGGGTACTTCTTCGCGGGGTCGAAGTCGGGCGGCAGGACGACCCACGTCAGCATCCGTTTGCCGTCGGTGGTCGTGGCCCACCGTTTTTGCACCTCGCCCAAGCGGATGTGCTTGTAGATCCCGCCGTTGACGTCCGAGAGCTGCGTGAGCGTGCCGTCGGCGGGGTCGACCTCGAACTGCTCGGTGGCCCTGCGCATCGTCGTGAGCTCGGCCACGATGCGTCCGCCGGCCATCGTGAAGGCGTTGATGTCGTGGTCGCCCGCCGTGACCACCGTCGGCGGATCGACGGTGCCGCACGTGGCGTCGGGCGCCGGCAGCGTCAGGCGGCAGAGCTGGTGCGTGCCCTCGATCGGGGCGATGAACCACAGCGTGCGGTCGTCGGCCCACTGCACGTCGGTGGCGTTGTAGTCGAACGAGGGGGTGAGCTCCTCGAAGCATGCCGTGCGGCAGTCGTAGAGCATCAGCCGCTCCTTGTCGGCCTCGTAGCCCGGCGTGGCCATCGAGCGGAAGGCGATATAGCGGTCGTCGGGCGACCAGACGGGGTATTTGTCGTAGCCCGGGAAGCGGTCGTAGGGGGCCGTGGTGCGGTCGCCCGTCTTGCAGATGTTGACCGTCTCGCCGCTCGCGCAGTCGTAGACGAAGATGTCCGAATCGGTCGAAACCGCATAGTCGGTGCCCGTGAGCGGCTTGCAGGTGTAGGCCAGACGGTTGCCGGCATGGTTCCACGCGATCTCGGCCGTGTCGAAGTAGGGGGCCAGCGGCGCGTCCCAGGCCGCATCGGGGCCGAGGATGTCGCGTCCGCCGGTCACGATGCCGTCGGTCAGCTCGCCGACGAAGATGTGGCGGTAGGCGCCCTCGTCCCAGTAGTTCCAATGGCGGCACATCAGGTCGTCGTAGATGCGGGCCTTCGAAGCGGGCAGGTCGTCGTGGATGTCGCCCGAACGGCGTTTGGCGACCTGCACGGTCTGCACCCACCAGATGCGCCGTCCGTCGGGACTGACGCCGAAGCCTTCGACGTCGGGTATGCCCTCGCCGTCGCCGCTGCCGGTCACCTGTTGCGGCTTGCCGCCTTCGGCCGGCATGCGCCACACCTGCTGCGTGCCGCTGCGATCCGACAGGAAGTAGAGCGTGCCGCCGTCGGCCGACCACGCGGGCGCCGAGGCGTTCGACGAGCGGTCGGTCAGCCGGCGCACCTCGCCCGTGGCCATGTCGCGCAGGTAGAGCGCTGTCGCACCGCGGTTCTCCGCCAGATCGTAGTAGGTGATCGTGTAGACGAGCCGCGAGCCGTCGGGCGAGAGACGCGACGCGCCGAGGCGTCCCATCTTCCACATCACCTCCGGCGTGAAGCGCCCTTCGGCGATCTCGTCGGCCGTGAGCGCGGGGTCGATTTCGAGGGGTCGGGGCCGCTCCGTGCAGGAGCCGAGTCCCAGAGCCGTGCATGCCATAAACAGCAGGATTTTTTTCATATTTCTCGATCGGTTTTCTTCATTTGGTTCGAATCTTCGTACTTTTGCGGAACAAATCGCAAACGACATGTGCCGAACGATCTCTTTCGCCGATAAGATACTGCTCTTTTCGTCGCGTCCCGCCGAAGCGTCCTTTCACGAGGTGCGGCTCGAAGCCGGACAGACGCTTCCGCAGGCGAAGATACTCAATTTTTTGGAAACTTTCAACTTCGTGGCGATCGTGACGCCTGAACCGGATCGTTGTTTCGAGGCGTTCGCGGCGGCGTTCCGCCGTGTGGAGGCTGCCGGCGGCATCGTGACCGACGGCCGCGGCGCACGGCTGATGATTTACCGCAACGGCCGTTGGGACCTGCCCAAAGGGCACCTGGAGTCGGGCGAGACCATCGAGGCGTGCGCCGTGCGCGAGGTGTGCGAGGAGACGGGGGTCGAGGCTTCGGTGCGGCGGCACCTGTGCGATACGCTGCATTGTTACCTGCTCCACGGAGCGTGGGAGATGAAGTGCACGCACTGGTTCGAAATGGAGGCCACCGCCGTCACGCCGCTCCGTCCGCAGACCGAAGAGGGCATCGAACACGCATGCTGGTGTTCGCCCGCCGAAGCGGAGCTGCATCTGCAACACTCCTTTCCGACGATCCGGCGGGTTTTCGCCGCCCTGTGACGGCCGGCGGTAAGGATTCTTTCGCATTGGCGGCCGTCCATGCCCTTTGAGCGCCGTCCGGTCGGAGCGGCGGCGCTACGTCGTCCTTCGGACTCCGTTTCGCCTGTGGCGGTATGACGGACGGCTTTACTGTGAAAAGCAGGCACATCCGCCTCTTGGGCATCTTTACCTTCGGTAGATGCCCGAGAGCCGTCTCTGCCCGCCCTTCGGGCGCCGTCCGTTCAGACCTGCGGCGCGGCGTTGAACGACTTGGCGACCGCCTCGGCGACCTGGTCGATGGCGCCCTGAATCTTCGAACCGATCATCATGCGCATCATCATGTTCAGATCGACGTGCAGCACCAGCCGCATGCGCGTGTCGTCGGGCGCCACCTCCTTGAGCTGCAGCCAGAAGGAGAAATCCATCGGCACGCCGCCGTCGTCGCCGACGATCTTGACGGTTTTGGGCGCTTCGCGCTCGGCGATGCGCAGCTTCACGGTGAAGCCCTTGGCCTTGAACGAGCAGGTGTCTTCGTCGGCCCGCCACTCCTCGACGCGGTCGGCCAGAGCGGGGGTGAGGTTGTCGAACCGGCTCACCAGATCGTAGATCATGCGGGCCGGACGGAGGATCCGTTGCTGCTGAGAGATATATTCTTGCATGGAGTCGTTTTTTCGGGGGACAAAAGTAGCGATTTTTCCGCATTCGGCCAAAGCGGCCCGACGGGGTCGTGCGGCCGGCTCAGCCGATGAAGAGCGTGCGCTGCCCGGGCCCGTCCACGCGGATGCGGACCGTCATCGTATCGTCGGGAAGCAGCTCCTCGATCTTCTCGGGCCACTCCACCAGGCAGAGGTCGCCCGAGTAGAAATACTCCTCGTAGCCGAAGTCGTAGGCCTCCTCGATACGGTCGATGCGGTAGAAATCGAAATGGTAGACGGGGCGTCCGTCGGCCGTGTCGTACTGGTTGACCAGGGCGAACGTGGGGCTGGTGACCGTGTCGGCGGAGCCGAGCCGGTCGAGGATCGCGCCGATGAGCGTCGTTTTGCCGGCGCCCATCTCGCCGCGCAGGGCGACGACCGTGCGGCCGGCAAGCGCGTCGAGGACGGCCCCGGCCGCTTCGGGCAGGTCGTCGAGCGAATCGATGGCGAGCGTTTTCATCTCTATTGCTTGGGTTTTAGGACGATATAGGGCACGATCATCTCCTCCATCGAGATGCCGCCGTGCTGGAACGTGTTCTTGTAGTAGCGGATGAAGCGGTTGGCGTCGTTGTTATAGACGAAGAAATCGGTGTTGTAGGCGAAGATGTAGCTCGACGAGAGGTTGATGCGCGGCAGTTGGATGTCCTCCGGCCGCGTGATCTCGTAGACCTCGCGCGGGTTGTAGGAGAGGTTGCGCCCCGTCTTGTAGCGCAGGTTGGGCGAGGTCTCGCGGTCGCCCGTCACGCGGATCGGGTTGTCGACGCGGATCGTGCCGTGGTCGGAGGTGATGACCACCGTGTGGCCGCGTTCCGCGAGGAGTTTCAGCAGCGTGAAGAGGTCGGAGTGCTCGAACCACGAACGCGTCAGCGAACGGAACGACGCCTCGTCCTCGGTCAGCTCGCGGATGATGTCGGTCTCGGTGCGTGCGTGCGAGAGGATGTCGAGGAAGTTGTAGACGATCACCGAGAAGTCGGCGTCGTAGATGCGCTGGATGTTGTCCACCAGCTTGCGGCCCGCTTCGGGACGCACCAGTTTGTCGAACGTCCAGCGGTAGTTCCTGCCGTTGCTCTGCAACTGACGGCGCAGGAACTCCTCTTCGTACTGGTTTTTGCCCCCCTCCTCGTTGTCGTTGAGCCACTTTTCGGGCATCAGCCGGTCGATGGCCAGCGGCATCAGCCCCGCGAAGACGGCGTTGCGGGCGTACTGCGTGGCCGTGGGGAGGATGGCGCAGTAGAAGTCGTCGACGGCCACGTCGTAGTGGCCGCGCAGCAGGGGATTGATCGAGCGCCACTGGTCGTAGCGGAAGTTGTCGATGAGCAGCAGCGTGGTTTTGGGGTTCTCGTCGGCCAGCGGAAGGATGCGCGACCGCATGAGCGTGTGCGACATGACGGGTGTGTCGTCGCCGCGGCGGTTGATCCAGTCGTAGTAGTTCCGGCGCACGAATTTCGAGAAGGCCTGATTGGCCTCCGACTTCTGGAAGCGGAGCACCTCCTTGATCGAGGCGTCGCTCGACTCCGACAGTTCGATGTCCCACGAGGTGAGGCGCCGGTAGAGGTTGCACCAGTCGGTGAAGCTGTCGGCCATCTGCAGCGCGTTGGAGATGCGGCCGAACTCGACGCGGTAATCGGCCGTGGTCTGCTCGGTGACGAGCTGCTGCTGGTGGACGTTCTTCTTGATCGAGAGCAGCACCTGGTTGGGGTTGACGGGCTTGATGATGTAGTCGGCGATCTTGGAGCCGATGGCCTTGTCCATGATGTTCTCCTCCTCGCTCTTGGTGACCATGATGACGGGCGTGGCGGGGCGCGCCTCCTTGATTTTGGGAAGGGTCTCCAGTCCGGTCATGCCGGGCATCATTTCGTCGAGGATGATGAGGTCGTAGCCGTTTTCGGCGGCCATGTCGATGGCGTCGTAGCCGTTGTTGCAGGTGTCGACCTCATAGCCTTTCTGGCGCAGGAAGAGCACGTGCGGCTTCAGCAGTTCGATCTCGTCGTCCACCCATAGGATTTTTACCATAGCGTCGTTGCAGGTTAGGTTGCAAAAGTAACGTTTTCCCTAAGATAATGCAATTTCGGGGCAAATTATTGCGCATCGGGCTTTTTTTCCGTCCGGTCGGGCGGCCGGCGGAGCAATTTTCTCCGGATTGGCTCGTTATTTGTTATATGCCTCTCACATACTGACGGATAGGCCGGATGCGGCGGGTGGATGTTCCGTCGGTGCGGAAAAATGAAAAAAAATGTTAGCGAATTGTGGATTAATCAAATAAATAGTATATTTGCACACCTGAAAAAGCGATTTTTCCGGAATCCGAGGCAGAACGACCGGTCCGCGTGCGGACGGCAGCCGTGAAACAGGAGGTGATGAGGGTGTGGCAGATGCAAGGAGAGAAAGGAATTAACATATTAACTTTTAATTTTTTACCACTATGACAAAAGCAGATATCGTAAACGAGATCGCCAAGAGCACCGGTGCTGAAAAGGTACAGGTGCAGGCCATTGTCGAGGCTTTCATGGAGAGCATCAAAGGCTCGCTGGAGAAGAAGAACAATGTCTATCTCCGCGGCTTCGGCAGCTTTATCGTCAAGAAGCGTGCGAAGAAGGTGGCCCGCAATATTTCGAAGAATACAACGATTACGATTCCGGCACACGACATCCCCGCATTCAAGCCTGCGAAGAGTTTCGCTGCGAAGGTGAAATAGGGCCGAAACGGATCCAAACTTAAAGTCAAACCATTAAAATCACAACTATGCCGAACGGAAAGAAGCATAAGCGTCATAAGATGGCTACGCACAAGCGGAAGAAACGTCTGCGTAAGAACCGTCATAAGAAAAAGTAGCATTCTTATGTATTGACAGATAGTAAAGCTAAAGGTCCGAAAGCCTTTAGCTTTAACTATTTTTTCACAGGCTACTCCCTGCCGTTCGCGTCTGCGGACGGACGCTGTCTGGCCGGCCGCCTCGGCACCGGCTGCGAACTGTCTGATTCGAAACGAGATGCGGAGGCCGCTGCGGCTTCCGAATACGCGGACGTCGTACCGGCCGGCAATGCCGCCGGAGCGGTTCGGCAACGCGCAAGCACGGTTCGGCGCGCGGAGACCGGCTGCATGTCGCGGCCGGCTCGCAGGGGTGCCTCATGCAGGAAAACCATTATGAATCGAGAATTAATCATCAACGTAACCCCGACTGAAATCTCCATTGCGCTGGCCGAAGACAAGGTGCTGGTGGAGCTGAACAAGGAGCAGTGTCAGACGGGTTTCTCGGTGGGAGATATCTATCTGGGCAAGGTGCGCAAGATCATGCCCGGTCTGAATGCCGCGTTCGTCAACATCGGTCACGAAAAAGACGCCTTCATCCATTACCTCGACCTGGGATCGCAGTTCGCCTCGCTCAAGAAGCTCGTGGCGGCGCAGCAGCCCGGCAAGCGGGGCATGCGGCTGGAGGGGCTCAAGCTGGAACCGGCGCTCGAAAAGGGCGGGAAGATCGGTTCCTACCTCGAAGTGGGGCAGACGGTCATGGTGCAGATTGCCAAGGAGGCCATCTCGACCAAGGGGCCGCGTCTGACGGCCGACATCTCGCTGGCCGGCCGCAACGTCGTGCTGGTGCCCTTTTCGTCGAAGGTCTTCATCTCGCAGAAGATCCGTTCCGCCGACGAGAAGAAACGACTCAAACGCATCGCCCAGGGTGTGCTGCCCAAGAACTTCGGCGTCATCATCCGCACGGCGGCCATGAACGCCTCGGACGCCGACGTGGAACACGACATCCGTTCGCTGGTCGACAAGTGGCACACGGCCTTGCAGAACGTCAAGAAATCGACCGCTCCGGCGCTGCTGCTCAGCGAGCAGAACCGTGCCAACACCATCATCCGCGACTCGCTCGACTCGTCGTTCTCGCAAATCACGGTCGACGACGAGGAGATGTTCAACGAGATCCGCAACTATATCCGCGTCATCGCGCCCGAGAAGGAGAAGATCGTCAAGCTCTACAGGGGCAAGGTGCCGATCTTCGACAACTTCGACATTTCGAAGCAGATCAAGTCGCTCTTCGCCAAATACGTTTCGCTTAAGCGCGGCGCCTATCTCATCATCGAACATACCGAGGCGATGAACGTCATCGACGTCAACTCGGGCAACCGCACCAAGGCCGAGGACGATCAGGAGCAGACGGCGCTGGACGTCAACCTGGCTGCGGCGCGCGAAATCGCCCGCCAGCTCCGTCTGCGCGATCTGGGCGGCATCGTCATCATCGACTTCATCGATCTGCACAAGGCGGTCAACCGCCAGACGCTCTACGATGAAATGAACAAGCTGATGGCCACCGACAAGGCCAAGCATACGATCCTCCCGCTCACGAAGTTCGGCCTGATGCAGATCACGCGTCAGCGCGTGCGCCCCGTGGCGGTCGAGGAGGTGAAGGACATCTGTCCCACGTGCGGCGGCACGGGCAAGATCGAGCCGACGATTCTGCTCGACAAGAAGATCGAGAACAACATCTCGTATCTGACCATCGACCGCGGCTGCAAATACCTCAAGCTGAAGGTCAGCCCCTACGTGTCGGCTTTCGTGCACCGCGGGCTGTGGTCGCTGCGCCTGCGCTGGATGTGGCGCTACAAGGTGTGGCTGCACATCACCGAGGATCAGAGTGTCGGGATCGTCGACGCACGTTTTTACGACAAGCGGGGCAAACAACTGCTTTGAATTGAAATTTAAAAATCGAAATCTTTGACTGCGAGCGAGCAGATGCTGGCACTCGTCGAGGGGTCGAAGAACCTCCAGCGCCTGTGCCGTGAATACCGTACGGAAAGCGCCACCGTCCATCTCAGGGAGTTGGTCGGCGGGGCTTTTTCGCTGTATGCTGCGGCGACGGTCCGCCGCACGGGCGGCGTACACGTCTTCGTGGCCGACGACCGCGATGCGGCCGCCTATCTGTTGAACGACCTCTATGGACTGTTGGACGAGCAGCGGGTGCTCTTCTTCCCGTCGTCCTACAAACGGTCGGTCGTCTACGGTGCCGAGGACGCCCAGGGCGTCGTGCAGCGTACGGCGGCGCTCAATGCGCTGCGGACGCCGCCGGCGGGGTATCTGGCGCTCTGCACCTACCCCGAGGCGCTGGCCGAGCGGGTCGTCGATGGGGAGGCGCTGCGGCGCGAGACGATGACGGTGCGGGCGGGCGACCGCCTGCGTCCCTCGGACCTGGTCGAGTGGCTGGAGGAGAGCGGATTCCAACGGGTCGATTTCGTCTACGAGCCCGGGCAGTTTTCGCAGCGCGGCGGGATCGTCGACGTCTTCTCCTATGTCGAGAGCCTGCCCTACCGCTTCGACTTTTTCGACGAGGAAGTCGACTCGATCCGGCGCTTCAACATCTCGAGCCAGTTGTCGCAGGACAGGTTGCAGCAGGCGAAGATCATCCCCAACCTCAATGCGCGCGCCGAGGAGCGGGTGTCGTTCGTCGAGGCGGCGGGCGACGTCTGTTACTGGTTCTTCGATGCGGACTACGTCCTGCGGCGCGTGGACGACCTGCGGCGGCGGGCACTGGCCGAGGCGGACGATCCCGCCGGCGTGGACGGTGTGCTGACCAGCCGCCGGCAGTTGCTCGACGCGCTGGCGTGCCGGCGTCTGCTGACCGCGCGCGATACGCTGGCTGAACGGCCCGCGACGGCCGTGGTGGAGTTCCGCACCGCGCCGCAGCCCTCATTCAACAAGAATTTCGAGCTGCTGGCCGACGATCTGGCGGCCTCGGCCGAGAAGGGCTACCGCACCTATATATTATCGCAGAACAAGGCGCAGGTCGAACGCCTGCAGAACATCTTCCACCAGATCGGCCGCAGCGGCGTGGCCTTCACTCCGGTGTCGCTCACGCTGCATGAGGGCTTCGTCGACCACACGCTCCGCTTCTGCTGCTACACCGACCATCAGCTCTTCGACCGCTACCAGCGCTACCGCATCAACGGCGAGATCCGCCGCGATGAGCAGATGACCGTCGCCGAACTGAACCGGCTCAGACCGGGCGACTACGTGGTGCACATCGACCACGGCGTGGGGCGCTTCGGCGGACTGGTCAAAATCAACGAGAACGGCCGCACGCACGAGGCGATCAAGCTGGTCTACCGCGACGGCGACGTGCTCTTCGTCAACGTCCACTCGCTGCACCGCATCTCGCGTTACAAGAGCGGCGACGGCGAGCCGCCCAAGGTCTACAAGCTGGGCAGCGGCGCATGGCAGAAGCTCAAGGCGGCCACCAAGAAGGCCGTCAAGGACATTTCGCGCGAGCTGATTGCGCTCTATGCCAAGCGCAAGGCGTCGCCGGGCTTCGCCTTCTCGGCGGACGGCTATCTGCAACACGAACTCGAAGCGTCGTTCCGCTACGAGGAGACGCCCGATCAGCAGGCGGCCATCGAGGCCGTCAAGCGCGACATGGAGGCGGCCGAGCCGATGGACCGGCTCGTCTGCGGCGACGTGGGCTTCGGCAAGACCGAGGTGGCCATCCGCGCCGCGTTCAAAGCGGCCTGCGACGGCAAACAGGTGGCCGTGCTGGTGCCCACGACGATTCTGGCGTTGCAGCACTACCGTTCGTTCATGGAGCGGCTGCGCGACTTTCCGGTGCGGGTCGAGTACCTCAACCGCACCAAGACGGCCAGGGAGGCCAAACAGATCGCGGCCGATCTGGAGGCCGGCCGCATCGACATCCTCATCGGCACGCATAAGATACTGGGCAAGAACGTGCGCTTCCACGATCTGGGGCTGCTCATCATCGACGAGGAGCAGAAGTTCGGCGTGGCGGCCAAGGAGAAGCTCACGCAACTGAGCGTGAGCGTGGATACGCTGACGCTCACCGCGACGCCGATCCCGCGGACGCTGCAATTCTCGCTCATGGGGTCGCGCGACCTGTCGGTCATCTCGACGCCGCCGCCCAACCGCCAGCCGATCGTCACCGAGTCGCATCTCTTCTCGGAGGAGATCGTCCGCGATGCGGTCGAGGCGGAGCTGGCGCGCGGCGGACAGGTCTACTTCGTCCACAACCGCGTGGAGGATCTTCAGACCGTCGCGGGGATGGTCACCCGCGTCTGCCCCAAGGCGCGCGTGGGGATCGGCCACGGCAAGATGCCGCCCGAGCAGCTCGAACGGCTCATCATGGACTTCATCTACGGCGAGTACGACGTGCTGGTCTCGACGACGATCGTCGAGAACGGCATCGACATCCCCAACGCCAACACGATCATCGTCGACGATGCGCACCGCTACGGCCTCGGCGACCTGCATCAGTTGCGCGGCCGTGTGGGGCGGTCGGATCGCAAGGCCTACTGCTATCTGCTCTCGCCGCCCGACGAACTACTGGGCGACGACGCACGGCGGCGCCTGCGCGCCATCGAGGAGTTCTCGGATCTGGGGTCGGGATTCAATATCGCCATGCAGGATCTCGACATCCGCGGCGCGGGCAACCTGCTGGGGGCCGAGCAGAGCGGGTTCGTCGCTGACATCGGGTTCGAAACCTACCAGAAGATCATGCGCGAGGCGGTGGCCGAGCTGCGGGCCGAGGGGCTGGACGTGGCGGGGCTGAGCGACCGCGAGCAGGAGGTCGTGGAGCAGTTGCGCTACGTGGAGGATGCGGCCATCGAGGTCGAGGTCGACGCCGAACTGCCCGACGCCTACGTGAGCCAGACGGCCGAGAAACTCCGCCTCTACCGCGAGCTGGACGCGATGCGCAGCGAGGAGGAGCTGCAACGCTTCGAACAGCGGCTCGCCGACCGTTTCGGGGCGTTGCCTCCGGCGGCGAAGGAGCTGCTCGACGTGGTGCGCCTGCGCTGGGAGGCAGTGCGGCTGGGCATGGAGCGTGTGAAGGTGAAGAACGGGCTGATGATCGTCCATTTCGTGGGCGACGCGGCGTCGCCTTTCTACAAGAGCGAGGTCTTCTCCGAGCTGCTGCGCCGCGTGACGCAGCGGCCCGACAAATTTGTCCTCAAACAGCACAATAACCGTCTGGCGATGACCGTTAGAGGGGTGACCGGCGTCGCGTGCGCATGGGAGGTGCTGAAATCGTTGTAAAAATCCGGACGAGTGAACCTGACGATCGACATCGGCAATACGCTGATTAAAATGGCTGTTTTCGACGGGGGCGCAATCGTCGGGAGGCTGCTCGTCGAGACGTGCGACGCCCGGGCGCTCGACGATCTGCTGGAGCGCTGGCCGGCCGTCGACCGCGCCATCGTCGCCTCGACGGGCGGATGCGCCGCTCCGCTGGTGCGGATGCTGCGCGAACGGGCCGTCCGCTGCCTGGAGTTCACGCCTGCCACGCCGGTGCCGATCCGCAATGCCTACGGGACGCCTGCGACGCTGGGCGCCGACCGCTTGGCGGCGGCTGTGGGGGCGTCGCTGGTCGCCGCGGGGCGCGATGCGCTGGTCGTCGATTTCGGTACGGCCATCACGGTGGATTATGTTTCGGGCGACGGCACCTACCGCGGCGGGGCGATCTCGCCCGGAATGCGGATGCGGTTCGAGGCGCTGCACCGCTTCACGGCCCGCCTTCCGCTGTGCGGCGAGACCGACGAGGAGCGCCTCTACGGGACGACGACGCAGTCGTGCATCGAACAGGGCGTGATGAACGGCATCGCTTTCGAGATCGAGGGATACATCGGGCGCTTCCGCCGTCAAAATGCGGATATTTGCGTAATTTTTACGGGCGGCGCCGCAAAAAACTTTGCGAAACGAATTAAAAATGCGATATTTGCAGACTGTGAACTCGTTTTCTTGGGTCTGAATCGGATTTTGGAGTTTAACGCCGAATGCTAAAGCGAATGATAGTGAAGAGATTAAAGTATGGACTGGCTGCTGTTGCGATGCTGGTCCTGCCGGTTTCGGCGATGGCTCAGACAAGCAGTATCAATGCCTTTTCACCCTATTCGATGTACGGTGTCGGCGAATTGCAGACGCCCGGCATCGTGGCTCAGCGGTCGATGGGCGGCGTGGGGCTCGGAATGCGCAGCACGCTGATGGTCAACCCGCTCAATCCGGCGGCCTACAGCATGACGCCCCGTCAGGGTTTTCTCTTCGATTTCGGCGTGGAGGGTGTCAACTTCTACAACCGTCAGCAGAAATACGGCGACGGCGGGCAGTCCGTGTCGCGCACGAGCTACAACCCCTTCAATTTCCACGACATCGCCTTCCAGCTGCCGCTGGCCAAGCGACTCGGTCTGGGATTCAGTCTGACGCCTTACAGCAGCGTCGGTTACCGTGTCTCGGCCGACGATCAGAGCGACGACGTATGGGGCAACATCGGCCGCGTGCAATATCTCTATGCCGGCGAGGGCGACCTGACGGAGGTGAAGCTGGGCATCGGCTGGGAGGTGGCCAAGCGTTTCTCGATCGGCATCGCCGCACAGTACTACTGGGGCGACATCGAGCGGACGTATCAGACGGACGTGACGAACAACATCATTGCCGGCGGTTCGGTCAACACGGTGACGGGAACCGACTCCTATGTCGTCTCGCGCGTCAAGATGCAGGCGGGCGTGCAGGTCGATCTGATCCAGTCCGAGCGGCAGTTGCTGACGCTGGGTGCGACCTACGACATGGGAGGCAACCTGCGCCCCTCGGTGAACAGTTCGATCATCACGGGCGACATTTACGGTACGCCCGTGCGCGGGGATACGACGCGCATGGCGCTCAAACTCCCCGTTCAGGCGGGCGTGGGCCTCTACTATCAGAATGCCAAAATTGCGGCGGGGCTCGACTACGTCTATCAGAACTGGGAGCGCAACGAGTCGCCGCGGCCGATCCCCGGAGCGGTCGATGTCGCCTACAGAAACACGAGCACCATCAAGGCGGGCTTCGAGTACACGCCCAACCGGATGGACATTCGCAACTACCTCAAGCGGTGGTCTTACCGGGTGGGATTCCGCTACGGAACGTATTATCAGACGTTCGGGGGAAAGACCCTGCCGCAGTATGCCGTGACGGCCGGTTTCGGCATTCCGGTTCGGTTTTTGGGCCGTTCGAGCGTCGATTTTGGTGTCGAGTTCGGACAGCGCGGCAACGATTCGCCGCTTCGGATCGACAATCGGCAGATCGGCCTGGTGCGGCAGCGGTACGTGAAATTCTCGCTCGGACTGACGCTCTTCGGCGAGGATTCGTGGTTCGTGCGTTACAAATACGATTGACAACTTGACAAAATTATATTAAGAATAGTGAAGATGAAAAGCGTGAAGATTCTGCTCTCTGTAGCGTTGGCTTTCGCCGGTGTTGCGGCGATGGCCCAGGATTTCAGCGACGATGCGAAGTACGGCAAATACGGCGCAACGCCCGAGGAACGGAAAGACAACATTTATTTGCTCAACTTTTTCAATGAGTCGGTCGGCAATCAGGATTTCCAGACTGCTTCGGGATACCTCAAGCAGTTGCTGGACAAGTGTCCCAAGGCGTCGGAGAACATCTACGCCAAAGGCGCCACGGTGATGAAGAACAAGATCGCCCGCGCCAAGAGCGTCGCCGAGAAGAAGACCTACATCGACTCGCTGATGCTGCTCTACGATCTGCGCATCGAGCATTTCGGCGATCACGCGACCCGCGGCAGGGCCTACATCCTCGACCGCAAGGCGCGCGACTTCCTGGTCTACAATCCGCTCGACCACGAACGGGTGCTGGAGTTGTTCCGCGAGGCGATGGAGGCCGAGCGCGACCCCGAGCTGGCTGCGATCTATTTCAAGCAGCTCACCGACTACTATAAGGAGGACGGCGAGGGTTCGCCCGAGGAGATCATCGCCGAGTACGACCGTCTGTCGCCCGTGTTCGACGGTGCGACGGGCAAGAATGCCGAGTATAAGGATCAGTTCGACAAGTGTTTCGGTCTGTCGGGCGTCGCTTCGTGCGAGAATCTGGAGGCGATGTTCAAGGAGAAGATTCCCGCCAGCGGCTACGATCCTGCTGTGCTGGCGCAGGCCGTCGATCTGATGACGCGCGCCAAGTGCGACAGCGAGTTCTACCTGGCCACGGCCGAGAAATACTACGAGGTGAAGCCGTCGGCCGAAACCGCGCTGTTCCTCGCACAGGCTTTCCAGAACAAGCAGCAGTACGACAAGGCCATCAAGTACCTGACCGAGGCGCTGGCCGTGGAGACCGACGATGCGGAGAAGGAGAAACTGCTCGTGCGCATCGGCGTCGTGCAGCTCGCCGTGAAGAACTACGCCGAGGCGCGCAAGGCTGCGCTCGAGGCGCAGGCGCTCGATCCCGAGGACGGCATGGCCTATTTCGTGCTGGCGCAGTGCTACGGCGCGCAGGCTTCGGGAGCCAGCTTCTCGACGCAGGCGATGTACTGGGTGGCTTACGACACGATGGAGAAGGCCGCTCAGTTGCTCGACGACCCCGATCTGAAAGAGACCGCGACCAAAATGATGGCTGCCTTCCGCAGCGCATGGCCTTCGAAGGAGGAGTGCTTCTTCAACGAGGTGCAGGTCGGTCAGCGCTATGTCGTGAACGGCATCGCAACGACGGTTCGTTGCATCCGCTAATCTGTCGGCTGCGAAGATGGGCCGTCTGATCGGACGATACGTTCGGGTAGCACTCCTCCTTGCGGGGAGTGCTATCTTGCTATTCGCGTGCGATCCCCCCGCCGCGACGTCGGGCGGCGGCGACGAAACGCTGATGACCGAGTACAGCGAGCACCTGTCGGTCATCATGTCCGAGAACGGGCGTCGCTCCTACGTCTTCAAGGCGCCGCTGGTCGAGGGATACACGTTGGCCAGAGAGCCGTACCGTG